>CAXTFI010000112.1:0-15489 GCA_964243255.1 uncultured Hymenobacter sp.
ACATCCTCGCGCGGCTGAAAGGGATGCGGAAAGCGGGAGCCGGGTCTCGGGGCCAGGGCCAAGAAGATATAGTCGCACCCCAGCCCCAGCAGCGAGGCCAGCAGCACCGGCCGCCGCCCAAAACGGTCGGACAAGCCCCCGATAACCGGCGCAAACGCAAACTGCGCCGCCGCGTAGGCAAACGAGAGCCACCCCGCGTACTGCGAGGCCCGGCTCACGCCCTCGCCCGTGAGCTGCTCGATGAGCGTGGGCAGCACCGGAATGATGACCCCCAGCCCAATAACGTCGATGAGAATCGTGACGAAGATGAAGGCGAGCGCGGCCGGGCGTTTGGGCGACATAAAGCAGGAGGCAAGTAAGTAAGCGGCTCAGCCAGCTTCAAAGCCTGCAAGCTAAGCCCGGTGCCGCGCCCGCCCTCAAATACGGGTTGCCCCACCCCCTGTTTCGCGCGGGCTTTCGGCCGCCGGGGCTAGGCAGCGCGCAAGTGCTGCTATAACCTAGTGTTTGAAAAACAAGTGCAAAGAACGTTTTTCTCTTCACCTTATTTCCTCTCAATCCCAATGGCAATCCAACGGTATTCCGACGGCTTCGGTGACCAGTTTCCGAGCCCCGGCAGCAGCTTCAGCACTATGCTCGACCGCTTTTTCAAGGAGTCGATGACCCGCTCGGGCGGGCTCAGCCGCTACTCGCCCCACGTCGATGCCTACGAGACCGAGCGCAGCTACGAGCTAGAAGCCTCCCTGCCCGGCCTCAAGCGCGAAGACATCAAGGTAGAGTTTCAGCAGGGCCGCCTCACGCGCTCGGGCGAGCGCCGCAGCCAAAGCGAGCGCAACGAGCGCCGCTATCACCTCATCGAGAGCCAGTACGGCTCGTTCAACCGCTCCTTCCAACTGCCCGACGTGGCCGACGCCCAGCACATTGAGGTGCGCCTTGAGAATGGCATCCTGCACGTGTCGGTGCCCAAAAACGAGGAAAAAACCAAGCGCCACCAAATTGAGGTGCGCGGCAGCCAGGCCGGCCCCAGCAAGCCCGGCAACGGCCACCTCCCGGAGCGCATGGGCCAGCAGGCCACCGACGTGCCCGTAGAAAGCGGCCAGCAAAAAACGGATGGCCAAACCACCACTTCCGCTTAGGGCAACTCGGGTGGCACTCTAAAAAGACTGCTCGCTGTGTAAGCCAGCGCCCCTGGCGCCTATTTTTGGTCCTGACTATCAGCTAGTCAGGACCAAAACGCGCTTTCTGCTCGTCAACCGCTTGTTTTTAGAGATTTTTTAACTACTTTTGTACTACCAAACAGTGCGGGGTGGAGCAGTTGGTAGCTCGTTGGGCTCATAACCCAAAGGTCACTGGTTCGAGTCCAGTCCCCGCTACCAAAAAGGCCGTTTTCCTAGTGGAAACGGCCTTTTCTTTTGCCCATCAGGCTACTTGTGGTGGTTAAACTTGTGGTGGTTAAATAGGGTACGGGGCTTGCCCCCGCCCGGCGCTGAACGAAACAGACTCAACGAAGCGAGCGCCGGGCGGGAGCAAGCCCCGCACCCTACCCAACCCAAGTTGCGGCGTATCGCGCCGCCTTACCAACTTTTCAGGTGGGTCCTTCCCCGGTCGGCCGGCGCAAGCCGGCGGACGGGCGCGGGATACGCCCCAACTTGAGTTAGCTATATCACAAGCAGCGTGTTAAGCCAAAAGAGAAGGCCGCTTCCACTAGGGAAACGGCCTTCTCTTTTGGCTTAACACGCTGCCGTTAGGTAGCGCTTGGGTAACCTACATCTTGGTTTTCATCTTGCCTTTGCCGTCGCCTTTCGCGGCTTTGCTTTGCTGGCGCTTCATGCGGCGGTCGCTTGCGCTGGTGGTGCTCGTAGGGGCACCTTTTGTGAATACTTCGCCGGCGCTCACGGCACCATTGGGGCTGGCCTGCTCGGGAGCGGTGCCGCTGGGCACGGCGCTGGGGCTAGCCGTGGTGGTGCCCGGCGCGCCGGGGGCGGTGCCGGGGGTGGTGGAGGCAGGAGTGGTCTGGGCCGAGGCGGCGGTGCAAGTAAACAAGCCGGCGGCCAGCAGCAAATGGGAGAGTTTCATGGAAAAGGAGAAAAGTGATTAACTGGGTGATTTTACTGCTGAAGCCGCAATAAGGTTATTATCAACTAATAAAACATTGATTGATAATAAATTAGCTAATGGGTCGTAATAGTCGATTCCAACGCACCTTGTGCCAGAAGTCGGCGTAGGGGTCGAGGGAAAGCCAGACGAAGATGGCCTTGCCCACCACGTGGTCTTCGGGCACGAAGCCCCAGAAGCGCGAGTCCTCGGAGTTGTGGCGGTTGTCGCCTAGCATGAAGTAGTAGTTCTGCTTGATGGTATAGCTGGTCAGCGGCTGGCCGTTTTGCTGCATCATGCCATCCTGCCAAGTGATGTCGGCGTTGTGCTCGTACTGGCTCACTATTTTGTAATAAATCGCGGCGTTGGCGGGCGTGAGCGCGATGGTCTGGCCCTTTTTGGGCACCGGCAGCGGGCCGTAGCTATCAAGCTGCCAGTGGGTGGGCACGGCGCTGGCGGCCCCGGAGCTGTGGAAGTCGGCCACATCGGGGAAGAGGGCCGCGGCCGGCTCGGGCACGGTGAGCGCCTGCACGTAGGGCTGCTTTTGGAAGTACGCGGCCATCGCGGCCGGGCAGCTGATGAAGTAGCCCAGCTGGCCGGTGGCGGGGTTGGTGCTGGCGGCCGGCAGGCCGTCGGGCTGGCTATAATCGACCACGCCGTGGTCGTGCAGGGCCTGGCGCACCGCATCGTTGGGCTGGGCCACGGCCAGGAAATAAGTGGTTTGGGGCTGGCCGGCCGGGGTAGCGGGCCGGCCATTGACAAAGACCTGACCCTGGCGGATAGCCAGCGTGTCGCCGGCCACCGCCAGGCAGCGCTTGATGAGGTAGGTGCGCAGGTCGGCGGGCCGCTGCTGCTCATGGGGCACGTGAAACACCACCACATCATTACGCTGCACCGAGCTGAAACCCGGCAAGCGATAAGTAGGCACCTGAATGAGGTCGGAGTAGCTCTGGATGCCCAGCAGCGGCACGGTTTGGTGCGTGAGGGGCACTTGCAGCGGCGTTTGGGGCGTGCGGGGCCCGTAGTGCAGCTTGCTCACAAACAGGTAGTCGCCCACTAGCAGCGAGTGCTCCATGCTTTCGGACGGGATGACGTAAGCCTCCACCGCCGACCAGCGCAGCAGCGTAGCGGCCACAAGGGCAAACAGCAGCGAGCTGGTCCACTCGCGGGTTTTACTGGGAGGCGTAGCGGGCGCGGGCCGGGGACCGGCGTGCCAAAGCGGAAAAAAAGCCATACTGCGCAAGAGGATAGGTGAACGGCAAACCAAGCGCCGGTGGCACCCTTAACGCAGCAGAGAATGAAATTCTTACCTGACCTGGCGGCTTAGTTTAAAAATGCCTCCCGATTACCTCACCCCCTAGCCCCCTCTCCAAAAAAGAGGGGGAACTAGTTTTTAGCTTTAGACTAGACTTTAGAACTAGGGCTAGTTCCCCCTCTTTTTTGGAGAGGGGGCTAGGGGGTGAGGTAATCGGGAGGACGAGCTAGAACTCAACGGCCGCACCCCGCCGCTAGCCCAGGGCCGTGGCCCCGCCCTCGGAGCTGGCCAGCAAAAACTCGCGCAGGCGGTTGATGTGGCGCTTTATCTCGTCTACCCGCGCGGTTTGCTGGGTGCTCCAGTGGCCTTCGCCGTGGGCGGCCAGGCTGCTGAGCAGGTTTTTGCGCTCCTCCATCATGCGCAGGGCCACCCACAGGCTTTCTTCCAGGCCGCGCTGCGACAGCTCGGCCAGGGCATCGGCGGTGTAGGCGTGGCCGGTGTGGCAGCGGTAGCGCAGCACCTTGCCCTGGTTGAGCTCCCAGAGCGCACCGCCGCAGTCGGGGCACGAAAGCGGCGCCCGGTGGCCCAGCTCGTCAGCTTGCTCGGTGGTGCCCACCACGCGCTCGGCAATGGCGGCTTCGAGCCGCAGGTCGTGGGGAATGGCCAGCGGGTTGGGGGGTGAGGGCGGCCGGGCCGGGCTCACCAGCTGCGTTAGCAGCGGGCCCATGGCATCGAGGGTGGCCACATGGTCGATGGCCACGCCGCGCAGCGCGCTCTCGGGCATACTCGGAAACTCAGCCTCGGCGGGGTCCTGCACCACGGTTACCCCGCCGCAGCGCTTCACAAAGTCGAGGCCCGCCGTGCCGTCGTGCAGCATGCCGGTGAGCACCACGCCCACCACGCACGAGTCGAAGGTGACGGCCGCCGACCGAAACAGGGCGTCGGCGGCGGGGCGGTAGCTGTTTTCGCGCGGGCCCTTGGTCACCAGCAGGTGGTTGTCCTTCACCAGCAGGTGGCGGTCGGGCGGGGCCAGGTACAGGCAGCCCGCCTCCAGGGGCATGAGGTGGGTGGCCAGCTGGCAGTGCAGGCCGGTGTAGGAAGCCAGCCGGGCCACCATAGGCTCGCCCGTCGACTCGGGCGCCAGGTGCTGCACCACCAGCACGGCGGCGGGCAGCGTGGCGGGCAGCTGCGCCACCAGGGTGGTGAGGGCGGGCATGCCGCCGGCCGAGGTGCCAATAACAATGAGGTGGGTAGGGCTGGGCACGGGGAGGGAAAGCTGAAAAAATGGACCAGCCATCGGGGCGGCTAGCTGAAGAATACGGGAGTAAAGGAAGTACGACGGCCCTGGTTAAATAGATAACGCGGCCGGGCTGCTAACTTAGCAAGGCATTTCAAATTAGCCCGAGGGCGGGCCAATGGTAAGCTTTTGCAGGTGTGCAGCTTAGCTATCAGATTTTCCGGCTTATATTTTTATGAAAAACCTTCTCGCACCCGATGCCACGCCGGAGCCGGACGGGGCGGCCGCGCCCATCGGGGCCGAATCTGTGACGCCGCGCTCGCCGCGCGGCCAGCAGGCGGCGAGCCGCTCCCCCGACAGCCCCCCCGGCGGCGGCGGCGGCGGCAGCGGCACCGACAAATTTGCGGTGGTAGCCCTCTGCGGCTCGGCGGGCGCGCTCGAAGCCTTTGAGAAATTCTTTACCCACCTGCCGCCCCAGAGTGGGCTGGCCGTGGTGGTGGTGCTGCACCGCCCGCCCAGCCCCGCCCACAGCGAGCAGCTTACGCAGGTGCTGCAGCGCTTTACGCCGCTGCCCGTGGCCGAGGCCACCGATGGTCTGCGCGTGCACCCCAACCACGTGTACGTTATTCCGCCCGACAACGACCTGAGCATACTGCACGGCTGCCTCTACCTGCTGGCGCCCACGCAGCCGGCGGCCCGCCGCCAGCCCATCGACTTCTTTTTGCAGGCCCTGGCCAAGGACATGGGCGAGCGGGCGGTGTGCATCATTTGCTCGGGGCTGGGGGCCGACGGCACCGTGGGCCTGAAGCTGGTGATGGAAAACTTTGGGATGGTGATGGTGCAGGACCCCGCCACGGCCCAGTTTGACGCCATGCCGCGCGCGGCGCTGGCCACCGAGTTTGTCGACTTTGTGCTGCCGCCCGAGCGCCTGCCCGCCCAGCTGCTCGACTACGTGGAGCGCCCCCTGGAGGCGCGCCCCGCCTCGCCGAGCCAGCCCAGCCACGCGCTCCAGAAGATATTTCTGCTCATTCGCACCCAAACCGGGCACGACTTCAGCTTTTATAAGCGCAACACGGTGTTTCGGCGCATTGAGCGGCGCATGAACTCGCACCAAATCAAGGCGTTTACCGACTACGTGCGCTACCTGCAGGAAAACCCCGGCGAGGTAGAGCAGCTCTTCCGCGAGCTGCTGATTGGCATAACCAAGTTCTTCCGCGATGCCGAGGCCTTCACCGGCCTCAAGGCGCTGCTGCGGCCGCTGCTGGCCGGCAAGGCCACCGATGCCCCCGTGCGGGTGTGGGCCCCCGGCTGCTCGACGGGCGAGGAGGCCTACTCGCTGGCCATGCTCCTGCTCGAGTGCGTGGATGAGCTTAAGCTCAACGGCCACCACTTGCAGCTCCAGATTTTTGCCACCGACATCTCGGCCGGCGGCATCGCCTTTGCCCGCGCCGGGCAGTACGGCACCAACATTGAGGCCGACGTGAGCCCGCAGCGGCTGGCGCGCTTCTTTCAAAAAACCGACGGCCACTACCAGATTCGCAAGGAAGTGCGCGACGTGGTGGTGTTTGCCCTGCACAACATCAACAAGGACGCGCCCTTCATCAAGCTCGACCTGCTGGTGTGCCGCAACCTGCTCATCTACCTCTCGGCCGAGCTGCAAAAGAGCCTGCTGCCCGTGTTTCATTATGCCCTGAACCCCAATGGGTTGCTTTTTTTGGGCCCCAGCGAAAACATAACCGGCTACCAGGACTTATTTCAACCACTGGACGTGAAATGGAAAATTTCGCGCCGCAGCAGCCGGCCGGCCTTGCTGCCGCACCTGCTCAAGTTTCCTTTTTCGTTTGCGCGGCACGCGCCCGTTACCCCCTCCACGGCCCTTATGCTCGCTTCTGCCTCCCCGCAGCGCCAAACCAACACCTTTGCGGCGCTGGTGCAAAAAAGGCTGCTGCAAGCCTACGCCCCGCCCGCCGTGGTGATTGATGCCAAGGGCGAAATCCTGTACGTGAACGGCCGCACCGGCAAGTACCTCGAGCCCGCCCCCGGCCTCAGCGGCATGAACCTCTTTGAGATGGCCCGCGAGGAGCTCAACTTTGAAATCAGCGGGGCCGTGCACCGCGCCACCCAAACCCACGAAGACGTGGTGGTGGACAATGTGCGCGTGCGCACCGACGCCGGCCACCTGCTGCTGCGCCTGTCGGTGCAGCACCTGGCCGGCCCCGAAGCCCTGGCCGGCCTGCTGCTGGTCGTGTTTGAGGACCAGCCCACCCCGCGCCGGGCGCGGGCGCCCAAAGGGGAGGCCGGCCCCAACGGCGCGCCCCACGAAGCTGCGCTCGACGCCCTCAACAAGGAGCTGCACTACACCAAGCACCGCCTCCAAACCACCGTGGAGGAGATGGAAAGCAGCCTCGAAGAACTCAAAAGCACCAACGAGGAGCTGCAAAGCGCCAACGAGGAAATGCAGAGCACCAACGAGGAAGCCATGACCAACAAGGAGGAAATGCAGAGCCTCAACGAGGAGCTGATGACCCTCAACCTGCAGTACCTGGCCAAAACCGAGGAGTTGAGCCAAACGGCCAACGACATGAAGAACCTGCTCGACGCCACCGAAATCGCCATTATTTTTCTGGATAATGATTTGATAATCAAGCGGTTTACGCCGCCCGTGGGGCGCATTATCAGCATGGTGCCGACCGATGTGGGCCGGCCGCTGGCCCACTTTACCTCCAGCCTGCACCACGAGCACCTGCTGCGCGATGTGCAGCAGGTGCTCGACCGCCTCACCACCATCGAAACCAACATCCAAACCACCCGCGGCGAGTGGTACACGCTGCGCATTTTGCCCTACCGCTCGTTTGATAACTACATCAACGGGGCCGTGCTCACCTTCACCGACATTACGGCCCTGAAGGTGCTCGAAACCCGCCTGCAGGACCACACCCGCTTCACCGACAGCCTGCAGGCCGGCGGCCGCGAGCCCCAGCTTACCCTCGATGCCCAGCTGCGCGTGCTCAGCGCCAACCCCGCTTTTGCCGATGCCTTTGGCGAGCCCCTGGCCGGGCTGCTGGGGCAGCCGCTGGCTAGCCTCGGCGGGGGGGCCTGGCAGCAGCCGGCCCTGCACCAGCAGCTGCAGCAGCTGCTCGACGATGGCCGCCCGGCCGCCGAGTTTGAGGGCTTCGTGCTGGAGGCCCACTTTCCGGGCCTGGGCCAGCGGCGGGCGCTGCTCTACGGCCGCCGGGTGCTGCACCAGGGCTTGCCCACCGGCCAGCTGATGCTGGGCGTGCGGGCCTTGGAAGAGGTGTAGGCGCGGGCGGCGCGGGTAAGCCCGAAACAGATTCAGCTATAACCTGTTAAGTATCCTGAGCTTTGCTTCACTAATGGCTGAATCTGGTTTACCGCTGCTGCCGGCCGACGTGCCGGTTTCGGAAGAGCTGCTGCGCACGCTGCTTGCCGTTTCGCTAACGGGCATTATCCTGTTTCGGCCGGTGCTGGCCCCCGGCGGGGGCGCGATGCTCGACCTGGCCTACGAGCAGCTGAACCCCGCCGCCCAGCACCTGCTGCAACTGCCGGCGCGCCCGGCCGAGTCGTTTCTGACCCTGCATCCGCACGCCCGCACCACGGGCGTGTGGGCCTTTTATGAGCGGGCCTGGCGCTCGGGCAACGTAGAGCAGCTGCCAGCCAACCACCAGCCCGACCAGCCCGATGGCGACTTTCACCTGGCCGCCCGGCGCCACGGGCCGCTGCTGGTCGTGAGCTTTACCGACCCCAACGGGCCCCCCCGCACGGCCGCCGAGGAAGCCCTGCGCCAAAGCCAGGCCCGCGAGCAGCAGGCCCTGGCCGCCGCCGAGGCCGAGCGCAACACCCTGCAAGCCCTGCTTACCCAGGCCCCGGTGGCCATCAGCCTGTTTGAGGGGCCCGCCCTGCGCATCGCGGCCGTTAATGCCCACATGACGGCCCAGTGGGGGCGCACGCCCGAGCAGGTGCTCGGGCAGCCGCTGCTGGCGGCCGTGCCCGAGCTCAATGGCCAGGGCTTTGAGGAGCTGCTGCGCCAGGTGCTGGCTACGCAGGTGCCCGTGACGGGCACCGAAGTGCCGGCCCGGATGCAGCGCCACGGCGAGCTGCAAACTACCTACTATAACTTTGTGTACCAGCCATTTTATGATGCGCAGGGGCAGGTGCTGGGCGTGGTCGACGTGGCCGTGGAAGTAACCGAGCAGGTGCTGGCCCGCCAGCGGGTGCAGGAGCTCAACGGCGAGCTGGCCACGGCCAACGCCGAGCTGCAAGCCAGCAACGCCGAGCTGCGGGCCGCCAACGAGGCCCTGAGCCGCACCCAGCGCGATTTGCAGCGCCTCAACGACGAGCTGGAGGCCCGCGTGGCGGCCCGCACCGCCGAGGCCCACGCCGCCCTGCACGAAGCCCAGGCCCAGCGCGAGCAGCTGCGCGCCCAGCAGGGCCTGCTGAGCCAGATTCTGGGCCAGGTGCCGGCCGCCATTGCCACCCTGGCCGGCCCCGCGCACCGCTACACGTTCTTCAACGACCAGTACCAGGGCCTGGTGGCCGGGCGCGCGGCCCTGGGCCGCACGGTGGCCGAGGTGGTGCCCGACGTAGTAGCGCAGGGCTTTGGGAGCCTGCTCGACCAGGTGTACGCCACGGGCCAGCCCTTTGTGGGCACCGAAATGCCGGTGCTGCTGCCCAACCAAGCCACCGGCCAGGCGGCGCAGCGCTACGTCGATTTCATCTACCAGCCCCTCTTCGACGGGCAGCGGCAGCCGCAGGGCATTCTGGCTTTTGCGCTCGACGTGACCGATAAGGTGCTGGCGCAGCGCCAGGCCGACACGCTGCAAGCCGCCGTGCAGGCCGCCGTGCGCCGTCAAATTCAGGAGCGCGAAAACCTGTACCAGCTCTTTGAGCAGGCCCCGGCCGCTATTTGCCTGCTGCGCGAGGCCGACCACCGCATCGAGTACCTCAACCCCACCTACCAGGCGTTTTTTCCGGGCCAGCTGCTGCGGGGCCGCCCCATGGCCGAGGTGCAGCCCGCGGCCCGCGAGTTCCTGGCCCTGCTCGACGAGGTGTACCAAACGGGCACGCCCTACCGGGGCGTAGTGCAGCAGGTGCCGGCTCCTTGCCCGGCGGCCGGCCCCCACTACTTCAGCTTCACGTACCAGGCCTACCGCGAAGAAGGCGAGATTGTGGGCGTCTCGGTGTTTGCCTTCAACGTAACGGAGCGGGTGCAGGCCCATCAGCAGCGCGAGGCGCAGCAGGCCGAGCTGCAGCGCATTTTTGAGCAGGCCCCGGTGGCCATTGCCATCCTGCGCGGCCCCGCCCTGGTAGTAGAGCTGGCCAATGCGGCGGTGGGCCGCATCTGGGGCCGGGCGCCGGCCCACACGCTGGGCCGCCCCTACTTCGAGGCCGTGCCCGACACGGCGGGCCAGGGCTTTGAGCAGGTGCTGGCGGGCGTGCTGCGCACCGGCCAGCCCTATGCCCTCACCGAGGCCCCCGTGGCCCTGGCCAGGGCGCACACCGACCAGCCCACCCAGGCCTATGTTAACTTCCTGTTTCAGCCTTTGCTTGATGAAAACCAGGCCGTGAGCGGGCTCATTGCCATTGGCACCGAAGTAACCGAGCAGGTGCTGGCCCGCCAGCAGGTGCAGGCCCTCAACGAAGCGCTGCAGGCCATTAATGCCGCGCTGGGCGACGCCAACAACCGCCTCACGCGCACCAACACCGACCTCGACACGTTTGTGTACACCGCCTCGCACGACCTCAAGGCGCCCATTACCAACATTGAGGCGCTGCTGGCGGCCCTGCACACGCACCTGCCGCCCGCCGCCCTGGCCGTGCCGCTGGTGCTGCGCATCCTGGGCCTGATGCGCGACTCGGTGGCCCGCTTTCAGCAAACCATCGGGCACCTCACCGACATGGGCCAGCTGCAGCAGGAGGCCGCCGAGGCCGTGGCCGTGGCCGCCCAGGTCGAGGCCGTGCGCCTCGACCTGGCCCCGCTGCTGCTGGCCGCGCAGGCCACGCTCACCGTGGACATTGCGCCGGGCCTGGCGGTGCAGTGCCCCCCCAAAACCCTGCGCTCGGTGGTGTACAACCTGCTTAGCAACGCCGTGAAGTACCGCGCCCCGGCCCGCCCGCCCGTGGTGGCGCTGCGCGGCTACGCCCAGGCCGGCCAGGCCGTGCTGGCGGTGCACGACAATGGCCTGGGCCTGAGTGAGGCGCAGCAGGGCAAGCTGTTTCGCATGTTTAGCCGCCTGCACACCCACGTCGAGGGCTCGGGCGTGGGCCTCTACATGGTGAAGCGCCTGGTCGAAAACGCCGGCGGCACCATTGCCGTGGCCAGCCAGCCCGGCGGGGGCTCTACCTTTACCGTGGCGCTGCCGCTGGCCAGCGAGGGCGGGTGAACTTAGAGAGAAATTAAAAGTTGCGCGTTAAAAAGTCAAAATACTTCCTGACTGGTTTTTGACTTTTAACGCGCAACTTTTAACTTTTCACTCCGTCCGGGAAGGGTGCCCCAACCTGGAAACCGCCGCAAGGTGTCCGTTTTGTTTTATTTAATTGCTGCCCATGAAAAAGCTGTCTAGCGTGCTGCTGGTAGACGACGACGCGACGAATAATTTTCTGAACGAGCTGTTGTTCAAGAGCTTAGATGTGACCGACCTCCTCCTGGTAGCCGAAAGTGGCGCCCAGGCCCTGGACCTGCTGACCCAGCCCGCCAGCCCCGACGAGCCCGCCCTCATCCTGCTCGACGTAAACATGCCGGGCATGAGCGGCATCCAGTTTCTGGAAGCCTATAAGGGCCTGCCCCAGGCCCAGCGCAGCGCCACGGTCATCATCATGCTCACCACCACCATGGACGCCCGCGACCTGGCCCGCCTCGACGAGCTCGCCATTGCCGGCCTGGTTAGCAAGCCCCTTACCAAGGAAAAAATCGACAATATTCTGCAGCTGCACTTTCAGCGCCAGCTCCCGGCTCAGTAAGAATGAGGAATGAAGAATGAGGAATGAAGAATTGACGACTGCCTACTCCTTTATTCCTCATTATTCTTAATTCCTCATTCTTAATTCCTCATTCAAAACTCACCCTATCAAGTCGTTGTGTTTAATTGATTCGCTTGCGTGACGCGCCGGTTGGCTAGCCCTGCATCCTGACGCGCTTACCTGCTTTTCCGTATGAAACGCCCCGCCCCCACTTCGCCATCCCCCGCCCCCGCTCCCGACGCCGACGCCGACGCCCACCCGGCCCTGCAGGGCCTGCGCGCCCGCGCCGAGCGGCGCGGCCTGGTAGCCACCAGCCTGCTGCCCGGCACCGCCCCCGATGTGCAGCGCCTGGTGCAGGAGCTGCAAGTGCACCAGATAGAGTTCGAAATGCAGTACGAGGCGCTGCTGCTGGCCCAGGCCGAGGCCGAGCGCAGCCGCGCCGAATACCTGGACCTCTACGACTATGCCCCCGTGGGCTACTGCACCCTCGATGCCGGCGGCACGCTGCGCCAGCTTAACCTGCGCACCGGCCAGCTGCTGGGCCAGGAGCGCCAGCGGCTGCTGGGCCGCCGGCTGGCGTTGTTTGTGGACCCCGCCGAGCGCGACCGGCTGGCCGGCTTTCTGGCGCGCCTGTGGGCCCGGCCGGGGCAGCGCCAGAGCTGCGAGCTGGCCATGCGCCGCGCCGACGACGCGCCCTTTGTGGGCCAGCTCGAAGGCGTGGTGCTGGCCGAAGGCCGCGATGCCAGCCAGCCCGCCAGCACCTGCCGCCTGGTGCTGCTCGACGTGACGGCCCGCCGCCGCGCCCAGGACGAGCTAAACGCCAAAAACCGCCTCCTCGATACCATTGTGCAGCAAATGCCGGTGCTGCTGGCCCGCTTTGGCCCCGATGGCCGCTGCCGCGAGCTGGTGGGCCCGGCCCTGCGCCGCCTGGGCCTGGCCGACAACGAGCTGGTGGGCCAGGTGGCGGGCCAGGTGTTTCCGGCCATGGCCCCGCACTTGCAGCGGCTGCTGGCCGGCCACCGCGAAAGCTACGTGCTGCCCCTCACCCACCACGAGCGGTCGGTGGTGCTGCACTGCTCGGGCTTTTTCGACACCGAGCGGCAGGAGGTAGTCGTGTTTGCCCTCGACATCACCGACTCGGAGCAGCTCAAGGCCGCCGCCAACCAGCAGCAGCAGGCCCTGCTGGCCGCCGTGCTCTCGACCCAGGAGGAGGAGCGCCGCCGCATTGCCGAAGCCCTGCACAACAGCGTGGGCCAGCTGCTCTACGGCACCCGCCTGCACCTCGACGCGCTGCCCCCCTCCGAGGCCGTGCGCGCCAGCCAACTGCTGCTCAATGAGGCCATTGAGGCCACGCGCAGCATCTCTTTTGAGCTCACGCCCACCATCCTCGAAGACTTTGGCCTGGCCGTGGCGCTGCAAGAGCTGGTGAGCCGCATTCCGGGCAGCCTGGCCGTGGACCTCAACCTGCGGGGCCTAGCCCAGCCGCTGCCCCCGCTGCTGGCCACGGCTGCCTATCGCATTGTGCAAGAGCTGCTTAACAATGTGATGAAGCACGCGCAGGCCCAGGAGGTGTTTGTGCAGGTGAGCCACGAGGAGGGCCAGCTGTACCTGAGCGTGGAAGACGATGGCGTGGGCCTGCCCCCCGACGAGGCGCAGGCCCCGCCCCTGGGCATTGGGCTGGCGGGCATCCGCACGCGGGCCGGGCTGCTGGGGGGCACGGTTACGGTGCAGTCGCGGCCGGGGCGGGGCACGGGCTTCTTTCTGCAAATACCGGTGGCGGCCGGTGAGTAAGCCGGGGGATTATAAACCGTAGTTTACCACGCAAAAATCAGCGTTTCCCGCAATGATAAAGCTTTCTTTAGTGGTAGATTTGTGTAACTTATTCTCAAAAAGGTTACACACTTCCGCTGGCTATGGAAACTACTACTACCTTTACCCTGCGCCTCAGCAGCAGCCCCTCCGCGGCGGGCCTCAGCCTGCGCGGCAACTGCCAGGGCACCGGCCCGGCCCAGCAGCTCGAGAAGGCCATCGACGAGCTGGTGGCCGTGGGCCAGGCGTTTATTTGGGTTGATTGCCAGCGCCTTACCTCGCTCAACTGGCAGGGCCAGCGCGCCATTTTCAACGCCAACCAGCGGGCGCGGCTGGCGGGGCGCACCCTCTACTGGTGCGGCCTGGAGCCCACCGTGCTCACCCAGCTCACCACCACCGGCCTGCACCTGCTGCTGAGTTTGCTGCCCGCCGAAGGCTACCAGGGCCCCGCCGCCCTGCTAGGGTAGCTTGGCTTATAGTATAGTACTACTCAATAGCTTGCGAGCTAGGTCCTGGCGGCTCACAGGCGCTTGAGGCCGGCCAGGGCGTTGGCGTCGTTGGGCCGAATGAGCAGCACCTTGTTGTAGAGGGCCCGCGCCTCGGTTTTTTTGCCCAGGTTGAGGTAAGTCCAGGCCAGCGACAGGCTGGTGTCGTAGTCGAACGGATACAGATTAACAACCCGCTCGAAGTAGCGCGCGGCCTTGTCAAACTGCTTGCGGTTGAGGTAGATAACGCCGGTCCAGTAGTTGGCCTGGGTGTTTTGGGGGTCTACTTGCAAGATGGCCACGTACAAGCCCAGCATCCTCTCCACCTGGCCCAGTGCGTTCAGCGGCTTTATCAGGCCAAACTTGGGCTCGATGGCATACGGGCGCTGGTCCACCGCCTTTTGGTAGTAAGTAACTGAGAGCGTGTAGTTTTTGGCCAAGAAGCAGAGCCAGCCCAGGCGCAGGTTTTGCTCATACAGGCCGGCGTAGGCGGGCTTGAGGGCGGCAATGGCCTCGGCGTAGTCGGCCTTGGCCTCGGCGGCGTAGCTGGCGGCAAAGGCGGCGGGCAGGTCGGCGGCCTGGGCCCGGCCGCGGGCCGGGGCCAGCAGCGCCAGGGCAAGGGCAGCGGCGAGGGCGGGCTTTACCAGGTCCATGCGAGGCGGGCGGTGAGGGAATACAGCAGGTAGCGGCTGGGGTTGAAATCGGCCAGCTGGCGCTCTTCGGCCAGGCCCGTGAGGCGTAGGCTGAGCCGCTGGGGCCCCAAGATAAGGAGGCTGGCGGCGGCCCGGCGGCGCAGCGTATCGAAGAGGTTGTAGACGTAGGTGCCATCGGCCTCGGCCAGCACGGGCACCCGGCCGGCGCTGCCCCAGCCCTCGGCCCAGAGCCAGGGCCGCAGCCGCCCACCGGCCCCCAGCAAAAAATTGGGGTAGCCCCGGCCCGCCGCGCCCACCACGCTGCCCCGCCCAAAGCCGTAGAAGCCGGGCCGCCCGCCGGGGTACACCGTGAGGCGCAGGTCGGCCTGCACCCGCGCCGTATCGCGCAGCGGGCCCGCGTACAACCCCGCCTGCACCACCAGCGCCGGCCGGGCGTAGGCCAGCGCCAGATAGCCCAAGTGGTTGGTAGCCTGGCTGATGGTGTGGTAGCCGGCCTTGGCCTGCCAGCGCGGCGCCAGCTGCACCGTAAGCAGCGCCTGGTACTGCACCTGGCTGATGGCGCGGCTGTCGGCCTGGCCGGGGCTGCCGCGCCGGGCCAGCTCAATTTGCTGGCGGTAGTAGCTCAGGCTCTGGCCCAGGCTCAGGCGCGAACTGAGGCGGCTGCCCACCCCCAGCCGCCCAAAACTGGCCGCGCCCCGCCGCCGCTCGTCGGTTTGGATGGTGCTGCCCTCCAGCTCGATAGCCGTAATGGCCCGCCGCCCCGGCAGCCGCCAGGCCGGCCGCAGCGAGTCGGGCAGGCCGGCGGCCAGCAGCGCCGCCGGCCCCACCTGGTCGAAAGCCAGGTAGCTGGCTATCAGCCCGGTGCGGGCGTCATGGTCGAGCGGGTTGGCCTGCAGCGCTACGCCGTAGTGGCGCAGGGCGGCCGCCGCGCGGCCGGTGGCCAGCGCGCCCGCCCCCAGGCGGCGGCGCAGGGCCGGGTAG
>CAXTFI010000113.1:0-15179 GCA_964243255.1 uncultured Hymenobacter sp.
AGATTCAAACGGATTAAACGGATTTCGCAGATACGCCCCTGCGGGGCTGACTAGCAAATTTTTGCAGTATGGTAAAAAAGAAAGCCGCCTTTATGGGCGGCTTTCTTTTTTTATTGGCTAGTCAGCCCCGCAGGGGCGTATCTGCGAAATCCGTTTAATCCGTTTGAATCTGCGGTCAGAATTTGAGGCCCAGGTCGAGGGCGAAGACGCTGTTTTTAATGTTGACGTCGCTGAAGCCGCGGTTTTTTTCGAAGTAGCGGTCGAGGTCGACCAGGCCGTGGTGGTAGCTTAGGCCGGTGAGGACTTTGGTGCTTTTGCCGAGCTGGTACTCGACGCCGAGGCCGCCGATGAGGTTGGCATCGACCGCGAAAACGTGCTTGGAAGCGTCGGTTTGGTTATTGCTGTCGTAGGCGTCGGTGTAAAATTTATCGCCGTTGATGCGCGTCGAAACTGGGAAGGCTACTGAGCTACCGACCTGGAAATAGACGCGGGTTGCTGGGGCTATCTCATTGGTGAAGAGCTTGATAGTAGCGGGTATTTCCAGGTATTGCACGGCAATTTTTTGGCTAACTCGGGGCCGCGTTATTCCTCCCCCGAGGAGTTGAGGCTCTTGGTAGGAGATAGTCCCGCCCTTGCCCGTTAGGAACAGGCCGGTATTAAAGGCATAATTTTCGCCGAAGAAGTAATCCATAAAAATTCCGCCGCCGAAGCTGAACTTGCTGCTCTCGCTTTGGAAAGAAGTAGTAGAGGGCGAATCGGTACGCAGGTACGAAATGGAGGGCGAAACCTTGAGGCCAATTTCAACTTGCGCGAAAGCGGCGGGAGCCACGGCGAGCGCCGCGATGGTGAGGATGATTTTTTTCATAAAAGATGGAAAACAGTGCTTGGCACTACGGAACGGGATACGGCGTTGGAAACGTGTAATTTTGCACAAAAATACTCTGCGTTTGAAACTCTCTCTTGCTATTTCGGCGCTGCTGCTGGCGGCCACGGGGCTGCTGGCCGGCTGCCGCCAGGGCCAGGACGGCAGTTGCCGCCCCGACCCCGCCGCCGATGCGCCCGCCGCGCCCGTGCACCTCAAGCACTTAGAACAGGCTTTTTTCCAGATTAAGAATTCGGCCGAAGGGTTGCAGTTCATGCGGGCCAATCCGGTTTTTACCCAATATTTTTTGCAAGCAGGCCAGGTGCCGGCTGATACGGTGGCGCGGGCGCTGGCGCAGCTGGCCAGCAACGCGGGCTTGCAGAAGCTGGGCCGCGAAACTGCCGCCGCCTTTCCCGATTCGGCGGCGCTACGGCACGATTTGGGGGGGCTGTTTGGGCGGGTGCACTACTATTTTCCCGATTTTAAGACGCCCCCCGTGGCCGTTACCAACGTGAGTGGGCTGCTGGGCAAGGGCATCTTTGTGAATGATAACTTACTGGTGCTCAACCTAGACTGGTACGCTGGCCCCAAGGCCAGCTACCGGCCCGACATGCCGCAGTATATGCTGCGGCGCTACCGCCCGGCCGACCTGTTGCCCGCGCTGGCTACGGCTGTGGCCGACAAGTACAACAAGCACCAGCTGACGGCTACCTCCATGCTCGACCAGATGGTGGACCAGGGCAAGCGCCTCTACTTTGCGGGCGCGGTGCTGCCCTGCACCCCCGATTCGCTGCTGCTTGGCTACTCGGGCAAGGAGCTGAAGAATGTGCAGTTCAACGAGGCGCGCATTTGGGGGCATTTTTTGGAGCATAACCTGCTGTTCAGTACCACGCCGTTTGAGATTCAGAAGTACGTGGGCGAGCGGCCCAACGTGCCCGAAATCGACCGCACCTGCCCCGGCCGGGTGGGCCAGTGGGTGGGCCTGCAGCTCGTGCGCAAGTACATGGCCGAGCACCCCGACGTGACGCTGCCCCAGCTCATGGCTGCCAAAGACGCCCAGCGCCTACTCAGCGACTCGCACTACCGACCAAAGAAGTAATGAACAATGAGCAGTGAACAAGGAGCAATTATTATTGAATAGGCCCTTGCTAATTGCTTACTGCTCACTGCTCATTGTTCATTGAGACCATGCACATTGCCGTTTTCAGCCAGTACCATACCAGCCCCGACTGCCCGGCCACCAGCCGGCACTATACGCTGCTGGCTGAAATCGCAAAGTACCACCGCGTTACGCTGCTGACCACGCCCGCCTGGCGGCCGCAGCAGCTGACGCACGAGTGGCCCTGGGTGCCGCCGGGCGTGGAGCTGCTGGAAGCCAACGTCCCGTATGAGAACACGATGGGGCCGGCGCGGCGGGCGCTGGCCTTTGCGCAGTACGCGGCCTGGGCGGTGCGGGCGGGCCGCCGCATAGCCCGGCCCGACGTGGTGTGGGGCATCAGCACGCCGCTCACGGCGGCCTGGGCGGCGGGCCGGGTGGCGCGGCACTGGGGGGTGCCGTGGGTGTTTGAGGTGCAGGACTTGTGGCCTTCTTTTCCGGTGGCCATGGGGGCGGTACCCACGGCGCTGGCTCGGCAGCAGCTGTTTGCGCTGGAAAAGCGGCTGTATGAAAGCGCGGCGCACATTGTGCCGCTCTCGCCCGATATGAGCCGCTACGTGGCGGGGCGGGGCATTGCGGCCAGCAAGATTACCACGCTACTCAATGGCACCGACCTTGACCTGGCGGCCCGCGCAACCCCCGAGGTGGTGGCCAGGCTGCGCATCGAGCAGGGGTTAACTGGCAGCAAGACAATACTTTATGCGGGTACGTTTGGCCGGGCTAATGATATACCCACGGTAGTAGCCGCTGCGGAGGCCCTGGTGGCGGCCGACCCGGCCGTGGTGTTTCTATTTTTGGGCCATGGCTACTACGCGCCGCTGGTAGCGGCGGCGGCGGCGCGCTGGCCGGGGCGCATTCGGCTGGTGGGCGGGCAGCCGCGCCACGCGGTGTTTAGCTGGTTTGCGCTGGCCGATGTGGCGGTAGTTTCCTTCCTGGCTATGCCGGTGCTGGACACCAACTCGCCGGCTAAGCTCTACGACGCGCTGGCCGTGGGCACCCCCATTGTGGTAACCAACCGGGGCTGGACCAAAGCACTAGTCGAGCAGCAGGGCTGCGGCTGGTATACCCCCGCCGGCAACGCGGCGGCGCTGGCAACGCGGCTCCAAGCGGTGCTGGCCGACCAGCCAACTCTGGCGGCGGCCGGGCAGCGCGGCCGCGCCCTGGCCCGCGCGGCGTTTGACCGGGTGGCGATAGCCGGGCACATGCAGCGCATTCTGGAGCAGGCGGCCCACTAGGGTGTCTCTGCGGTCAGGGTACGGGGCGGGCTGCCGGCTGTCCGCTTGTTGTTCATCCAACCTGTGCTGACGACGAGCAAATAGCCGGCTCAACGCCGGCAGCCCGCGGCTTTTCAGCCTGTACCCTGAGTGGAGAACTGCGCTGGCTCTTGCCGCTAAGCGCGGCCTGTTTCAAGCTGTGGGAAAATAAGAAGGCCCGGCCGCACGAATGCGGCCGGGCCTTTGGTTTAAGCAGCGCTACATGAGCGGTTTACTTGATTTTGGTCTTTTTGCGGTTGGATTTGATTTTAGCGTCGGCGGGCAGCTTCACCGTGGTGGGCGTGTCGGGGGTAGCCGTAGTGGTGGTCGATTCTACGGTAGTTGACGCTGGGGGCGTCTGCATCGGGTCGGTGGTAGTCGTGGTCGTGCTACCGGGCGTGGTAGTGGTCTGACGGGTAGTGGTTGTCGTACCAGGTTGGCCGGGTTGAACGGTTTGGCCAGGTTGCGTAGTCGTAGTTTGGGCGCTGGCCGAGTAGGCACCGGCGGTCAGCAAGGCGACAAGAATGAGCGGCTTTTTCATGAGGAAACGTGTTTTCGGTGGAAGAAAGAGTGAAATTGGCCGGCTACCAGCTAGTGCAGGCATCCGCGTTGCCTTTAACGCAGCTTCATCCAGAAATGTTGTATGTAACTCAAAATTAGCCCTTCATCTATTTTATCCAGGTTAGATTGCCGCTAAACCAGACACGCCAGGCTGCTACGCGATGGGCACCTTCCGCAAAATGGCCTCAATCAGGTCGTGCGTGCGGATGCCGTCGGCTTCGGCTTCATAAGTCATTAGTATTCGGTGGTTTAGTACATCCTGGGCCACGTCTTTGATGTCTTCGGGCAGCACGTAGTCGCGGCCATCGAGGTAGGCCACGGCGCGGGCGGCGCGGTGCAGGGCAATGCTGGCGCGCGGGCTGGCCCCAAACTGCACGGCCTGCGCAAACTCGGGCAGGTCGTAGTCGGCGGGGCGGCGGGTAGCAAACACCAGCTCAATGAGGTATTTCTCCAGCGTGTCCGAAATCTGCACCTGGTTTATCTGGTCGCGGATACCGAAGATGTCCTCCTTGGTAAGCACGGGCTGCACGTTGCCCTGAAAACCCATGTTGGCCATGCGGCGCATCACCTCCAGCTCGTCGGTTTTTTTGAGGTAGTCGACGTGCACTTTCAGCATGAAGCGGTCGACCTGCGCCTCGGGCAGCGGGTAGGTACCCTCCTGCTCCACGGGGTTTTGGGTAGCCAGCACCAGAAACGGGCGGTCGAGCTGGTACGTTTGGTCGCCGATGGTGACCTGGTTTTCCTGCATGGCTTCGAGCAGAGCGCTCTGTACCTTGGCGGGCGAGCGGTTGATTTCGTCGGCCAGCACGAGGTTGGCGAAGATGGGGCCTTTCTTGACTTCGAAAACCGACTGGTTCTGGTTGTAAATCATGGTGCCCACGAGGTCGGAGGGCAGCAGGTCGGGGGTGAACTGCACCCGCTGGAAGTGCAGGTGCAAAACCTGCGCTAACGTGCTTACCGTGAGGGTCTTAGCCAAGCCCGGCACACCTTCGAGCAGGATGTGGCCGCCGGTGAACACGCCAATGAGCAGGCGGCCAACCAGGGCGCGCTGGCCGACCACCACTTTTTCCATTTCGGCGAAAGCCTGGCGAATAAGGGGGCGGTAGTCGGGAGTGGAAATAGGCTGCATGAGGCAAAGTAACGGCCGGCTGCCGGTTTGCCCGGCCGGCGCGGCATACCAGAAAGCCCCCCTGGCAACGTTAAGGCCGGAGTTGGGCTACCTTACCCAACACGGTTTTGCCAACGCTGCCCCAACCCCGGCCGATAGTTTCCCGTTGGGGAAGACTTAGTCTGGTTTATTTGCCGGGTCATCCTGGTTCCGCCCCCCTTTTTAGCTGCCTGTGCCTATTTATCTACGACGCTTTCTGTACGTTATTCTTGGCTTACTCGCGCTGGTACTGGTGCTGGTAATAGGCGTGGTTGTGTTTTTGCAGTTTCCGGCGGGGCAGGACTTTGTGGCGCGGCGGGCTGAGGGCTACCTGCGCGGCAAGCTGCACACGGAAGTGCGCCTGGGCACGTTTCGCACGGATTTCCGGCACGCTATTAACTTCGACGACGTGTACCTGGCTGACCAGCAGCGCGATACCTTGCTGGCCGTGGGCCACTTGGGCGTGAGCGTCGATATCCTGGCCTTGTTGCATAAGCAGGTGAATATCAAGGATGTAGAGCTGACCAACGGCCGCGTGCGCCTGACCCGCACCGAGCCCGACAGCGTTAATAACTACGACTTCATTAGCAAGGCCTTCAGCGACCCCACGGCGCCGGTTGACACCACAAGCTCGGGGCTGAAATACGACATTGGCAAGGTGCACCTCAGCAACATCCTGTTTACGCAGAACGACCAGGTGGCGGGCTCCGACCTGCGCGCCAGGCTCGGCGAACTGCTGGTGAACATGGACGAAGTGGATGTGGATAACTCGGTGTATAAAGTGGATAACGCGGCGCTGCGCCACGCCGCCATCCGCATGGTGCAAACCAAAACCGCGCCCGAACTGGATGATAAGAAGCCCGAAGAGCCATTGGCGTTGACTTTGGGCCTGAATAAGGCGACTTTGGAAGACGTGGGCCTGGTTTATAAAAACGACCCGGCGGCGCAGTACATCGACGCCAAAGTTGGTTTGGCCGACGTTACGGCCAAGAACATTGACCTGGCTAAGGAGCGCATCGACCTCGACAAGCTCACGCTGAAAAACACCACGTTTGCCTACTCGCAAAACCAGAACGTGCCGGTGGCGCAGCGAGTTATCAACCCCGCCGAGGCCGTGCGCAAGGTAGACGAAGCCGCCGATAAGGCCAGCGCCGCGCCCCTGAAATGGCGCGTGACCCTGGGCCAGTCCGACGTGAGCCAGCTGGCGGTGAACTTCGATAACTTCAACGACCCCAAGCTGAAATCGCGCTACCCGGCGCTCGACTATAGCCACCTGCATTTCACTGATTTAGTGCTGAATACGCGGGATTTGGCCTTTACCGAGAACCTGACCACGGTGAAGATTGACAACCTGGCGGGCAAGGACCAGAGCGGCTTTGCCATCAGCTCGGCGCGGGCCAACGTGGTGTACGACTCGGTGGAAATCCGCCTCGATAGCCTCGACCTGGTGACGCCGCACACGCGCCTCAAGCGCAGCCTGGGCATTCACTTCAAAAGCTTGGGCGGCATTGCCGACGACCTGCCCAACCTGGGCTTGAGCGGCGACCTGCGCACTACGCGGCTGGGCTTTCGGGATATCTTATACCTGGTGCCGAGCCTGGCGGGCACCCCGCCTTTCACCACTGGGCCCAACCAGAGCGTGCTGCTGAGCGGGCTGGTGAGCGGCCGGCTCGGCGACCTGCTGGTGCGCAACTTCGACTTTGTGGGGCTGCGCAACACGGCCATGCAGGCGCGCCGGGCCCACATTGTGGGCCTGCCGAATGTGGACGGCCGCTTGTACGTAGACCTTGATATTCAGAAATTTAGCAGCACGCGAGCCGACCTGCTGAGCGTGCTGCCCAAGGGCACGGTGCCCGCTAACATCAGCATTCCGCCCACGGTGTCGCTGAGCGGCACGTTTAGGGGGCGGCCGACTACGCTGGCGTTTGACACCAATTTGAAGCTGCGCTCGACTTATGGCAACGTGGCGTTTAGTGGCAAGCTGGGGGCCAGGCAGGCCAATGGGCAGCAGCCGCTGGTGGGCACGTTTGCGGTGCAAAACTTTGATGCGGGCAAGCTGCTGAAAGACCCCACCATCGGCACCATTACGGGCACGGGGCGCATTAATGCTACGGGTAACCTGCAGGACCCCAACACGTTGGTGGGTAAGCTGACGGCCAACGTGCAGAGCGCCCGCTACAACGGCTACACCTACCACGGCGTGGCCACCACCGTGGATATTGACCGGGGCAAGTACAACATCGCGGCCAGCAGCCACGCCGACCCCAACCTCGACCTCGACCTGAAGGCCGTGGTGAACCTGCGCGACAGCCGCAACCCCAGCTACCAGGTAACATCGCTGAACCTACGGGGTGTAAACCTCACGAAGCTAGGCTTTTATAAGGGGGGCGACCTGCGCATTCAGGGCGACCTCACGGCCAGCGTGCAGGGCTCCAGCCTGAACACGATTAACGGCACGTTTGCGGGCAACCGCCTCGTGATTGTGAACAACAACCAGCCGTTTGCCCTGGATTCGGTGCGCGGCAGCATCGTGCAAAACGCCAGCCGCACGGCCGTCAACTTCAACTCCAACGTGGCCGCGGCCAAGCTCGACGGCAACGTGCACCTGGGCGACCTGGCTACCGAGCTGCAGCGGCACATCAACCGCTACTTTCACCTGGCTGGCGTGCAGCCTTTCACCAATAACAGTGGTAACCAGCAGTTTACTTACTCGCTGCAAGTGAAGCAGACGCGGCTGCTGCGCCGGCTGGTGCCGGGCCTGCGGCGGCTGTCGCCCTTCACGCTGGCCGGCGACTACAGCCGGGCCGCCGCCCGCCTCACGGCCCAAACGAATATTGCGCTTATCCGCTACCAGAACTACCGGCTCGACTCGCTCAAGCTCGACGTGAGCTCGGACCCGCGCAAGCTGGACTACGCCCTGCGCATGGCCCGCGCCGCCCAGGACACGACCCTGAAGCTGCGCCGGCCCAGCCTGGTGGGCAATGTGGCTGATAATAAGATAAATACCCACGTGGCCATTTTAGGCGACAGCAGCAGCCGCGAGCGCCTGGCGCTGGCCGGCGCGCTGGAGGTGCTGGCGCAGGGCAAGGGCAGCGCCTACCAGTTTGCCTTTGCGCCCGAGCAGATTATCAACTACGACCCCTGGACGGCGGGCAACGGCAACTACGTGCGCTACAACGCCGATGGCACCGTGGTGGCCAACGCCCTGCGCCTGAGCAACGGCTCGTCGGCGCTGGTGGTGCAGAGTCAGAACCCGGCCGTGAACACGTCGCCGCTTGCCGTGCGCTTCGAGCAGTTCAACCTGGGCATCGTGAGCAAGGTCATTGGGCAGGCTGATTCTACGCTGGGTGGCACTCTCAACGGCGAGGCCGTGGCCCGCAACCTGGGCACTAAAAAGCAGGCTTTTACGGCCAACCTGACCATTAAAGACCTGCTGTACAGCAAAACGGTGCTCGGCGACCTGGCCTTGCAGGCCAATAACCCGGTGCCCGACCGCTACGACGTAAACGCCCGCCTCACTGGCGGTGGGGGTAACGACGTGACCGTGAAAGGTGCCTACCGCACCACCGGCACCACGCCGCTCGACTTCGTGGTGAACGTAGCCCGCCTGAACGTGAAAACGGCCGAGCCGTTCTCGGCGGGGCAGATAAGCCAGGCCACGGGCTTCCTGAACGGGCAGCTGACGGTGGCCGGCAGCGCCAGCGCGCCGCAGGTGCGCGGCCGCCTGGTCACCTCGCCCGATGCCAGCTTCGTGGTGCCGCAGCTCGGCGCGCCGTTCCGGCTCGTGAGCCAGCCCATTGTGTTTGATGAGAAGGGCCTGGCCTTCAACAACTTCACGGTGCTCGATTCGGCGGGCAACAAGGCGGTGGCCAATGGCTACCTGCTGACGCCCAACCTGCTGGACTATAGCTTCGACCTGCGCGTGACAACCGATAAGTTTTTGGCCGTGCGCAGCAAGCGCTCGCAGCATAACACGCTCTACTACGGCCGCCTGGTGGTGGACTCGGACACCCGCCTGACGGGGCCGCTTTCGCTCATCAAAATCGACACCCGCGCCACGGTGGCCAACGGCTCAGACCTGACCGTGGAAAACCCGGCCGCCGACCCCAGCGTGGTGGCCCGCGAAGGCATTGTGCAGTTTGTGGATAAAAGCGTCAAGCTTAACCGCCTGCTGAGCAAGAAGGTAGTAGTGGACTCGACCGATGCGGGCGGCGCTATCGGCTACGACATCACGGCCCAGATTACGATTACCGAGAAGACGCCCTTCACCTTCGTGGTCGACCCCGTGAGCGGCGACAACCTGCGCGTGCGGGCCGCCGGTACCGTAACGGCTACCGTGGACCCCAGTAACAACATCACCCTCAACGGCCGCCTCGACGTGCGCCAGGGCAAGTATAAGCTCTCGCTCTACGGCCTGGTGACGCGCGAATTTATTATCGCCCGCGGCTCGTCGATTGCCTGGAGCGGCGACCCCTATAACGCCGACCTCAACATCACGGCCATTTACAAGGTGAAGGCCGCGCCGGCCGACCTGCTGGCCGCCCAGGGCAGCGACGACCCCAACGCCACCACAACCTCACGCAACGCCATCATGTTCAATGTGTTGCTGAAGGTAACTGACCAGCTCAGCAAGCCTACTATCGGCTTCGATATTACGCTGCCGCAAAGCTCCCTCAGTAGTGCGCGGGGCGGCGAGGTGGAGGCCGTGCTGGGCAACCTGCGCCAGCCGAACATGACCTCCGAGCTCAGTAAGCAGGTGTTCTCCTTGCTGGTGCTGGGGCGCTTTATTCAGCAAAACCCCTTCCAGTCGGCGGCCGGCGAAGGGCTGGTGGCCAGCCAGTTGCGCGGCTCGGTGAGCCAGGTGCTCACCGACCAGCTGCAGAGCCTGACCGGCAAGTACCTCTCGGGCCTGGGCCTCGACCTGGGCGTGACCAACCAAGCCGATTACAGCAGCGGCTCGAACGGCTCGCGCACCGACCTGAACGTGGCCGTGCGCCGCCAGCTGCTCAACAATCGCCTCACCGTGCGCCTGGGCACCGACGTGCCCTTGAGCGGCGGCACCGGCAACCAGACGGCCGGCAGCAACGTGAGCAACTTTGCCGGCGACCTCAGCCTGGAATACACCCTGCTGGCCGATGGCCGCCTGCGCCTGCGCGCCTTCCGCCAGAATGCCTACGAGGACATCGACGGGGCCATTGTGCGCACGGGGGCTTCGCTGGTGTTTCAGCGCGATTACAACAACTTTAAAGACCTGTTTTCCAAGGTGAGCCGCGAGGTGAAAGACGAGCGCCGCGATGCCCGCAAGCAGGACAAACTGGATAAAGAGCAAAAGCAGCGCAGCGACCAGCAGCTGACCGACTCGGCCACCGCGCGCCCTACCACCATGCGCCGCGATACCACTAAGAAGAATTAGGAATTTGGAATGAGGAATTTAGAATTGATTTTGGGCGCTAACACGAAGTCGAAACGATGCGGACAGCCCGTGGCTGGTTGCGGCCGCTATGCTGCGTTCATTGTACCCGCTAAACCCAGCCGTGCCGGACGCACACTTCTTCATTCCTCCTTCTTCCTTTTCAATTTATTTCTACTTTCCTGCTCGGGGCTGCGCTACATACCTGAGGGCCAGAAGCTGTACACGGGCAGTAAGGTGATGCTCAAGGCTCCCGATAAGCTGCGCAACCAAACCGCGCTGCAAGCCGAGCTGGTGGATGTGATACGGCCCCAGCCCAACTTCTCGCTGCTGGGGCAGCGGCCCAAGCTGTTTTTTTGGCACCTGGGCGTGGGCAAAAGCAAGGGCCTGGGCCACTTTCTGGCCAATAAGTTTGGCGAAGCGCCCGTGCTGCTGAGCCAGGCGCAACCCGCTAAGGTTAATACGCTGATAACTAATAGATTACAGAACCGTGGCTATTTCAACGCCCAGACCGCCAGCGAAGTAATTGCCCAGGACAAAACGGCCCAGATAAACTACACCGCCACGCCGGGCCGCCAGTACACGATGCAGGAAATCCACTTTCCTGACCGTGATACGCTCATCGACAAGGCCATTCGGGGCACGCAGGCGGCTTCGCTGCTCAAGGTGGGTGACCCTTACGACCTCGACGTGCTAACCCAGGAGCGCCTGCGCGTGGACCAGGCCCTCAAGAACGAAGGCTACTACTACTTCAACCCCAGCTACATCCTCTTCCAGGTCGATAGCACGCTCAACGGCAAGGTCAACGTGTACTACAAGGTGAAGGCCGACGCCCCGGCCAAAGCCACCCGCCCCTACTGGCTTAAAACGGTGAGCCTCAACACCAACTACGTGCTCACCGACACTACGCGGCGCGCGCCGGTGCGCTTCGAGAAGTATCTCTACTACCCCGACGAGAGCGTGTTTCGGGCGCGGGCCATCACGCGGGCCGTGTTCCTGAACCCCGACAGCCTGTTTCGGCTGCGCCGCCGCGACCAAACCCTGAGCCGCCTCATGAGCCTGGGCACGTTTCGCTTTGTCGAAATCAAGTTTCGGCCCTCGGCCGCCGGCGACTCGGCCGGGCGCGCGCGCCTCGACTCCGACATCCTGATGACCCAGCTGCGCAAGAAAAGCCTGCGCGCCGAGCTGCAGCTGGTGAGCAAGAGCAACGGCTTTACCGGGCCGGGCCTCACGGTGAGCTTCCGCAACCGCTCGGCACTGCGCGGGGCCGAGCAGCTGATTATCAACGGCGTAGCTTCGACCGAAACGTCGACCCGCGCGCCCGCCGGGGCCGAAAGCCGCAGCAATACGGGCCTCATTTCCAACGAGTTTGGCATTAATGCCCAGCTGCTGGTGCCGCGCCTCATTGTGCCCCAGCTGCCTTTTCTGAACCCGCGGCTGGTGAACTCCGACTTTCAGCCGCGCACCAACTTTGGGGCGGGCATTCGCTACGTGTCGCGCTCGGGCTATTTTTCAACTACCAGCTACTCAGCTAATTATGGGTATAGCTGGAAAACCAAGATTACCAACGAGCAGGAGTTGAAGCTCATTGACGTGTCGTACAACGCGGTGACGACCCAGGCCGTGTTTGACACCCTGCTGCGCAAGCGGCCGTTTTTGCAGCAGGCTTACCGGTCGCAGTTTATCCTGGCCAGCTCTTACCGCTACACCTATAACGAGCAAGTACTCGAAAACCGCCGCCAGCAAATTTTCTTTCAGGGCATAGCTGAGGTGAGTGGTAACGCGGCCAATGCCATCAGCAGCGCCGTAGTGGGCAAGAAGTCGCCAACGGAATACTATACTATTGCCGGCCAGCAGTTTGCGCAGTACGCCAAGCTCGATTTGGAGCTGCGCGAGTACTACCGCATCAGCGACGACCCCAAGTCGGGCAACCGCATTGTGGGCCGCCTGCAAATTGGCGTGGGCCTGCCCTACGGCAACTCAAGCGGCGGCTCGCTCCCCTACATTCGCCAGTACGGCATCGGCGGCCCCAACTCCATCCGGGCTTATGCGGCGCGCCAGATTGGGCCGGGCTCGTATAAGCCCACCGCCACCGACCAGGCCACCAGCTTCAGCTACTACGACCAGGTGGGCGACCTGCGCCTGGAGGGTAATATCGAGTACCGCCAGGATTTATTTCCCTACGTGAAAGGCGCGGTGTTTCTGGATGCGGGTAATATCTGGCTCGTCAACAACGACCCGCAGCGGCCGGGCGGGCAGTTTGTGGCCAGCCAGGCCCTCAAGCAGCTGGCCGTGGGCACCGGCGTGGGCCTGCGCGTCGACGTGCAGTTTTTCGTCATTCGCTTCGACTACGCCATTCCGCTGCGCGCCAACTATGGCACGCCCGACGACAAGGCCGGGCGCCTGAATTTGGCTATTGGGTATCCATTTTAGGCTGATTTCAGCGCTTACCTACCATTCTAGCCGGGCTTTTTCACGCAGTGTCCCGCAGTGTGAACGCGCAGTGTTTCGCAGTGGTAAACGGTTGATGAACTGAACGTTCACATGGCGAAACCCGGAGTGAAAGCCTGGTTACACAACCGGCACTGCCGCGCGCACGGAAGCCAGCGCTGCCAGCCAGGCCACAATATCGGCCACGGGCAGGTGCGCCGCCCCCTGGGAAGCCGACCGGGAGCTACCGCAAAAAAACGGGGCGTAGGCAAACCCCATGCTGCTGGCCAGGCGGGCGTAGCAGTCATTGAAGCAGCCCTCCGGGAATATCTCGGCTACCTGCACGGCCCCAGTGGCCCACACTAGGTGGCTCAGGCCGGCCCCGTGCAGGCCTATTATCAGGCGCGCCTCGGCAAACAGGGCCACTTGCGCCAGCAGGGGCAGCGCCTCGCAATACACTATCTCGAAGCCCTGCTGCCGCAGCTGGGCTTCCAGCTCGGCCTCGCCCTGGGCTGCCCGGTTGGCGGTGCGCACCCGCGATATGTAGAGCGCCCGGTGGCCTTCTTGCCTCTCAGCTGGCAAAAACGCTTCCCGTAGGCGCTGAATATCAGCTGGATGCACAAAGCCCGCCAGCTCGTCTTTGCTGAGCAGCAGCAGCTCGGCCACCCGCCGGGGGCCCGCCAGCCGCAGCACGCGCGCGGCGTAGTCGGCGGGCCCCAGCAGGTGCAGCAGCGCCTGCTCCACAAAGGCGGGCACCACGGGGGGCAGCGCAATGCGCAAGGCGGGCCAGTGCGCCAGGGCCAGCAGCAGGTTGGGCAGGGTTTCGAACAGCCAGTGAAAAAACGGGCCGGGGGGGCAGGCTACCAGCAGCCCGGTTTCGGCCAGGCGGGGGGTGGGCAGCAGCAGCTCGGGGGTGAGCGCGGCCCAGCCCATGAGGCGGTGCACGCAGCCCACGCTTTCGGCCAGGGCCAGGGGGGCATCGGGCAGCCAGGTGAGGCCGCTGGCCGCCGACACGCACACGTCGCGCAGCACGTAGGCCCGCCGCGCCTCAAAGGCCTTGGTGCGGCGAAAAGCGGGGGGCAGCGCCGGGGGCAGCGCATAGGTCACGGCCAGGGGCGGTAGCAGCGTGCGGGTGGCCACCACGTGGGCGCGCAGCTCGTCGCGCAGCGAGTGCTCCTCCACCGAGCGCAGGGCGCTGCCGGGCAGCTCGCTCACTAAAGGCCCTAGAATCAGCTTGTTAAGCAGCTGAGCCAGCCGCACCCGCAGCTGGCTGCTGCGCTGCGCAGGCGGCAGGGCCAGGAAGCGGCTCAAAAACCGGGGCTTCTTCATGCAGCAAAAACAGCCTGAATAAACGGAATCAGCACGCACTCTGGGTGCCGCGTAAATGTAACCAGCTTTTTCATCTTGCTCTTGGTAAAGGCTTTAAAAACTATCTCTCCCCTTGGCAGTAAGAGCCGCGCTACGGCTAACTGGGCCTACTTTCGTTTTTCCTCTCTCCATATGCTTCGCAACCTCCTACCCTTCTTCGCGGCTTTGCTGCTGCTGGCTTGCCCGGCCGCGGCCCAATCCATCTACTCGGCCACCGACCCGCTGGCCCACACCTTCAGCATTGTGGCCCGCGACCCCAAAACCGGCGAAATGGCCGTGGCCGTGCAAAGCCACTGGTTTTCGGTGGGCACCAGCGTGAGTTGGGCCGAGGCCGGCGTAGGCGTGGTGGCCACCCAGTCATTTACCAATAAGTCGTTTGGCCTGAGAGGCTTAGCCTTGCTGAAAAGCGGCAAGTCGGCCCAGCAGGCGCTCGACGAGCTGCTGGCCGCCGACGAAGGCCGCGACGTGCGCCAGGTAGCCATCCTGGACAACCAGGGCCGCGTGGCCACCCACACCGGCAAAAAATGCGTGGACATGGCCGGCCACCAGCAGGGCACGCAGTTTTCGGTGCAGGCCAATATGATGCTGAACGCCACCGTGTGGGGCGCCATGGCCAAGGCCTACGAAGCCGGCGCCGCCCTGCCCCTGGCCGAGCGCGTGCTGGCCGCCCTTGATGCGGCCCAGGCCGCCGGCGGCGACATTCGGGGCCGGCAGTCGGCGGCGCTGCTGGTGGTGCGCGGCACTGCCACCGAAGGCCCCTGGGTTGACCGCCTCGTGGACCTGCGCGTGGACGACAGCGCCGCGCCCCTGCCCGAGCTGCGCCGCCTGCTGAAGCTGCATCGCGCCTACGACCACATGAACGCCGGCGACCTGGCCGTGGAGAAAAACGATATGCCCACCGCCATTCAAGAGTATCAGGCCGCCGAAAAGATGTTTCCCCAAAACCTGGAAATGAAGTACTGGCACGCCATCACGCTGGCCAACAAGCAGCA
>CAXTFI010000114.1:0-15143 GCA_964243255.1 uncultured Hymenobacter sp.
GAGCATAAACTCGGTGCCGTTGATGGTGGCGCGCACCTTGTTGCCGTCGGGGGCCAGGGTGGTGTTCACGAGGTAGAAGTCCAGCATGATTTTCTGGGCATCCTTGCCGGCGTACGTGTCTTTGGGGCGGCTGTAAAACAGGGCGGGTGCCTTCACATCGAAGGTAGTGGGCGGCGTGCCGGCGGCCGGCGTGCCCACCGTGATGGTGCGCAAGTCATAGGCTCCCGCTTGCTTAAGGCTCTCGTGGTAGGAGCGCGACAGGAAGGACAGCACCACGTGCTGGCCGTCGGGAATGGGCTTGGTGAACTTGGTGTCGTAGTGCGCCGTGTAGGGCTGGTTGTCGACAATGTTGTGGATGTGCTGGCCTTTCATCGAGTTGGCCATTTGCATACCGTGTTCGCTTTCCGTCATTTTGGTGAGCTGGAAGTTAGTTAGCTCGTAGGAAAATGTAACTTCGCCGCTGGGCACCGAGGAGCCCGCGGGCGGCGAGTTGAGCCGTAGCGCGGCGGTCGGAAACCGGGGCGAGTCGTTGAACGGCGTGAGCGTGATGCCGCCCTTTGACTGGGCAGCGCCCGCCGCGGTAGTGCCGCTGCTTTGGGCCCCAAGGGCGGCGGGGCGGTCGGTGGGGCTGGTAGTAGAGGTTTCGGCTTGCTGGCTGGCGCTGCAGCTACCCAGCAGGGCCAGGGCAGCGAGGGCAAGCGAGCCGGTAAGCGGGGCGGTGAATCGGGTCATGTGAAAGAGACAGAAGGCGGTGAGTAACCCGCCCTGTACGCGAACTAGCGGTCATAAGGTTTTGTGCTAACTTCGTGGTAGGTAACTACTGGTTGCTGCTGGCGGGCTGCGCGGGCGGCTGGTTGAGCACGTTAGCCAGCCCCCCGCGTGGCCTGCTACCAGCAGTTACCTATTCATAATCAGCAAGTAACCCATCCCTATTTAGTATGGCTGATAACCTGCCTGACCACATTCCCTCGCTCGACCTGGCTGACTTCCGCTCGGGCGACCCCGTTCGCAAAGCCAAGTTTGTGCAAGAACTAGGCGCTGCCTACCAGAGCATTGGCTTCATTGCCCTCAAAAACCACGGTCTCAACGAGCTGCAAACCAAGGAGTTGTATGCCGACGTGCAGGAGTTCTTTCAATTGCCCGACGATGCTAAGCAGACGTACGAAGTGCCTGAGCTAGCGGGCCAGCGCGGCTACATCAGCAAAGGCAAGGAGCACGCCAAGGGCCGCAACACCGGCGACCTGAAGGAGTTTTACCACGTGGGCCAGGAAGTGCTGGACGAAACCGACCCGGTAAAAAACGACTACCCCGCCAACATCTGGCCCGCTGAGGTGCCCCGCTTCGAGCAGAGTACCATGAAGGCCTACCGCACCCTGGAGGCCGCCGGCCAAGACGTGCTGCGCGCCATTGCGCTGTACCTGGAGCTGCCGGAAAACTACTTCGATGATAAGGTGAAGAACGGCAACAGCATCCTGCGGCCCATTCACTACTTCCCCATCGAAGACCCCGACGCGGTGCCCGCCGACGCGGTGCGCGCCGCCGAGCACGGCGATATCAACCTGATTACCTTGCTGATGGGCGCCAGCGCCGACGGCCTGCAAGTGAAGCGCCGCGATGGCCAGTGGATTGCCATCACGGCCCTGCCCGACCAGATTGTGGTGAACGTGGGCGACATGCTGCAGCGCCTCACCAACGGCGTGCTCAAGAGCACCATTCACCGCGTGGTGAACCCCGCCCGCGAGAAGATGAACACCTCGCGCTATAGCATTCCATTCTTCATGCACCCGCGCTCCGAGATGAGCCTGGCGGCCCTGCCGCACCTCGTGACGGCCGACAATCCCAAGAAAGAAGCCGATATCACGGCCGGTGAGTTCTTGAACGAGCGCCTGATTGAGCTGGGCTTGAAAAAGAAGTAAGCGGTAGCACGCGCAAGAAGAACGTCCTGCTGCGCTTGCCGAAGCATCTCTACCGCTTCACCCAACGATGCGGTAGAGATACTTCGGCAAGCGCAGCAGGACGTTCTTTTTATTTGGTAAAGGGCGGGTTAAAGCCAACTAAGCTGCGGTCGGGCTCTATCTTCGGCACTGCTACCCGCCCGTGCCGTGCCGCCCAAGAAGCCGACTTACTTTGCTATGCCGCCTTTTATGGCCCCGCTGCGCCGGGCCGGCCGGCAGGTGCGCCACACCCGGAATTTCGTTTTTTTGCGTGATGTGGCGGGGCTGGCCTGCACAGCTTTTGGGGGGCCGCAGGCACACCTGGCCATGATGTTTCGGCTGCTGGTGCATAAGCGCCAGTACCTCACGGCGGCCGAGCTGCTGGAGCTGCAAGCCCTGTGTGCCCTGCTGCCGGGGCCCACCTCTACCCAGACCATCACGGCCATCGGCTTCCGGCTGGGTGGGCCCAACCTGGCCTACCTCACGCTGCTCATCTGGTGCCTGCCCTCGGTGCTGATTATGACGCTGGCCGGGCTGCTGCTCACGCACTTCGACCCGGCGTTTACGGGGAGGCTGGTGCAGTTTGTGCAGCCAGTGGCGGTGGGCTTCGTGGCGTTTTCGGCCTATCGCATTGCCGAAAAGGTTATTCATACCAAAACCTCGGTGGCGTTGCTGGTGGCCGCGGCTATGGTAGCCTATTTTTTTCAGCTGCCGGGGGTGTTGCCGCTGCTGCTGCTGGCCGGCGGGGCCATCACTACGCTGCGCTACCGCAAGCACGCCATTGTGCCCGACAAAAAGCCCATTCGGGTGGAGTGGGCCAACGGGGCGCTTTGGCTGGGTATTTTTTTGCTGGCGGCGTTGCTGGGGCACTATACGCGGCTGCTGCCGGTGCGCTTGTTTGAGAATTTCTACCGCAACGGCTCGCTCGTGTTTGGGGGCGGGCAGGTGCTGGCTCCGCTGCTGTTTGCCGAGTTTGTGGAGTACAAGCGCTACCTCACGGGACCCGAGTTTTTGTCGGGGCTGGGGCTGGTGCAAGCCCTGCCGGGGCCCAATTTCTCGTTTGCCTCCTACATCGGGGCCCTGGCTATGCGGCCGCTCGGCGGCGCCGGCCCGCAGCTGCTGGGCGCGCTGGTTGGCGCGGTAGGCATCTTTTTGCCCGGCGTGCTGCTGATATTTTTCGTCATCCGCTTTTGGGATGGCCTGCGCCAATACCGCGTGGTAAAAGCCTCACTAGAAGGCGTGAACGCCGTGAGCGCCGGCCTGGTGTGCGCGGCGGCGCTGCTGCTGTATCACCCGCTGCCCGACCGCCTGCTGGCCCTGCCGGGCTCGCTGGCCGGCTGGCACCTGCCCCTCAACCCGCTGCTGGTGGGCACCACGTTTCTGCTGCTGCTCTGGGAGCGCGTGCCCAGCGTGGCCATCGTGGGCGTGGCCCTGCTGGCCGGCTGGCTGGTGTAGGGTAAGCGCCCGTGCGGTAAGCTTTAGCTTGCCGTTTTCAACATTGGCTGAGCGTAGCAGCCACAATGCGCGCTAGGGGCGGTTCTCCGGGTTGGTGTACATCGTTCTAGCGGCAGCCCCACCCCCGGCCCCCAGGCCCCTCCCTTTTGGGGGGAGGGGGCTGGGGGCCGGGGGTAGGGTCCGCCACGGAGGGCGACCTAATACACTAATCAAACGAGTAGAGTGCGGGGGCAAGACCCGTACCCAGCTGCGCGATGAGTATAAAAAGCTTACCCATAAAGTTATCGCAAGTCATTGCCAGGGGAGAGTAAAATAGGTTATTTTAGGGAGATTCTCATTTGGAAAGCACTCATCCTTAACCTATTATCACTATGAGCTTGAAAAGACACACCCTGGGTGTTCTGGTAAGTCTGGTACTAGCTGCTGGCTGCAAGAACAAGGACCCCGAGCTGGTGGCGGAGCCTACCAGCTTCACTGCCCAACTATTTGCCAGCAACCTGACGCTGCCCATTGGCATGAGCCTCGATGCGAGTGGGCAGGCCTGGGTGACGCAGAGTGGCACCGGCAAAAACGACGCCCAGGTATCGCTCATCACCACCGATGGCAAGGCGTACCCGGTGCTGACGGGCCTGGCCTCGGCCATTGCCAACGGCTCGGCCGAAGGCATCGGCCATCTGCTTTACCACAACGGCATAATTTACGTGCTGGAGGGCGCCACGGGCAAGCTGTATACGCTGGATGTGTCGGGGTTTAAGGCGGGCGATGCAGCCTACGTGGCCAGCAACCTCAGCGCCGAGGACATCGGCGCGTTTGTGCGGGCCCAGCAGCTCACTACGCCCATCAACACCAACCTCTACAACCTGACCTTCGGCCCCGACAACAACCTGTATATCGTGGACTCGGGGGCCAATGCCATCATCAAGCGCGACAGCAAAACCCGGCAGCTGAGCGTGTTTGCCAAGCTGCCCAAGGTGACGGCCACCGCCGAGGCCGTGCCCACCGGCATCGTGTATGATGGGAATAACTTTCTGGTGAGCAGCCTGAGCGGGGCCCCGTTTATCGCGGGCTCTGCCAAGATTTTCCTGGTCAGTCCGGCGGGCCTGGTGAGTGAATACCAAGCGGGCTTTACTACGCTCACCGACATTGCGTTATCGGCTGGTAATAAGCCCATTGTGGTGCAGTACGGCCAGTTTTCGCTCATGCCCCCCAATATCGGCTTTACTCCCAAAACCGGCCTGGTAGCCGACGGCACCAAGGCCACTCTGCTATCCGCGCTGGACCGCCCCACCGATATCGAGCGCTTCGATAGCCGCACCTACTACGTACTGAACTTTGGCGACGGTACCATCCAAAAGCTTACCTATTAATCAGTTATCAGTTGTTCAATCAGCGCCAAATGCGCAAGCCGAACAGCTGTTAACTGTTAATTGCTACCTGTTAAATGAAAAATTACCGGTTCGTGATTTCGACGTAGGCCTTGCCCGTTACGGGCTGGCCGTGGTGGGTGCCGGTTACGCGGCACATGCCTTCCCAGTAATACATGGTGAAGGCGTGGAAGAAGCGCAGGCCCAGCTCCTGGTTGGGTACCAGGGGCTCCACGGTGAGGTCGTAGCCCTGGCCGGGCACCTGCACGCGCCACTTGGCGGGGTACTTGCGCTTCGATTTGGGGCTGGTCCAGTAGGTGAGGGGCGTGAGCTGAAAGTCGGGGCCGCTGAGGTGCACGTTCTCATCGGTGGCGCTGAAGAACGAGCCGTTGTTGAGGCTCTGATTGGTTTCTTTGTTGCGCAAGGTGTTGAGCATCAATTCCTCGCGGGGCTGGTCGAGCTGAATGCTGAGCCAGTCCCAGCCCACGCCTTTGCTCACGATGCTGGTGCAGTTCCACTGGCGGTCGTACCAGAGCTCGCCGCTTACCTGGTGGGTTTGGCCGCCCACCGTGAGCGTGCCGGTGGTGGCCAGGCGCGGGTACGAGTAGTAGCCCGCCGTGATGCCCTGGCCGTAGTTTTCGTAGCCCGTGCCGCCGTGCAGCAGCACCGGCTTGGTGGGTGTGGTGCTGAGGTTGAGGGCGTAGCCCGCGTTGGCTTTGCCGGTGAGGGCAGCCTGCAGCCGATACTTGCCCTCCTGGCCGTCGAACTGCCACACCTGGCCAGCTTTGTGCTCGCGCAGGCGCACGGGCAGCGAGTCGGTGAGCAGGCGCGGCAGCTTACCCAGCTTGTAGTCGTACTTAAACTGCTGGCCTTTGGGGTCGGTGATGGCCACGTTCACCATCTGGTAGTCGTCGCGGCCATCCTTCAGGTTGAAGTGGAAGAATACGTACTCGATGCCGAACTCCTCGCCGGTGGCCTGGTCGCGCAGGTGGCCGGTGAGGTACCACCACTCCAGCGAGTTTTTGGGGTGCGGGGCCTCCTCGTGGGGCAGCTCGGCGCGGGTGGCGGTGGGGTTGAAGCGGGTAGTGGGTACCGGCTTAAAAGTGGAGCAAGCGGCAAGCAGCAGCGTTAGCAGCAGGGCAAAGGGTAATCGCATCATACCCTGCCACAAGGGTTCTGGGAGGCAAAAAGTTTGGCGGCTTACTTGCGCCGAAACGGCTTGGCCAGCCAGTATTTGCTCCAGTTGAAAAAACGGCGCGGGTGCCAGGGCCCCAAACGCTGCAAGGTTATGCTACCAGCCACCACTACCTCACCCATCAGGCCTTTCACATCGGCGGCCATCACTACCGCGAGCGGCTGACCGGCGGTGGCCATTTGCTCCTGCGTCATGTAGCCCACCGAGCTGAGGACCAACTGCGCTGGGGTAGCGCTAGCCTCTACCGGCAGCGCGAAGGCTCCGCTGGCATCAGTGGCGGTGCCGGTAGCGGTGCCTTTGAGAAGCACCATCACGCCGGCTAAGCCTTCGTGCGTGGTAAAATCTCTTACTACGCCGCGCAGTACCGTGAGCCCGCCGCTGGTGTTGGCTTCAGGCAGGGCTGGTGCGGCTGCCACGGCGCGGGCGGGCTGACCTGGGGCGGCGCTGCCAGTAGGACTAGCCGGCGGCACCGGGCCGCCGCTGTAATAGGTGGCGGAGACTTGCGCGGTGGCCCGGCCGGCACCCAGCACGCTGCCGGCGGCCAGCACGGCCCCCAGCCAGGTGCGCCAGCGCGGGGCCAGGGCCGGAGCCGCTAAGGGGCGATTTACTTGGTCGGCCCGCAGGCGGCCGCAAGCTTGGCCGGTGCCCTGGCGCAGGTAAGCCAGAATTTCGGCGTCGGTTTTTTGGGTAAAGTCAACCACCGTTTTCTGGCAGGCGGCGCAGTGCCGGCCGCTGGCGGTGGGCGTCATGGCGGCCCAGCTTTCGGCGCAGGGAGCAGGAATGCGAACGAAGGATGCGCGAGGGGACGACATAGCTCAGAAAGATAAGAATAGCTTTCCCTCCCGATGCCGCCCCGCGGCCGATTGCACACGGCCCGGCCGTAACTTGGCCGTTTGCTATTTTGCGCGCCTAATTTCTCGCTGGCCGAATGCCCCCCTCTACTTCTTCGCTCTTTCGCCGCAAAACCATCGCGGCCATCCTGGCTAACCCACCCGCCGATGCCGAGGGCCACGGTGGTTCTGGCGGGGGCCTGGCCCGCCACCTCACCGTGCGCGACCTCACGGGGCTGGGCATTGCGGCCATTATCGGGGCCGGTATTTTCTCTACCATCGGCCAGGCCAGCCTCAATGGTGGGCCGGCGGTGTCGCTGCTGTTCGTGTTTACGGCGGTGGCCTGCGCGTTTTCGGCGTTGTGCTACGCGCAGTTTGCGGCTACCATCCCGGTCAGCGGCTCGGCCTATACCTACGCTTACACGTCGTTTGGCGAGCTCGCGGCCTGGATTATCGGTTGGGCCCTCATTATGGAATACGCGGTGGGCAACATCGTGGTGGCCATCTCGTGGAGCGACTATTTCACCGGCCTGCTCGACAGCGTAGGGCTGCACATTCCGCGCTGGCTCACCATGGGCACCCAAAGCGCCTACGCCGGCTACGAGGCCGTGCTGGCCCTCATGCAGGCCGGCCAGCCGCTGGCCGCCGCCACCCCCGCCCAGCTCGAAGCCTACACGGCTTGGGCCCAGGCCCCCGAGCTGTTCGACGGCTTCCGGCTGGTCGTCGATTTGCCGGCTTTCCTCATCACGGTAGCCATCACGGCCTTGGTGTACGTGGGCATCAAGGAAAGCAAGAACGCCAGTAACTTGCTGGTAGTGTTGAAGTTAATAATTGTGGGCGTGGTCATTGTGGTGGGCGCGTTCTACGTGAAGCCCGCCAACTGGTCGCCCTTCGCGCCGCACGGCATTGGCGGGGTGCTCAAGGGCGTGTCGGCGGTGTTTTTTGCCTACATCGGCTTCGACGCCATCTCAACCACCGCCGAGGAGTGCAAGAATCCGCAGCGCGACCTGCCCAAGGCCATGATGTACGCGCTCATCATTTGCACGGTGCTCTACGTCATTATCACGCTGGTACTCACCGGCATGGTGTCGTATAAAGAGTTGGGCGTGGGCGACCCGCTGTCGTTTGTGTTTGCCAAGGTGGGCCTGCCCAAGCTCTCGGCGCTGGTAGCGGTGAGCGCCGTGTTTGCGATGGCCTCGGTGCTGTTGGTGTTTCAGCTGGGCCAGCCGCGTATCTGGCTGACTATGAGCCGCGACGGGCTGCTGCCGCCCGTGTTTGCCAGGGTACACCCCAAGTTTCACACGCCCTCGTTCAGCACCATCGTCACGGGTATTTTCGTGGGCGTGCCGGCCTTGTTTCTGAATATGGATTTGGTGGTTGACTTGACGAGCATCGGCACGCTGTTCGCCTTTGCGCTGGTGTGCGGCGGCATCCTGGTTATCGACCCCTACGGTAAGTCGGAGGCGCGCTTCACGGTGCCCTACCTCAGTGGGCGCTGGCTGGTGCCGCTGCTGCTGGCGGGCGCGGGCTACCTGCTCTGGCGCTACGACCACGGCACCATCACCAAGCTCATCGAAGACGTGGATGGCACCACCGCCCGCCGCACCCACGCGGGCTACTACGGCGTGTTTCGCCACCAGATTCCCTACCTCGTATTCATCCTGGCCTCGCTGGTGCTCATGGTCGTCACGTTTCAGAAAAAGCTCTCGCTGCTGCCGGTGCTGGGGCTATTGACTAATATGTATTTGATGACGCAACTTGGCATCAATAACTGGACAATGTTCCTGATTTGGCTGCTCATCGGGCTGGCTATTTATTTCACGTATGGGCACAAGCACTCGAAGCTAAATAAGGGGGTAGTGGGGTAACAGCGTGAGGTATTATCACCCCCGCCCTACCCGACCTTTACCGGCCTAACCTCCCCACCCACATGCTCTACGGGATGTGCTTCGACGGCAGCATTGTGCGGGGCCGCGGCGATGACGGCCGCTGGCTGCATTTCTCCAATACCCGCGCCACGGGCCACGTCGCGCACCTGGAGCGGCACTACGCGCAGGCGCGGCAAATGGGCCTCACCCTGTTTCGCGATACCGTGCTCTGGGACGAGGCGCGCCGCCGCCCCGACTACCGCTGGCTCGACCGGCTGGCGGCCGTCAGCCAGGGGCAGATGGAGCTGGTTCTCAATCACTACGGGCTGCCCGAGTGGCTCGACGAAGCCGCGTTTTGGGGCAAGGAAGCCGCGGCGGCCATGCGCGAGCTGGCCGGCGACATCGCCCGCCGCTACCCCGGCGCGTTTCGCAGCTACAACCTGGGGGCCGAGCTGGGCATTTGGACCGACTGGATTGCGGCCCCCAACAACCGGCAGTGGCCCTTCGGCAACCGCGACTGGTGGGCCGTATACCGCCAAACCAGCGCCATTACTATCGCCATCGCCCAGGGCCTCAAGGCCGCCGACCCGGCCTGCCGCACGGCCATGAGCGAGCCCTGGGGCTGGGGCAACATGCCCTGGCTTGACCAGGCCCGGCCGTTTGCCACTATTCTGGGGCGGCCCGATGCGGTGGCCGACCAGCACCACTGCTCCACTTGGCGGCAAGGCCACGCGGGCCTGCTCGACATTGTGGGGCTGAATATTTACTTTGAGAACGACATCCCGGCCATGCTGGCTGCCGCCCGCGCCCTCTTCCCGGCCCAGCACGTGGTAGTGGCCGAAACCGGTAACCTGCTCCGGCCCGACTGCCACCCGCCCGCCCGCTGGTGGGCCAAGTTTGAGGCCCTTGGCGAGCCGCTGCTCGAAGTGAGCTGGAGCCCCGGCCTGACCATGCTCACCCACGAGCTGGGCGAGCGCATGCACGGCAACCTGCTGAGCGAAGACGGTACCCAGCACTGGCACAAGCCCTAGCGCCTGGGGCGGCGCGGGCTGCCACTCTACCTTGCACTCCATGCAACCTGCTGAACCTCTGCTGCCACCCGGCGAAACTGTTTTGGTTACCCTGCGCCTGCCCGGCACCCTGCCGGCCGCTACCACCCGCGCGCTGGCCGCCGACCTGCGCCAGGCCCAGGCCGCCGGCCTCGACCACCACCGCGCCCACAAGGCCTTTTTTGCCAGGTTCGACGCCGCCCTTGACGAGGCCGGCGGCGGCCCGCGCTACTTCGAAAGCGAGCCGCTGGCCGAAGCCCTGGCCGGCGAAATCATGATGCTGGAGGAAACCGGCTTTGTGGTGCACGGCTTCGCCACCTTGCCCAACCATGCTCACCTGGTGCTGCACCTGCCTGCCCGCAGCGGCCTGGCCTTGGCCAAAGCCCTCGACCTGCTGCACCAGCGCACGGCCGCCGCCTGCCGCCGCTTGGTGCGCCCCAAGCTGCCGCCCGAAGCCCCGTTCTGGCAGCCTGGCTGGCACGAGCTGCCCGTGGCCGAGGCCGCCGAGCTGGCGCGCGTGGTAGCTTACGTGCGCGGGCAAGCCCGGCAAATGGGCCTACCCCAGCGGTTTCAGGAGTGGCCGTATGGCTTGTAGCAACAGCTTGAGTAGCGGGGGCTTAACTAACGGTAAGCTGGGTGGTTAATGTAAGTGTCACGGCGCGTTGTAAAAATTTCGTAGGTTCTGGCGATGGCTCTCCCCCTGCTTTTGCTGCTTGCGCTGCTGCCGGCCCCGCCCGATAGCCTGCGCCCCACCAGCCCCGACCACCGGCTGGCTTATACCTACGCCAACGACTTATTTTTTGGCACCGATTATTACTTTACCCAGGGCATGACCCTCGACTGGGTGAGCCCGGTGCTGGCTCACTCGCCCGTCAACTACCTGCTGCCCAAGGGCCCCGCCGGCAGCACCCGCTACCACGGCCTGGCCCTGCGCTCCGACGGCTACACGCCCCTCAGCATCACCGATGCCCACATTCGGATGGGCGACCGGCCTTACGCGGCCTATTTTTATGTTTCTCTATATCGGGTTAGTAATCAAATAGTTAAGAAACAGCGCCTGACCACGGCCGTCGAAGTTGGCTACATTGGGCCGGCCGCCGGGGGCAAGTTCATTCAAACCAAGCTGCACGAGCTGACCCACAACGCCGTGCCGCGCGGCTGGGACTACCAGATTCACGGCGATGCCGTGCTGGGCTACCGCGCCGCCTACGAAAAGCAGCTGCTGGCCGCCGGCCGCGCCGCCGCGCTCATCGGCACGGCCGAGGCCTCGCTCAGCACTCTGCGCACCTACGCCGGGGCGGGCCTGCGGCTGCGCGCCGGCCGCTTCGACCCCTACTTCGCCAGCCTGGGCCCGGCCAGCTCCCGCAGCCGTGCCGGCCTCCGCCCCTGGCAGCTGTATGCGGAGGGCACGCTCAGCGAGCAGCTGGTGGGCTACGATGCCTCGCTGCAGGGTGGCTTCTTCAACCACAGCAGCCCGTATGTGCTGAAAAACAGCCAGATACGTCGCGCCGTGCTGCACAGTGCCGGCAGCCTGGTGGTGGTGCACGAGGGCCTAAGCTTCACGGCCACGGCCGTGTACGTGGGTCCCGAATTTGCCGGCGGTCGCCCGCACCACTGGGGCGTGCTGGCCCTGGCACGAGCGTTTTGAATCGAATGAAGAATGAAGAATGAGGAATGAAGAATTTTCAGATGCATAATTCCTCATTCTTCATTCCTCATTCCTCATTCCTCATTCAAGCTATCTAGCCCGGTGAATGATGAAGACCCCGGCCAGAATGATGGCCATGCCGGCCGCGTGCCACAAGTTGAAGGCTTCGCCGTCGAGCGCGCCCCAGGCCAGGGCCACCAGCGGAATGAGGTAGGTGCTGGATGAGGCAAAGAGCGTGGTGGAGCGCTGCACGAGCATGTTGAACAGCACCGTAGCCACGGCCGTGCTCATGGTGGCCAGCAGCACGATGTAGCCGAAGGCCGGCCAGGCGCCCGGCTGCGTGCGCAGCTTGTGCACGAAGCCCGTGCCCAGCAGCAGGTAGGCCAGCGCCGGCCCCCCAATGAGCAGCAGCAGCAGCGAAGTCACGGCCACCGGCGTGAGGGCGTGCAGGCGGTGCTTTATCACGTTCACGCTCAGGCCGTAGCCCACGGTGGCCACCACAATGTACAGGCCGTACCAGGCGCTGCCCGCGCCGCCGGCCGGGGTGGCCAGGTTGCTGCCACTGCCGCCCAGCAGCATCAGCACCACCGTGCCCAGCAGGCCCAGCCCGATGCCCAGCACCCGCAGCCCCGTGAGCCGCTGCCCAAACAGCAGCGCTCCGAGTAGCAGCGCAAACACCGCCGTGAGGGCGTTGAGCACGCCCGCCAGCCCCGAGGCCAGCCGCGTTTCGGCGTAGGCAAATAAAAACGCCGGAATCAGCGTGCCCACCGTGCCGCTGAGCGCCAGCCACTTGAGCCGGCTGCGCTCGACGCGCCCGATTTCGCGCACCGCAAACGGCAGTAGCAGCAGCGCCGCCACGCTCACGCGCGTGGCGCCCAGCTCCAGCGCCGAAAACACCACCAGCCCTTTCTTCATCAAGATAAACGACGTGCCCCAGATGAGCGACAGCACCAGCAGCAGCCCCCACGCCGCCGCCGATGGGGCCGGGTTGGCGGGCGCGGGCACCACCTCCGGGGCGGCGGCCACGGCGGGCGGGGCCAGCTCATCCAGGGCGGGGGTGGGGGAGGGGGGCGGGGGAGGAGGCACGGGCATGGGGCAAAATTACGCCTTCCTGTTGCGGCCGGCCGGGCAGCTGGCCGCCGGCCGCCGTTTCTTTGAGGAGAAATACTTTTATTCTTTCTTCCCAGTCTGTTTGCGCCATGCCCGCTACCCCACCGCTCGCCCTCACTGCCCAAGAACTTGAAAAGCAGCAGGCCGCCGCCGCCGCCGTGCGCTGGGTGCGCGATGGCATGGTGCTCGGCCTGGGCACGGGCACCACGTCGGCGCAGTTTATCATCCAGCTCGGGGCGCGCGTGCAGGCCGGCCTACGGGTGCAGGGCACGGCCACCTCGCTGGCCAGCGAGGCGCTGGCGCGGCAGGTAGGCATTCCGCTGCTGGAGCCGCGCCGCGGCCTGCGCTTCGACCTGGCCGTGGATGGGGCCGACGAGCTCGATGGCCAGCTGCGCCTCATCAAGGGTGGCGGCGGAGCGCTGCTGCGCGAAAAAACCATCGAAACAGCCGCCGACTACCTGCTGATTATCGCCGATTCGTCGAAGGTGGTGCCGGTGCTGGGCCGCTTTCCGCTGCCGCTCGAAGTAGTGCCCTTCGCCCTGCCCTGGGTGCTGGACGCCGTGGCCGCGCTCGGCGGCGCGCCCGTGCTGCGCCTGGACAAAGCCAACCCGGCCGCCCCTGCGTATTCCGACCAGCGCAACTACTTGGTAGACTGCCACTTCAATCAGATACCGGATGCCGAGGGCCTGGCGGCGCGGCTAAAAACCATCCCCGGCATTGTAGAGCACGGCTTATTTATCGGGCTGGCCAAGGCCGCCGTGGTTATTCAGGGTGGGCAGCCCATGCTGCTCAAGCCCGGCGAGGTTGCGCGCCCCGCGAGTGAGTTTGCCGATTTGCCGTAAGTGTCAGAAGAACGTCATGCTTCCCTGCGGTCTGCATGACGTTCTAAAGAGCCAGTAATATTTTGGAAAGGAGGCCACTGGGCTACCCAAAATGGGTGGCCCAGTGGCCTCCTTTTTCCCATAGCTAAGCTCTTACTCGCCCTTCTGAGCCAGCTCGCTAGCGGCAGCTTCGTCCAAAAACCAATCAACCTCGCCGCTGACGGGCGCAATCAGTTGGGCGGGGTACTGCTCGCTATTCCGCTCCGAGCCCAGCACCTGGGCCACGGCTTCGGCCTTGCCCTGGCCATAAACCAGGAAGGCCACGGCCCGCGCCTGGTTGATGAGCGGCGCGGTAAACGTGATGCGAAACACCTGCTGCTCGGGCAGCCATACCTCCTTCACGCCCACCGCTTTATCGTGCAGCACGGGCGTGTGAGGGAAAAGCGAGGCCGTGTGCGCATTGTCGCCCAGGCCCAGTAAAATGAGGTCGAAGTGCGCGGGGTTTTCCTGAAAAAACTCCTCCACGGCCACGCCGTACTGCGCGGCCGCCTCGGCCGGGGCCAGGCGGGTATCTACGGCAAATACCTGGGCCGGGCGAATGCCCAGCGGGTCAAACAAAGCCTTCTGGGCCAGCAGGTAGTTGCTGTCGGGCGAGGTCTGAGGCACGTTGCGCTCGTCGCCGAAGAAAAAGTACGCCTTCTCCCAGGCCACCTGCCCGCGGTAGGCGTCGGAGGCCAGCAGCTCGTACAGCTTTTTGGGCGAGCTGCCGCCCGACAGCGCCACCGCAAAGCGGCCGCGGGCGGCCACGGCCTGCGCCGCGGCCGTCACAAAATAGGCCGCCAGCGCCCGCAATACGTCATCGGCGGTCGGAAATACGTGCAAAGTCATAAGGCTATTTTTTGCTGCTCAGCGGCAGCGTAAACCAGTGAAAGCCGTCCTTGGCCACGAGGGCTTCGGCATCCTCCGGGCCCCACGAATCGGCCGAGTAGTTGGGGAAATTCTGGCTGGTGCGGGTCTGCCACGAGTTCAGGATGGGCATCACCAGGTCCCAGGCTTCCTCCACCTGGTCGCCGCGCATAAACAGCGTTTGGTCGCCGAGCATCACATCGAGCAGCAGCGTTTCGTAGGCCTCGGGGGCCTCGCTTTTGTAGGTGCCTTTGTAGTCAAACACCATGTCCACGGTGTTCAGCATCATATCTACCCCTGGTCGCTTGGCCTGCACTTGCAGCCGGATGCTCATCTCGGGTTGAATGCTGATAATGAGCCGGTTCTGCCGCATAGTTTCGGCCGTTTCGGGCGAAAAGATGAGGTGCGGCACGTCCTTAAACTGGATGGTAATCACCGACGCCGAGCGGTGCAGCCGCTTGCCGGTGCGCAGGTAAAACGGCACGCCCTGCCAGCGCCAGTTGTCCACAAAAAACTTCACGGCCGCGAAAGTTTCGGTGTTCGACTGCGGGTTGGCGCCGGGCTCCTCGCGGTAGCCGGGCACCTGCTGGCCTTCCAGCCAGCCGGCGGCGTACTGCCCGCGCACGGCCTGCTCGCGCACGGTGTCGGGCGTGAAGCGGCGCATGGCGCGCAGCACGTCCACCTTGCGGTTGCGCACTTCCTCAGCCGAAAAGCTCACCGGCGGCTCCATAGCCACAATGCACAGCAGCTGCAGCAGGTGGTTCTGAATCATGTCGCGCAGCGCGCCCGAGCCGTCGTAATAGCCCGTGCGCTCGCCCACGCCCAGCTGCTCGGTCACCGAAATCTGCACGTGCTCGATGCTGTTGCGGTTCCAGAGCGGCTCCATGATGGCGTTGGCGAAGCGGAAAGCCATGATGTTCTGCACCGTTTCCTTGCCCAGGTAGTGGTCGATGCGGTAAATCT
>CAXTFI010000115.1:0-15116 GCA_964243255.1 uncultured Hymenobacter sp.
TACAGCACGTAGCGCAGGCCGGCGGCGGTGTTGCGCACGCCGTGGGCCAGGTGCAGCCAGCCCTGCGCCGTTTTGATGGGGGCCGGGCCGAGGCCGTTTTTCAGCTCCGAAATGGTGTGGTACTGCTTTTTATCAACGATAACCTCCTGCATTACGGTGGCGTTTTCAATACTCTGCGACAGGCCGAAGCCGATGCCGCCACCCTTACCGGCGTCGATGAAGCCGTCCTGCGGGCGGGTGTAGAAGGCGTACTGGCCATCTACGAATTCGGGGTGCAGCACCACGTTGCGCTGCTGGGCCGAGCCGGTGGTGAGGTCGGCGAGGCGCTCCCAGGCCACAAGGTCCTTGGTGCGGGCAATGCCGCACTTGGCCAGCGCGGCCGACTGGTCGGCGTCGGAAGCGGCGGGGTCGCGGCGCTCGGTGCAAAACAGGCCGTAAATCCAGCCGTCTTCGTGGGCCACGAGGCGCATGTCGTACACGTTGGTGTCGGGCTCGGCCGTTTCGGGCATCGTGATGGGGCGCTCATGAAACCGGAAGCCGTCGATGCCGTTGGCGCTTTCGGCCACCGCGAAGAATGACTTGCGGTCGTTGCCTTCCACGCGCACCACCAGCGCGTACTTGCCCTGCCACTTAATGGCTCCGGCGTTGAGCGTGGCATTGATGCCGATGCGCTCCATCAGGAAGGGGTTGGTGGCGGGGTTAAGGTCGTATTTCCAGGCCAGGGGGGCGTGGGCGGCCGTGAGCACGGGGCGCGTGTAGCGGTCAAAAATGCCGTTGCCGACTTCTTCTTTTTCGTTGGTCAGGTGCAGCAGCTGGTCGTGCTTGGTTTGGAGCAGGTGCAGGCGGTGGTGAAATACAGTAGCCATGAGCCGGATGTAGAGGGCCTTTGGGGCAGATAAAAGAATAATTGCTAAGCGCTTATGACAGAACTGATTAATCGTCGCTCAGGCGATTCCACCAGGTTTTTTTCAGGATGAAGCCCACCACGGCCAGAATAGCGACCACCACGGCCAGCGGCGCGTGCTGGCTCAGCAGCAGGTACATGGGCAGGATGGTGAGGCAGAGCTGCGCAATAATGCCCAGCACGATGTTGAACATGTTGCGCCCAAAGTTGCGGTTGGGCTGAAAGCTGGGGTCCTGGGCCTGCACCTCGGCCAGCACCGGGCCCCAAAAGCCCCAGGGCCGCACCGTGCGGTAGAAGTTGTGGAGCACCGCGGCCTCGGTGGGCGGCGAGAGGTAGGTGCCAATAATGGAGCCCGCCAGCGAAATGCCAAACAGCACCGGAAACCAGTAGAGCAGGTTGCCCGACGGGATGAGGACGCCGAAAATCATGGCCGCCACAATGCCCGTGGTCATGCCCACAAAAAAGCCCGTGGCGTTGAAGCGCCACCAATGCCACTTGAGCACGTTGGACGCAATGTAACCGCCGTAAAGGGCTGATACAATGAATTGTAGCACCGTGTTCACGTCCTTAGCCAGGAAGCCCAGCAGCACGCCTACGGCCACCACTACCACGCCCACCACGTAGTTCATGGAAATGATGCGGCTGGTGCTGGCCTGCGGGTTCACGTACTTCAGGTAGATGTCGTTGACTACGTAGGCCTGCGCCGCGTTTACGGTGCCGCTAAACGTGCCCATAAACGCGCCGAGCAGGCCCGTGAGCACGAGACCAACAAGCCCGGCCGGCAGGAAGTTGTTGATAGTCAGGGGCAAGATGCGCTCGAAGTCGATGCTGCCGTCAGGGGCCTTCAGGTTCATCTGGTGGTAGTAGAGCAAACCCAGGATGGTAAGGCCGATGATGAGCGCGTAGCGAATGGGCAGCAGGATAATCGAGACGAATCCGCTCATCTTGCTGGCTTCTTCAGGCGAGCGCGTGCTCAGGATTTTTTGCATGTCGTAGTTCGGCGCGGGGCCAGCCAACGACGCAAAAACGCCCTTGAAGGCCATCATCATGAAGAAGATACCGAACAGCGAGTAGCCGTCGCTGGATATCTTGCTGTTGACTTCCGGGATGAGCTTGCTCCAATCAAGCCCCAATCGCCAACCGAAAAACGGGTTAAACCAGCCATTGGGCACCGCCAGCTCGTGGCCCTGCAGGTTGATGTAGGCAATGATGGCGATGGCCACGCAAGCCACCGTCATAATGCAGTACTTAATAATATCGCCGAGCACAATGCTGTGCATACCGCCCACGATGGAGTAGAACATGGCAAACAGCGTAAACACAATGCCGTAGACGTGCGACACGTACTGCGGGGCCACATTGAACGGCACGTATCCCTTCACCAGGTCCCAGGGAATGAAAATCTCGATGAACTTGCCCAGCCCCACGAAGCCGTAGGCCAGAAAGCCCAGGCAGCTGAGCAGCGCAAAGGCGATGACCACCTGGTGCGAGGCCCCCACGCCCGGCCCCTTGGTGCCGAAGCGCGTGGCCAGCCACTCGGCGCCGGTGGCGGCGTTCGAGCGGCGCAGCCAGCGCGAGAGGTACATCATCAGAAACACCTGGTTGAACACCGGCCAGAGCCAGGGAATCCAGATGCTTTTCATGCCGTACACGAAGCAGAGGCTCACCATCCACATGGTGCCGCTGATGTCGAACATATCGGAGGCGTCGCTCAGCCCCAGCTTGTACCAGGGCAGCGTGCGGCCGCCCAGCATGTAGCTATCCTTGTCCTGGCTCGATTTTTTGCGGTAATACAGGCCAATGCCCACCGTCGCCAGCAAGTAGGTAGCGATGATGAGAAAGTCAATCGGGTGAAGCTTCATGTAATAGAGGTCGCCCGCTGCGGCGCCTCCCCCCTAGCCCCCTCCCCAAAAAAGATGGGGGAAACTAGTTTCTAATTCTAGCCTAGCTTATAGAGCTAGTTTCCCCTCTTTTTAAGAGGGGGCTAGGGGGTGAGGTGCCCGTAAGGCGAGTAGCTTAAAGAGTCTTGGAGTAGAGATGCAGCGGCGCTACCTTATTCTCGAACAGAACTTTAGGGTTCTGCGAAAACTGCTTGAAATCGGCGGCGCTGGCCTGGCCGGGAAACGGCGCGAAGTAGTGCGTAGGGTCGCCGTTGCGCCAGGTGAGGGCATACGATACGGGGTACTTCTGGAGCAGCGGCAGCATGGTTTTCGTCCACCACGTGGGGTCGGGCAGGCCTTCGTAGCCAAACTCGGTGAGGGCGGGCAGCTTGTGGTGCGCCTTGCTGATGCTCAGCAGGATGGGCAGCTTTTGCTCCATGCTTTGCGTGAACCGCGCCACGTCGCGGCAGTAGTCGTCGAAGCCCAGCACGTCGACGAAGCTGTCACCGGGGTAGCGCTCCAGGTAGTCGGCTTCGGTTTTAAAGTCGGCCGCCGAGTAGGCGATGAGCAGGTTGTGGAGCTTCTTCTCGTTGCGCAGGTAGTTGACGCTGAACTGCCAAAGCGACTTAAACTCGGCCGCCGTACACTCCTTCTGGCCCCACCAAAACCACGAGCCGGTGTGCTCATGAAAGGGCCGGAAAATAACCGGAATAGCCTCGCCCTTGCTGCCCTTGAGGCCGCCCAGGAAGGTGGCCATCCGGTTGAGGTAGGCCACGTACTTTGCGTGGTCTTTGCCGCCGGGCAGGATGTGCACTACGGTGCGGGCCGTATCCCAAGCAGTTTTGCCGTTGTGCGGGTTGTCGAGGTGCCAGCTGATGGTAACTACCGCCCCCTGCGCGTACGCCTGCTTGATGTAGCCCTGCATGCGCCCAAACGGCACGCCGTCGAGGTTGCGGGTGCTATCGAGCTCAATGTGGCCCAGCTCCCAGCCAAACACGGCGGGGTAGGCGCCGGTTACACTCTTCACGTCGGAGCGGTTGGCGTCGCCCTTCCACATCTTGCCCTGGTCAACGCCGTAGGCCAGCGCATCCTGGTGGCCAAACATGACGCCCTTGCTCACCAGCCGGTTGAGGTTGGCCAGCAGCAGCTTGGTTTGGGGAGTAGCGGCGGGGTCGCTAGGGGCGGCGGCTTGCGCGTGGACGCGGCCAGCACCGGCGGCCAGGGCCAGCGTAGCTAGCGCCAAAGTAAGTTTGCGAAAATTCATGGCTTATTGAATGGTTTTCAAGTACTTACCAATTACCGCCCAGGTAGATTTATCGGAGTCAAACACCGAGTTCAGGCCCTGCTCCTCGCCACCGGGGTCGCCCATATAGGCGTCGCCGGCCTTCCAAAACACCTGGCCCGGCAACGGCCGCGCCTGGCCCCCGAAAGCCCAGAAATTGTAGCCCGCGATAACCGGCTGCTGCTTTATCATCCCAAAGAGCGTAGCGTAGTACTGGTCGCGCAGCGTGGTGCTGGCGGCCGGAGTGAACACCTGCCCATCGCGCGGCAAGCCAAACTCCTCTACTACCAACGGCTTGCTGAGCTTGGTAGCCACGGCTACGTGCTTATCGACAAAGGCAGTAGTGTGGGCCAGTACCGAAGGCATGCTTTTGGCAGTGGCCGTGTCGCGGAACCAGCCCCAGTTTTTGGGCCAGATGTGGATAGTGAGGTAGTCGATGTTGCGGTCGGCGTGCAGGCGCTCGTACACGGCCATGTTGCCATCGGAGGCAATGTCACCCTCACTGCCAGTAGTCAGCAAGTGGTTCTTATCCAAGGATTTAACCAGGGCGGCCGTCTGCTGCATCCAGGTTTCGAAAGCCGGGGTGGCGGCCGCCGTCATGGGCCGGGGCTCGTTGATAACTTCCCAGGCCATGATGGCCGGGTCGTTGACGTACTTCTGGTGCGTGAGGCTGTTGGTGCGGGCCAGCACGTAGCGCACGTAGGTGGCCTCGGCTTTTTTGCAGGGCTCGCAGGTGTAAAACTGCGCGATGTAAGCGCGGTACTTATCCCAGCTGTAGTCGGGGTTTTTGGGCAAGGGCTGGCCGGTGTAGCCGTTCCACTCCAGGTACTGGCCCAGGCCACCGCTCCACTCCCAGGTGTTGGTAAAGTGCAGCACGGCCTTCATCTGGCGCTTGCCCAGCTCGGCCAGCAGGTAATCAAGGCCGACCATTATCTGCTCGTCAAACTTACCTTGCTCGGGCTGCAAGGGCTGCAGCACCCGGTATTGGTAGCCGCTACTCAGGCCCTCGGCGCCCACCATTACCCGCAGGTTGGTGATACCTTTTTGCTTCAAAAAATCCAGCTCCTTGGTCAGGCGGGTTTTGCCGGCCGGGCCCTGGGTGGCCAGCAAGCCGCCGTACCAGTAGTTGGCCCCGATGTAGCGGTAGGGCTTACCATCCAAAGTAAAGCCGGTGCCCTGCACCCGCACAAAGCCGGCGAGCGGCGGCGCGGCCGCCGCCTGGCCACTAATCGCCAGCCCCGCTACCAGCGCCAGCCCAGACAGAAATGCGTTCATGTAGCTTTTTTTTCGCGGTTTGATGAAGCCAGAAGGCCGCCCCTGAGCTGCACGTACCACGTACAGCAAGCAAACAGGAGCGGCCTCAGAGGCATTATATTTAAGTAACTACCTACCAGCCAGCATTTTGCGTTACCGAAGGGTTAGCTAGTACTTCGGCTACCGGCAGCGGCACGAGCAAGGTGCGCGGGTCGCGGGTTTTGTTGATGTTCTGGCGCGACACCCCGATTTTATTCATCACCTGGAGGTACACTCCCCAGCGCTGCAAGTCGAAGCGACGGTTGGACTCGAAGTGCAGCTCCTGCGCGCGCTCGGCCAAAATGGCGCTGCGCATCGCCGTCTGGCTGAGCTTGGAGGGGTCGAGCAGCGGGTCCTGAGTTACGGTCACGTTTTGGTTGGAGCGGCGGCGCACTTGCAGGTAGTACTTGCGGGCGTCGGCGGTGTTGCCATTCAGCTCGTTTTCGGCCTCGGCGTAGGTCAGCAGCACGTCGGCGTAGCGTATCAGGGGGTAGTTGATAGGCGCCAGGTTGCCATCGTCGTTGAAGGGTGCCACGGGCTTACCGGGCGAGTAGTACTTGAGAATCTGGGGCTTGTTGCTGTACGAAGCCAGGGTAGTGTCACCCTTCTGCGGCGCGGCACCCGGCTTGGTGTTGATAGACACGATGCGGTACTTAACCGAGTCGGTGCGCGGGAAGTAGTGGTAGAACTTCAGGTTGGGCTGCGACTTGTCGTAGGCCTCGTACCAGACGTGCGAAATGCCCTTCTGCACGCGGTCGTCGTACTGGCTGAACTGGAAGTAGAAGTTGGGGTCCATCCACAGGTAGCCCCGGCCGCCAAGGTCGCCCGACGTGAAGTAGTTGTTTACGTAGTTCTGCTGCTGAGTATTGCCAGCCAGCGTCTGCTCCATAAAGATGTGCTCTACCTGGTTGTCGTTGGCTTTCACCCACAGGTCCATGTAGTTAGGAAACAAGGAGTACTTGTTGCTGGTGATGAGCTTGCCGGCTTCATCCTTAGCCAGCTGGTAGTACTGCTTGCTGTCGAAGCCTTCGTAGCCGGCCACCACATCCTTGGAGTAGGTAGTGAAGGCATTGTCTTTGCCGCCCTGCACCGTCACCTGCGCACCTTTGAGCGAGGCTGAGCCGATGGTGGCGTACACCTTAGCCAGCAAGGCCTGAGCGGCCCCTTTGTTGACGTGGCCCGGCGCGCCGGCGCCCGGCTCGCCCTGGTAGGGCATGAGGGCTTCGCCCTGCTGCAAGTCGGCAATAATCTGCTTGTACACGTCGGCCACCGACGAGCGCGGAATGTTGGTGTCGGTGATGGACGTAACGGAAGCGATACGCAGCGGCACCGGGCCAAACAACCGCACCAGCGTAAAGTAGCTGAATGCCCGCAGAAAATAGGCTTCGCCCAAAATGCGGTTCTGCTGCACCTTGTCCATCTGAATGGCCGGCACGCGCTCCAGCACCGTGTTGGCGCGGGCAATTACCACGTAGGGCCCGCTAAACATGATGGGCGTTTTGTAGTCGCCAAGGTAGTTGCCGGCCCCAATGTTGTTGAGCGCGAAGCTGGCCCCGGAAATGTGGTCCTCGTCTTCCGACAAAAACTCCCAGTAGGGTTTCACAAACCAGTCGTAGGAATTGAAGTCGGCGTAGACACCAGCAATCGCGGCCTCGGCATCGGCGGCCGACTTATACACGTTTTCGGGGGCGTAGAAGTCGAAGGGCACCTCATCCAGCGCTTTTTTGCAGCTGGTGTTGGCTAGTAGTAACACGGCCCCAGCCCCCAGCACAATTTTGTTTAACTTATTCATAAAAAATTAGTTATTGGATTAGAAGCCTACATTCACACCAGCCGAGAAGTTCCGGGCCGTGGGGTAGTTGCCCAGGTCTACGCCGCGCAGGGCGGGGTTTTGGCCGTAGGCGTTCACTTCGGGGTCGTAGCCCATGTAGTGCGTCCAGGTCACGAGGTTGGTGGCGGTCACGTACACGCGGATGCTGCGGATGCCGTAGTCTTTGAAGTCGAAGTTGTAGCCCAGCGTGGCGTTTTTGAGGCGTACGTAGGAGCCATCTTCCACAAAGCGGTTGCTGAACAGCATGGGTACCGAGTCATCACGCACAGCCTTGCGCACGGTGCCGTTGGGGTTGGTGGGCGTCCAGCGGTTGTCGTAAGCGTACTGCGTGATGTTGTTGCTGCCCGACGTGCCCAGGTTTTCGGAGGTAAAGCGCGTGAAGTTGAGGATGCTGTTGCCGATGCTGCCCTGAAAGAACACCGTGAGGTCGAAGTTCTTGTAGTTGAAGGTGTTGGTGATACCAAACACGTACTTCGGGTTCACGTTGCCAATCACCGTCTGGTCTTTGGAGTCCACCTTGCCATCGCCGTTCAGGTCGGCATACCGGATTTCCCCGGCCTGCGCACCCGCTTGCGTCGGGCTGTTTTTCACGTCATCGGCGCTCTGGTAAATGCCGTTCTCCACGTAGCCGTAGATGCGGCCCAGCGACTGGCCGGCTTCGAGCACGAAGGGCAGCACTTCGGGGCCGGTCGAGATGCGGGGCGAGAACGCCTGCACCTTGTTGGCACCCAGCTCAATAATCTTGTTGCGGTTGAAGGAGATGTTGCCCGAGGGCGTCCACTTAAAGTCGGCTCCGTCGATGGCCCGCACGGTGAGGCCGATTTCGAGGCCGCGGTTTTGCACCTGGCCGGCGTTTACCTGTGCCGTGTTGAAGCCGGTGCTGAGCGGTAGCGGCAGGGATTGCAGCAGGTTCTTGGTTTGCTTATCGTACACGTCCACCGTCAGGTTGAGCCGCCCCTTGAGCAGGCCCACATCGATACCCGCATCGGCCTGGTAGGTCGTTTCCCAGGTGAGGCCGGGGCTAGGCAAGGTGCTCACGAAGTAACCATTGACCAGCGAGCCGTTGAAAACGTAGTTGTTGGGCGAGAGGCGCGCCAGCGACTGGTAAGGGCCGATGGCCTGGTTGCCCGACGCGCCGTAGCTCAGGCGCAGCTTGAGGTCGCTGAATACGGTCGAATTCTTGAGAAACTCCTCATCAATGGCGCGCCAGGCGAAGGCCCCGGCCGCAAACGGTGCGTACTTGTGGCTGGTGGCAAACTGGCTGGCCCCGTCCACGCGGCCGGTGAGGGTAAACAGGTAGCGACCCAGGAAGTTGTAGTTGATACGGCCCAGGTAAGAGAGCAGCGTCGTCTGGTTGCGGCCCGAACCCAGGATGGGCCGGTTGAGCGCCGCGCTCAGGTTATTATCCTGGAGGATGTCGTTTTGAAAGTTGGTCGCGTTGGTGGTATTGTTGTTGTTGGTGTCCTTGGTGTAGGTAAAACCGCCCACGATAGTCAGGTCGTGCTTTTCGCCAAACTTGCGGTTGTAAGTGGCAATGTTTTCCGAAGTAATCGTGAACTGATTAAAACCCGACACCGTGGCCGCGCCCATCAGCGCCCCCCCTTCATAGGTGGTGCGCGGGTAGTACACGTTGCGGTTGGCGGTGTAGTAGTTTAGGCCCAGGCGGGTGCGCAGCTGCAAGCCAGGCAACACGTTGAAAACCAACGAGTTAGAGGAGAACACCGACGTTACCAGGTTCTGGTTTTTCACGTCGCGGGTGTACGAGAGCGGGTTGGTGGTGTTGATTTGGTCGGCGGGTACCAGGTAGCGCCCGCTACCCAGCTGCACCGAGTCGCTGCCCACCTGCACGGTCGGGGCGTAGCGCAGGGCCGAGTAAATTACGCCCGCGTCGCCGCCCTGGTTGGCCGCGGCCGACTTCACCAGCTTGTTGAGCGAGCGCGTGGCCTGGGTGTTGGTTTCAAACGACAGCCACTTGGTGAGATTGCGGGTGATGTTGACCCGCAGGCCGCCCTGCTCGAACGCGGAGTTGGTGATGATGCCCGACTGCTTGATGTAGTTGGCCGAGATGGCGAAGCTACCCTTGTCGCCGCCGCCGCCCGAAAACAAAACGGATGCCTCATTCACCGGCCCGTTGTGGAAAATCTGGTCCTGCCAGTTGGTGCTGTGGCCGATGAAGTCGTTGGGCACCGGCGCGCGCAACCCGGTTTGCTGGTCAATGGCCCCAATGAAGGGGCGCGTCAGCACCGACCCCGAGTCGGGCGCGTAAAACTTGTTGTAGTTGTCGTACTTCTCGTTGAGGTAGTTGGCGTAGGTGGTGGCGTCCAGCACCTTGATTTTCTTGTTTACCTGGTCGAAGCCCGAGCGAAACGACACGTCCACCCGGTCCTGGCCACTCTGGCCGCGGCGAGTAGTGATGATAACCACACCGTTGGCCCCGCGCGAGCCGTAGATGGCCGTGGCCGAGGCATCTTTCAGCACCTCAATGCTTTCGATGTCGGTGGGCCGCAAAAAGTTGAGCGCGTTGGTGCTCTGCACCGAGTTGTCGCTGCTGGTAATGGCCCCCGAGGGGGTCGAGCCCTCGTTACTTACCTGCAGCGGCACACCGTCAATCACGTAGAGCGGCTGCGAGTTGGTGCCAAACGAGTTGACGCCCCGAATCTGCATGCTGATGCCCGCGCCCGGCGCACCGTCGTTCTGGGTCACCAGCACGCCCGACACCTTGCCCTGCAAGCCTTTTTCGAGCGAGAGCGGCGTGCCCAGCAGCAGCTCGTCGCGCTTGATGGAAGCTACCGAGCCGGTAAGGTCGCTCTTCTTTACGGAGCCGTAGCCCACTACCACCACGTCGTTGAGGTTCTGCGAGTCGGGGGTGAGCTTGATGTCTACCGTTTCGCGGTCGCCAAGGGTGATTTCCTGCGGCGAAGTACCGATGAAGTTGACAATCAGCGCATCACTGCCCTTGGGCACGGTGATGGTGAAGTGGCCGTCGGCGTCGGCAGTAGTGCCGATTTGGGTGTTCTTGACCCGGATGCCAGCCCCGATTAGCGGCTCACCCTTGCCGTCGCGAACCGTTCCCTGCACCACGCGGCCCTGGGCCTGCGCCGACGCTTGCAGCGACGCACAGAGCAAGGCGGGCATGGCTACTACGGTGAGTAACGAAGCTCTCATACAAACTTAATTTAGGTGGGAGTTATACTGGTAACAAAGGTCATTGCCTGCGTACGCGTTTTCTAATACTATCCCGACTTTTACTTGTAGCAGATTACCGCTAGGTTACCGAGTGATTACGCACTTACTTTGTAAATAATTGTTAATCAGTGAAAAATGCCTCATACTACCCGAAAAAGCCCTGGCTAGCCGGTAATAGCATTTTGGCCAATGGCTGTACTTTTATTGCCACAATACTACCAATATTCCCCACCCATGAAACAGGACATCATGCGCGAAATCACGCCGCTTACCCAAAGCGACTGCTTCACGCTCTTCTCGCGGGTAAAGAAAAAGTTCGATTTCCCGCTGCACTACCACGAGGAATACGAGTTGAATCTCATCCTCAATGCCGGCGGTGCCAAGCGCATCGTGGGCGACCACATCGAGGTCATTGACGAGGTAGAGTTGGTGCTCGTGGGCCCCAACCTGTACCACGCCTGGTTCACGCACAAGTGTCAGAGTGAGCAGATTACGGAGCTTACCATTCAGTTTCACAAGGATTTGTTTGAGGACCGGCTGCTGCGGCGCAACCAGCTCAGCTTCATCAAAACCATGTTTGACAAGGCGCAGCGCGGCATCCTGTTTTCGCGCGACACTATTGAGCGGCTGCAGCCCCGGCTGCTACAGCTGGAGCAAAAAAACGGCTTCGACTCGGTACTGGAATTGTTCTCCATCCTGCACGACCTGTCCACGTCGCGCAACATGCGCACGCTCTCCGACGCGGGCTCTGATAATGAGCAGTTTAACTACAACAGCCGGCGCATCGAGAAGGTGTTTGAGTACATGAATGCCAACTACAGCCGGCCCATCACCCTCACCGAAGTATCGAAGGTGGCCAACATGCCGGAGGCTTCGTTTAGCCGCTTTATCAAGAAGCGCATTGGCAGCACGTTTATCGACAGCCTCAACGAAATCAGGCTGGGCCACGCCACCCGCATGCTGATTGACACCACCCACAACGTGGCCGAAGTGGCCTATAAATGCGGTTTCAACAACATTTCCAACTTCAACCGCACGTTTAAAAAGCGCAAGGGCTGCACGCCCAAGGAGTTCCGGGGCAATTTTTCGGGCAACCGGATATTTATCTAGCGCACGATGTGCGGTAAGCTTCAGCTTGCCGTGGTGTAGAACGGACTTGTGTTTGAAGCCCTTGTTCCCAGCCCGGCAAGCGAAAGCTTACCGCACTTCAGCCGGCTTCGACAGCGAAAACGGCGCATCCCCTACCCCGGTGCCACGGGTGGTATTCGGCTGCGGAGCCATGTCAAAATCCAGCGTCGCGCCCTGCGCTAACTCTTTGTGGCTAAGCCAGTTGCTCGAATACGGTTTTCCGTTGATTTTCAGCTGGTTAACGTAGCGGTTTGCGGGCGAGTTGGCAGGCGCGTTCAGCACTACGTCGTGGCCGCCGGGCAGGTGCAGCGTGGCCTTGGGGAAGAGCGGCGCGCCGAGCACGTACTGGTCGGTGGCGGGGCACACGGGGTAGAAGCCGAGCGCCGAAAACACGTACCAGGCCGAGGTCTGGCCGTTGTCCTCGTCGCCGCAGTAGCCGTCGGGCGTGGGGTGGTAGAGGCGGTCGAGCACCTCGCGCACCCAGTACTGCGTTTTCCAGGGCTGGCCGGCGTAATTGTACAGGTAGATAACGTGTTGCGCGGGCTGGTTGCCGTGGGCATACTGCCCCATGTGGGCCACCTGCATCTCCCGGATTTCGTGGATGACCTCGCCGTAGTACGACGCGTCGAAGGTGGGCGGCAGGGTAAACACGGTGTCCAGGGTAGCCAGGAATTTTTGGCGGCCGCCCATCAAATTCATTAGGCCCTGCACGTCGTGAAACACCGACCAGGTGTAGTGCCAGGCGTTGCCTTCGGTGAAGGCGTCACCCCACTTAAAGGGGTTGAAGGGCGCCTGGAAAGTGCCGTCCTGGTTTCGCCCGCGCATAAGGCCGGTTTGGGTATCAAACAGCTGGCGGTAGTTCTGGCTGCGCTGGGTGTAGAGGGCGATTTCCTTCTTGGGGCGCTTGAGGGCAGTGGCCAGCTGCGCAATGGCAAAGTCGTCGTAGGCGTATTCGAGGGTGCGGGCGGCGCTCTCGTTAATCTTCACATCGTAAGGCACATAGCCCAGCTTGTTGTAGTACGCCACCCCGGCCCGGCCCACGGCCGGCAGCGGCCCGGCGTGGTTGGCATCCTTGATGAGCGCTTCGTAGAGGGTGTTGATATCGTAGCCGCGCGCGCCCTTGAGGTAGGCATCGGCTACTACGGAAGCGGAATTGTTGCCTACCATCACGTTGCGGTAGCCGGGGCTGGCCCATTCGGGCAGCCAGCCGCCCTCGCGGTAGTCGTTGGCCAGGCCGGCCTGCATGCGGGCGTTTTCCTCGGGATAAAGCAGGTTGAGCAGCGGAAATAGGGCCCGAAACGTGTCCCACACGCCCGTATCGGTGTAGAGGTATCCGGATAGTACCTGCCCGTTGAAGGGGCTGTAGTGCACCGGCTGCCCGGCCGCGTCCAGCTCATAAAACCGGCGCGGAAACAGCAGGGCCCGGTACAGGCACGAGTAAAAGGTGCGCTGCTGCTCGTCGGTGCCGCCCGCTATCTCAACGCGGCCCAGGGCCTCGTTCCAGGCGGCCTGGCCTTTTTGCTTCACCGTTTCAAAATCGTCAGTACCAATCTCTTGCAGGTTGCGCTCGGCCTGCTCGGCGCTGATAAACGACGAGGCCACCCGCGCCTGCACCTGCTCACCCTTGCGGGTGCGGAAGCTCACGGCGGCGCTCACGTGGTTGGCAGTCAGCTCGTTGCGGCCCGGCACCAGCGCTTTATCGTTGAACACCTGCGCGTTGGCAAACGGGTGGTCGAACTCCACCACGAAGTAGTTTTTGAAGCCCGCCGGCACGCCGCCGCTGTTCTTGGTAGTGTAGCCGATAATACGGTTTTGGGCCGGCAGCAGCTGCACCATTGAGCCCTTGTCGAGGGCGTCGAGCACCACCCAGGCGCTGTCGGTGCGCGGGAAGGTGAAGCGGAAGCGCGCCGCCCGCTCGGTGGGCGCCAGCTCGGTTACCACATCATAATCAGCCAGGTACACGCTGTAGTAGTAGGGCTTGGCCACCTCACTTTTGTGCGAAAACCAGCTGGCGCGCTCTTCCTCCCCCACCCGCACCCGGCCGGTGCCGGGCATGAGGGCAAACTGGCCGTAGTCGTTCATCCAGGGCGAAGGCTGGTGCGTTTGCTTGAAGCCCCGGAGGCGGTCGGCCCCGTACTGGTAGGCCCAGCCGTTGCCCATTTTGCCGGTTTGGGGCAGCCAGCAGTTCATGCCCCAGGGCCGGGCAATGGCCGGGTACGTGTTGCCGTTGGAAAACTCGGGCTTCGAGTCGGTGCCCATCAGCGGGTTGACGAGGTCGGCCGGGCCGGGCCCGGCAAGGTTACGGGCAGCTGCGCCGGGGGCCTGCGTCTGGGCAGTGGCCGCCGCTGTCGTTAAAAATGCGCCCAGGGCCAGCAGCGCGCCCACATATTTACTCATTCCAACCATTATTGCTCCTTGAAATACTTGATGGACCCAGGCTCGCGTTTGCAAACGCAGCGCTGCGCTGCAAACAAAAGCATCGGTGGGTCAAAATAATGGTACAGAGAGGCTAATAACCTTCTTCCGGAGCCGCCTGTGTTGCCCGGGCTGGGGCGGGCGCCGGGCACTAGGCCTTGCAAGGGAGGCGCGGGCAATAACTTTGCGCCCCTTATTGGTTATACTCACCTACTGCGGATGAAGTATTACCGATGCGCATCCGTCTAACCATTCCAAAACACCCCTACCAGCCGCGCGCTTCCACCGCGGCCTCGAATACCTACCTCCTAATGAAAGAACAAAAAGGGCCACTTGCGCCAGCCGAAGGCAAATTAGGCATCCTGCTGCCCGGCATGGGTGCCGTGGCTACCACCCTCATTGCCGGCGTGCTGGCCGTGCGCAAAGGCGAGTCGCAGCCCATCGGCTCGCTCACCCAAATGGGAAAGATTCGCACGGCGGGCGGCAACCCTAAAATTAAGGATTTTGTGCCCCTCACCGACCTCACCGACATTGAGTTTGGCGGCTGGGACGTGTACGAGGACAACGTGTACGAGGCAGCCCTGAACGCTGGCGTGCTGGATTATAAGACCTTGAAGGGCGTGCGCGCCGAGATGGAAGCCATCAAGCCCATGAAGGCGGCTTTCGACCTGCACTATGTGAAAAACCTCGACGGCACCCACATCAAAACCTACACCACCAAGCTCGACCTGGTGGAGCAGGTAGTGGCTGATATTCGCGCCTTTAAGGCTGAGCGCGGGTGCAGCCGTCTGGTGATGGTGTGGTGCGGCTCGACGGAAATCTACCACCAGCCTACCGAGACGCACCGCACCCTGGCGGCCTTTGAGGAAGGCCTGCGCACCAACGCGGCCAACATTGCGCCCAGCATGATTTACGCCTACGCCGCCCTCAAGGAAGGCGTGCCGTTTGTGAACGGCGCCCCTAACCTGACCGTGGACGTGCCCGCCCTGCTGGAGCTGGCCGCCGCCACCGGCACGCCCGTGGCCGGCAAAGACTTCAAAACCGGCCAAACCCTGATGAAGACCATCGTGGCCCCCGGCCTGAGCGCCCGCTCGCTGGGCGTAAAGGGCTGGTTCTCAACCAATATATTGGGCAACCGCGATGGCCTGGTGCTCGACGACCCCGATAACTTCCGCACCAAGGAAGTGTCGAAGCTGA
>CAXTFI010000116.1:0-14979 GCA_964243255.1 uncultured Hymenobacter sp.
CACCAGCACCGTGGCCGTGGCGCGGGCCGGCGGGGCGGGGTCGGGCAGCTCGGGGGGCTCGTCGTCGTCGAGCACGCTGGCCGGCGCGGCGTGCCCGGCGGCCGGCTCCCCCTCCAAAAAGGTGACCGGCCGGGTTAGCGGCAGCGTTACCTCAAAGGTGCTGCCGTGGCCCGGCTGGCTCCGAAACGAGAGCGTGCCCTCGTGCAGGCGGGTGAGGCCCTCGGCCAGGGCCAAACCCAGGCCCGAGCCGTTGGCCGAGGGCTGGCTGCCCTGGTAAAACCAGCCCATGATGCGCGGCTGGTCGGCTTCGGCAATGCCGCGGCCGTTGTCTTCCACGCTCACCCGCACCGAGTTGGTGGCCGGCTCGCGCTGGATGCTCACCGTTATCTGCCCGCCTTTGTCGGTGTATTTGAAGGCGTTGGTGAGCAGGTTGGAGAAGACCTTGTCCAGGATAGCGCCGTCAAACCAGAGGCTGATAACCGGCTCGGCGGGCAAAAACCGGAAGCTGATGCCCTGGCGGTGGGCCGTTTTCTCAAACACGTCCATGAGCTCGCGCACGAAGGCCACCAGGTTGCCCTCGGTGGCGCGCACGGCCATGCGGCCCACGTCGATTTTGCGAAAGTCCAGCAGCTGGTTCACCAGCTGCAGCAGGCGCTGGGTGTTGCGGTGCACCAGGCGCAGGTCGTGGCGCTGGGCGGGCGTGAGGTCGGAGGGGCTGGTGAGCAAATCCTCCACCGGCCCCAGGATGAGGGTGAGCGGGGTGCGCAGCTCGTGCGAGAAGTTGGTAAAAAAGCGCAGCTTGGCTTCCGATGAGCGGCGGGCGTCTTCGGCCAGCTGCTCGATGCGGTTGCGCTGGGTGCGGATTTCGGCGTTCTGCCCCTCCAGCACCCGCCGGATGCGGCGGTTAAGGCGCGACGAGCGCCAGGCCAGCGCCCCCAGCAGCACGGCCACCAGCAGGCTGCCCACCAGCCCGTACACCGTCATTTTCTGGCTGGCGTAGCGGCGCATCTGCTCGCGCAGGCGCATCTGCTGCCGCCGAATGGCCTCGCGCTGGGCGGCCAGCTGCTCGGTCTGGGTGAGCATGGCGCGCACGTTGGTCGAGTCTATCACCATGGTGCCCAAGATGTTGTCCTTGGTAAACGGCTCGTGGCGCAGGATGCGCAGCGCCGTGCGAATGGCCTCCTCACCCCCGGTGGGGTAAAGCAGGGTAGCCTTCAGGGCCCCGTCCTCCACCAGCCGCAGGCCGTTGCCGGGCCCGGCCAGCCCATCGACCCCAATAATGCGCACCTGCCGCACCCGGCCCAGCCGCTGCACCACCTGGTGGGCGGCCTGCGCCATGGGGTCGTTGTGGGCAAAAATGAGGTCCACGTCGGGATGGGCCCGCAGCACGGCCGGCAGCTGCTGCAGCACGGCGGCCGGCTGCCAGCTGCCCGCCACCTGGGCCACGAGGCGCAGCTCGGGGTAGGCAGCCAGCGCCTGCCGGAAGCCCAGGTCGCGGTCGGTGGCCGGCGACGAGCCCGCCCGGCCCAGAATCTGCACTACCTGGCCGCGCTGGTGCAGCAGCTGGGCGGCGTAGTGGCCGGCCGTGCGGCCCACTTCCTGGTTGTTGCCGCCCACGTAGGCCGTGTAGAGGCGCGAGGTGGTTTGGCGGTCGAGAATAACCACCGGAATGCCTTGGTTATAAGCAGCTTCGGTGAGGGCGGTGAGCGGGCCCGACTGGTTGGGCGAAATCAGCAGCAGGTCCACGCGCTGGCGAATCAGCTCCCGCACCTGCTGCTGCTGCAGGTCGCTGCTGTTGCGCGCGTCCAGCATCTGAAACTGCACGTTGGGGTGGAAGCTGAGCTCCTTTTCCATCTCGGCCAGCATGGCCCGGCGCCAGGCGTCGTGGGTGGTGCACTGCGAAAACCCAATCCGGTACACCGGCTCCTGGGCAATGGGCTCGCAGCCCGCCGCTACCAGCCAGAGCAGGAGCCAGCACGGGAGGCGATACCAGGTAGTAAGCAAGCGGCGTGTTTTCAACGGGTGGGAAGTTAGCGCGAGAGCCAGGGGCGGGCAGCGTCCTGGTTACTAGAAAGATACGCAGCCCGGCCGGGCGGAGCTGCAACCGGGTCGGGCCGGGGGTACCCGTAAAGTAACTCTGTAAAGTAACTACGGGTAACCTGAACCAGGCCGGCTACCGGCATTTTACCGCGGTAGTGGGGCTGGGGCCGGGGCGTGGGCCAGCACGTAATCGCGGAGCTGCACGCGCTGCACGCTGCGCCGAAACGCGGGCGTGAGCGTGGGTAGCAGCGTCGTGTTTTTGCCGGCGGCCGTCAGGTACCAGCTCTGGCAGCCCGCGGCCCACACCGTGCTGCCCAGCTGGCGCTGCACCTGCGCGTTGTAGGCGCGCTGGGCGGCGGGCGTCACGTCGAGGTAGGCGCCGGGGCCGGCTTCATCCAGAATACGCAGGTAATCAAGTGCGTAGGTGATTTGCGATTCCATCACGTGCAGCAAAGAGTTGTGGGCCAGGCCGGTATTGGGCCCCACCAGCACCAGCAGGTTGGGGTAGCCCGCCACGGTGGTGCCCCGGTAGGCCTCGGCGCGGCCGGCCTGCCACTCGCCAAAGAGGCTGCGCCCGCCCAGCCCGCTGAGGTGCAGGTCCACGGCAAACTCGGCCGCCACGAAGCCAGTGCCGAAAATAAGCGTATCCACCGGCCGCTCGGTGCCGTCGTGGGTGATGATACTGGTGGGCGTCACCTCCCGGATGGGCTCGGTCACCAGCGCCACGTTGGGCCGGGTGAGGGCGGGGTAGTAGTCGTTGGAAAGCAGCACGCGCTTGCAGCCCAGCTGGTAGTGGGGCGTAAGCTGGCGGCGCAGCGCGGGGTCTTTAATGGCGCGGGCCAGGTGGCGGGTGGCCAGGGTGCGGGCCAGGGCGGCCAGCACCTTATTGCCCAAAAAGAGCCGGCCCAGTAGCTCGTTGCGCCAGTAGATAAGCTCGCGCTGCACGCGCTGCAGCAGCGGCCAGCGCCGAAACCAGGCTCGCACGGTGGCCGAAACCGCCCGGTCGGGCCGGGGCAAAATCCAGGGGGCCGTGCGCTGAAACACGTAGAGCTGGCGCACCAGCGGCGCAATCTGGGGCACAAACTGCACGGCGCTGGCCCCGGTGCCAATCACGGCCACGCGCCGGCCGGCCAGGTCGTAGCCCGTGTCCCAGGCCGAGGAGTGAAAGGTTTTGCCGGCAAACGTGGCCAGCCCCGGCAGGCGGGGCAGGGCCGGCCGGTTGAGCGGGCCGATGGCCAGCAGCACCACGCGGGCCGTGGTTTGCTGGCCGGCGCGGTCGGTGAGCGTCCAGCGCCCGGTGGCTTCGTCAAAGGCGGTACGCACGATTTCGGTGTTGAAGCGCAGGCAGGGCCGCAGGTTGAACTTATTGACTGTCTGTTTGATATACGCCAAAATCTCGGGCTGGCCCGCGTAGAGGCGCGTCCACTCGGGGTTGGGGGCAAAGGAAAAGGAGTAGAGCGGGGCCGGGATGTCGCAGCCGCAGCCGGGGTACACGTTGTCGCGCCAGGTGCCGCCCACCTCGGCGGCCCGCTCAAACACCACGAAGGTGGTAGTGCCCCGCTGCCGCAGCCGAATGGCCGCCGCCAGGCCCGCAAAGCCGACCCCGATAATGGCCACATCCACGGAAGTTTGCATAAGCGCGCGCGCAGCCGGTGGGGTGGGAGGTACGCGGCTGGCCACTTATAGAGTACACCCCGGTGCGGATTCCGGTTCCGCCGCGCTATTTTGCCGCTTACTTGCCCCTTACCCCGGTTGCCCGAGGCGAAGGTTTACTACGCAGTATCAGCAAAGCCCCCCCCCGGAAACGGCCATGCCCCGCCTCCTGCTGCTCCACGGCTACACCGAAGCCGGCGCCATCTTCGACACCCTGCGGCCGCTGCTGCCCCCGGCCGCCGAGGTGGTGGTGCCCGAGCTGGAGGCCGAGCTGGCGCGGTGGCCGGCTAGCGCGCCGCTCACCGTGGCCACGGTGGCCCGGCACCTGGCCGCCCGCTACCACATTGGCCCGCATGACGTGCTCATCGGCCACTCGATGGGCGGCTGGCTGGCGGCCCATATCAAGGAGCAAACCGGGGCCACGGCCATTCTGCTGAGCGGCTTCACGGACCAGGCCAAAATCGTGTCGGCCATTCGCACGCCCTGGCTGCTGGGGCTCGCCGCCCGCTCGGGCCTGCTGCACAGCCGCCTGGCGGGCTGGCACTCGCGCCGCCGCTACCAGTTCGACGAGTCGCGGGCGCTGCACACGCAGCTGGTTGCGCGCACGCCCCACCTGGGCCGCCGCTACGTGCAGCAGCAGTTGCAGCTGCTGTTTGCGCCGGTGCCCCCGCTCACCACGGCCCCCGAGCTGCGCCTGCACGCCCGGCGCGACCACATCATTCGCCCGCCCGACGAGCCGTATACCGAGCTGCCCGGCGACCACTTCGCCCACTATTACTACCCCCAGCTGGTGGTCGAAGCCATCCGGCCGTTTTTGTAGAGGGCCTCCTACTTGCGCGCACTCCTAACCGCTAGTAGAGGCGCCGTAGTTGAAGCCCCTGAGCGCCACCTAGTTCTTCCCCTCTCGGGGGTAGGCTTTAAGCTGAAAACGGCGTTTGTCTTGCCACCCACGCATGATACTGAAGTAAATGGTATCATTGCCTACACTATCCGAAAGGGAAATATCGGTAAGTTGGTGCTGGGCCAGCTGGTAAGGGCGAGCGTCGTAACTAGAGGCGGCCAGGTCTTGGCCGGCCCCTTCGTGGCCCCGCACCACCATGGCTTCCGACGCCCCTTTAGGGTCTGGAGCCAGGCGTTGGCCCTGGTAGGCGAGCACGAAGCGCGGTTCCCCGGTTTTAATGACCTGCTTGAAGAAAATAAAGTGGTGTTCCGTACGGGTTTGCTCCTCCACCCAGCAATCCGTAAACTCGGCCCGGTAATTTTCAAACAGCAGGGTACGGGGAGTAAGCACGTATTCCTGCAACAGTAGGCCTTGCGCCCTGGCTGCCGCGGAAGAGTCACAGGTCCAGCGCCCTGAGTAGCTGTCGCGCACCGTCACATCCAGATAGAGATAGGCGAGTAGCAGCAGCAGTCCAAGTGAGAAAAACATCCAAAGGCAGCCGGCGTTACGTTGAGCCATGATAAGCGAGGGAGTAATGAACGCCTCAAAGGTCCTGGGCTCCCGCGGGCTCCTTTTTGATAAAAGTCATTTTCTTCCGCCGGCTCAGTAGTGTTTGTTGACTACTTATACAGGTCGCGGAAGCTGCGCCGGTGGCCCAGGCGCCGTTCTTGTCGGGGTCGAAACCAAGCCTATCGGATAGAGCCGAAAAAGTATAAATTGGAAGCGAAGAAACCCAGGTAGCCGCCCACCAGTACGGGCATAGCCAGCGCCGCCCCCCAGCGCCTGGCCACGCCGGGGGTGGCGGCCCGCGCCAGAAGGTAAAGCTGGAGCAGATAGGAAGGCAGGAGCCCGGCAAAGAAAAAGAGGGTTACGAAGCCCTGGCCTTCCACCTCATGGTTTCCGCCTCCGTAAAGCCGGATGCCCGCATCGTGAATGCACAAAGCAGGAGCGCCGTACTGCTAGCGGCGCTGCGCAGGTGGCGAGGATGCTGATGGCTGTTGATGAGTAAGGTGATGGCTACCAGGACTAGCGGGGTAAGGAGGATACCGGCCGGGGCATCTTGGTTGTTGAGAAGGCCATTGAGCAAGCACAGGGCAAGGGCCAGAAAAATGCTGACGAACAGAGGCATACGAGACGAGGTTTTGAAAAGAATACCCCAAAGGTTTCCGCGCCGGAGTGGCCCGTTCTTGACAAACGTTATTTTCGCCTAGCCCCGGCCCCGCAGGCGGCTCAGGGTTTCGGCGGCCACGCCCAGGTACGAGGCAATGTGCTTGCCGGCCACCCGCTGAAACACCGCCGGAAACTCGGCCAGTAGCTGCTCGTAGCGTGCGGCGGCCGGCAACACCCGCAGCTGGTGGGCCCGCTGCTCGCTCAGCACGTAGTAGCGCTCAGTAAGTACCCGGCCAAAGAGGTTGAACTCCGGAAACGCGCGGTAGAGTGCGTGCAGCTGCTCGTGGCTGATGGCGTGCACCACGCTGGTTTCCAGCAGTTCCAGGTATTCGGTGGAGGGGGCCTGGGTCAGGAAGCTAACGATGGAAATCACGAAGTCGCCCTCCCGCATAAACCACGACGATACCTCGCGGCCCGCGTGTAGCACGTAGCCCCGTACCAGCCCGCTTTCGATGAAGTAGACCCGGCGCGCCACCTGGCCCGGCTGTAGTAGCAAGTGCCGGGCCGGCCGCTCCTCGCGCCGCACGGCCTGGGTTAGCGCCGCCCGGAGCGCGGGGCTCAAGGGCCCAATTGATTCGAGCGCAGCTAGCAAGTCGGGCATGGGGCGAAGATAGCCGCCCGCGCCGTTTTTGCGTAGGGAGCTTTGTAATTCGGCCGCCCGGCCTACCTTTGCCCCACGATGACCCGCTTTTGCTGCCTTACACCCATCCTGAGCCCCGCGCCCGCGGCCCCTTCGCTGGGGTTGGCGGTAGCCTGGCGGGCGGCGCAGCCGGCCGGGGCCGCCCCGCGGCACCACCATCACCATCGCTAGGAGACCGGGCAACCGGGCTGGCCGCTACCCCGTAGCTTTCTGGTGCCAGCCGCTCGCGTCTCCGCCGCCGCCCCGCCCCTGGGCCGGGAAACACCGCTTCTTCGTTTGGGTTTTTACCAGGGTGCCGCCGGCTCATTTGTGGCCGGGGTGCCCGTTAGTTACGCCAGTTGCTCCATTGCGGGCGGCTCGCCTTTTTATTCTCATGCTGCGCATTGCCATTCAAAAGTCCGGCCGCCTCTCGGAGGACTCCCTTAAGCTCATCCGCGAGTGCGGCATCAGCTTCGTCTCATCTTCTTATAAGCTGAAGGTGGAGGCCAGCAACTTCCCCTTGGAAATCCTCTACCTGCGCGACGACGATATTCCGGGCTACGTGCAGGACGGCGTGGCCGACCTGGGCATCGTGGGCCAGAACGTGCTGGTGGAAGCCGGCTGCGCCGCCCTCGAAGTTGAAGCCCTGGGCTTTAGCAAGTGCCGCCTGAGTTTGGCCGTGCCGCGCGGGGCCGACTACACCTCGGTGGCCGACCTGCAGGGCAAGAGCATCGCCACCTCGTACCCCAGGCTGCTCGGCGATTACCTGGCTGGCCAGGGCGTGCGGGCCCACCTGCACACCATCAGTGGCTCAGTCGAAATTGCGCCCAGCATCGGGCTGGCCGAGGCCATCTGCGACATCGTGAGCAGCGGCTCGACGCTGCTGGGCAACGGCCTGCGCGAGGTCGAAACCATCTTCCGCTCCGAGGCCGTGCTCATCGCCGCCCCCCACCTGAGCCCCGACAAGCAGGAGCTGCTCGACCAGCTGCGCTTCCGCATGCAGGCCGTGCGCCGGGCCCAGCGCTCCAAGTACATCGTGCTCAACGCCCCACTCGCGGCCCTCGACGCCGTGAAGGCGCTGCTGCCGGGCATCAAGTCGCCCACCGTAACGCCCCTGGCCGAAGCCGGCTGGGTGTCGGTGCAGTCGGTGGTGGAGGAAGACAAGTTCTGGCACATCGCCGGCGAACTCGAAGCCATCGGGGCCGAAGGCATCCTGGTGATGAGCATCGAGAAGATGGTCGGGTAATCAATGATTAAATTTTTAATGGTTAATAATTAATGGTCGGGCACGCGTCGGCCTACCATTGCATTGACCGTTGACAATTAACCATTACTAAAGGATGCAGATTTTCCACAACCCCGCCCGCCTGCAGTGGCCGGCGCTTCAGCAGCGCCCGCTGGCTGGCAGCAACGCCGCCATTCTGGCCCGCGCCGGCGAGATTTTTGACGACGTGGCCCAGCGCGGCGACGAGGCCCTGCGCCACTACGCCGCGCAGCTCGACGGCGTGCCCGACCTGCCCGAGCTGCGCGTGAGCGCCGCCGAGCTGGCCGCCGGGGCCGCTCAGGTGCCCGCCGAGTTGCAAGGAGCTATCCGCCAGGCAATTAAGAATATTACTGCTTTCCACGCCGCCCAGCGGCCGCCGGCCGTGGAGGCGGAGGTCGAAACCATGCCCGGCGTGCGCTGCTGGCGCCGCAGCGTGGCCGTGCCGCGGGTGGGCCTGTACGTGCCGGGCGGCTCGGCCCCGCTGTTCAGTACCTTACTCATGCTGGGCATCCCGGCCCGGCTGGCGGGCTGCCGCGAAATTGTATTGTGCACGCCGCCCGGCCGGGGCGAGGGCCGCGTGGCCCCCGCCATTCTCTTCGCCGCCCAGGAGCTGGGCCTGACCGCGATTATCAAAGCCGGCGGGGCGCAGGCTATAGCCGCCCTCACCGTGGGCACGGCCTCGGTGCCGGCCGTAGACAAGATTTTCGGCCCCGGCAACCGCTACGTGACCGCCGCCAAGCAGCTGGCCGCTCAGCGCGGCGTGGCCATTGACATGCCCGCCGGCCCGTCGGAGGTGTTGGTCATCGCCGATGCCAGCGCCAACCCCGCCTTTGTGGCCGCCGACCTGCTTTCGCAGGCCGAGCACGGCCCCGACTCGCAGGTAATCTTGCTCACCGATTCAGAGGCGGTATTAAACGGAGTCGTCACGGAGCTCGAGCGCCAGCTGCCGCGGCTGCCCCGCGCCGACATTGCCCGCCAGGCCCTGGCCGAAAGCCGCGGCCTGCTGCTGCCCGACGTGACCACCATGCTAGCCTTCAGCAATCAGTACGCCCCCGAGCACCTTATCCTGGCCGTGGCCGCCCCCGAGCACTTGGCCGCCGACATCTACAACGCGGGCTCCGTATTCATGGGGCACCTCACGCCCGAGGCCGTGGGCGACTATGCCTCCGGCACCAACCACACGCTGCCCACCGGGGGCTACGCCCGCGCCTACAGCGGGGTGTCGCTCGATTCATTCTACAAAAAAATCACCTTCCAGCAGCTCGCCCCCGCCGGCCTGCTCGCCCTGGCCCCGGTAGTAGAGCCCATGGCCGAGGCCGAAGGCCTGCACGCCCACGCCCACGCCGTAGCCCTGCGCCGCGAGCACTTGGCCAACCGCTACTAACTAGCTAGCCCACTCAATCTGTAGCGTAGCCAGCCCGCGCAGCGGGCGTATCTGCGAAATCTGTTTAATCCGTTTGAATCTGCGGTCCGGAAGCCGTTTAATGCGTTTGAATCTGCGGTTATGTATTTTGACTTAAATTCCCTCATTCGCCCCAACATCCGGGCCATGAAGCCGTACTCGTCGGCCCGCGACGAGTTTCAGGGCGAGGCCCAGGTGATGCTCGACGCCAACGAGAACAGCCTGGGCAGCGCCGGCCCCGCGCTCTTCAACCGTTACCCCGACCCGCAGCAGCGCGCCGTGAAGGCCGAGCTGGCGAAGCTAAAAGGGGTGGAGCCCGCGCAAATTTTCCTGGGCAACGGCTCCGACGAGGCCATCGACCTGCTGGTGCGCCTCACCTGCACGCCGGGCGGCGCGGATAGCATCCTGCTGCTGCCGCCCACCTACGGCATGTACGAGGTGGCCGCTACCCTCAACGACGTGCGCGTGGAGCGCCTGGCGCTGAGCGCCGACTTTCAGCTCTCGCCCCAACTCGTGGCTCAGGTGCTGGCCTCCCCGGCCAAGCTGGTGTTTTTGTGCTCGCCCAACAACCCCACCGGCAACCTGCTGCACGCCGCGGCCATTGAAGAAATTCTGCGCGGCTTCCCCGGCCTGGTAGTAGTGGATGAGGCCTACGCCGACTTCGCCGCCGCCCCGAGCTGGACGACCCGCCTGGCTGAGTTTCCGAACCTGGTGGTGCTGCAAACCTTCTCCAAGGCCTGGGGCCTGGCCGGCCTGCGCCTGGGTATGGCCTTCGCTTCGCCCGCCATCATTGGCTACCTCAACAAAATCAAGCCGCCCTATAACATCTCCGAAGCCACCCAGCAGCACGCGCTGGCGGCGCTGGCGGCGGCCCCGCACTTCGAGCAGCTGCGCCAGCAGCTGCTCACCGGCCGCAACTGGCTGGCCGAGCGCCTGCCCGCGCTGCCCATTGTGGCGGAAGTTTTTCCTTCCGATGCCAACTTCCTGTTAGTCCGCCTTCACCCCGACGCCACCTCCGTGTACGACTACCTGCTGGGCCGCGGCATTGTGGTGCGCAACCGCACCACCCAGCCCGGCTGCGCCGGCACACTGCGCCTCACGGTGGGCTCGCCCCAGGAGAACGAGAAGCTGCTGGCGGCGCTGGGGGAGTTTGGGAGCTAAGCAGTTTTTTTACGTTATTCTACATGGCTGCCTTTTCTTCCGTTTTGGTAACTGGCTCCGCCGGCCGGTTAGGTCGTGAGACAGTGTTGCTGCTGCGGGCGCGGGGCTACCGCGTGGTGGGGGTAGACCTGGTGAGGTCGCCTACCACCGACCGGCTGCTGGACGTGCGAGATGAAGCCGCCGTGCGCGCGGCCACGCGCGGGGTGCAAGCCGTTATCCACACCGCGGCGCTGCACGGCAAACAGTACGAGGCGGGCGTGCCCCGCCGGGAGTTTGTGCGCACCAATATCGAAGGCACGCTCAACTTGCTGACCGCCTGCGCCGGGCAGGGCATCAGGAAGTTTATTTACACGAGCACTACCTCTATTTATGGCGCGGCAATGGTGCAGCCCGACCAGGCCGTGTGGGTAACGGAGGACCTGGTGCCCCAGCCGCGGGACATCTACGACCTTACTAAGCAGGCGGCCGAAGGCCTGTGCCGCGATTTTTTCGAAAAAGAAGGCATCTGTACCGTAGTGCTGCGCGTAGCCCGGTTTTTACCCGAGCCCGCTAACCTGGCGGCCAACCACCGGCTCTACCGTGGCCTCGACCCGCGGGATGGGGCCTTGGGCCACCTGCTGGCTTTGGAGCAGGCGTTCACCTCGTTCGAGGTACTTAATATTTCGGCGGGCAGCCCGTTTCAACCGGAAGATTTACGGGCGCTCAAACACGCGCCCGCGGCGGTTATTACGCAGCGCCTCCCGGCAGCGGCCAGCGCGTACCCGCGCCTGGGCTGGCAGTTCCCGGTTTCGATTGACCGGGTATACAGCATTGAAAAGGCCCGCCGCCTACTGGGTTATGAGCCGCACTACACGGCGGAACTGCTACTGCAGCAGGCACTACAAACACCTTCGGCTTCCTCCTCATGAAAAAAGCTCTCTTCATTGACCGCGACGGCACCATCCTCCTCGAGCCGCCGACCGACTACCAGATTGACGCCTGGCATAAGTTCGACTTCGTGCCCGGCGCCATCACGGCCCTGGCCCAGCTGGCCCGCGACGGCGAGTACGAGTTGGTACTGGTAACCAACCAGGATGGCCTGGGCACCGCGAGCTACCCCGAAGACACCTTCTGGCCCTACCAGCAAAAAATGCTGGACATCCTGAAAGGGGAGGGGGTCGAATTCCGTGAGATTCTCATCGACCGCAGCTTTGCCCACGCGCCGGCCCCCACGCGCAAGCCGGGCACGGCGCTGCTCACCCACTACCTCGACCCGGCCAACGGCTACGACCTGGCGCACTCCTACGTCATCGGCGACCGCGGTACCGATGTGCAGCTGGCCGAGAACCTGGGCTGCCGGGCCATCCTGCTGCACGCCGAGGCCGACGAGCGCGCCGCGCTCAGCACCACCGACTGGGCGCAGGTGTACGAGCACCTGCGCCGCCCGCCACGCAAAGCGCACGTAATGCGCAACACCAACGAGACGCGCATCGAAGTTATCCTGAACCTTGATGGCACGGGCCACACCGATTGTCAAACCGGCCTGGGATTCTACGACCACATGCTTGACCAATTGGGTAAGCACAGCGGCTGCGACCTCTACGTGCGCACCCATGGCGACCTGCACATCGACGAGCACCACACGGTGGAAGACACCGCCATTGCCATTGGCGCGGCTTACAATGAAGCCCTCGGCGACAAGCGCGGCGTGAACCGCTACGGCTTTCTGCTGCCCATGGACGATGCCCTGGCCCAGGCCGCCATTGATTTTTCGGGCCGGCCCTGGCTGGTGTGGGCCGCCGATTTTCGGCGCGAGCGGGTGGGCGACGTGCCGACCGAGCTGTTTTACCATTTCTTCAAAAGCTTCTCCGACGCCGCCCGCTGCAACCTCAACATCAAGTGCGAGGGCGACAACGAGCACCATAAAATAGAAGCCATTTTCAAGGCGGTGGCCAAGGCCATTAAAATGGCCTTGGTTCGCGACCCCGCCGGGCAGCACGTGATTCCCAGCACGAAAGGAATTCTGTAAGTCGTTTATACATCATTTGGGTAAACTCGGAGAAGTTGCCCGATTAACCAAATGTTTTAACATGAACATTGCCGTCATCGACTACCAGGGAGGCAACGTGCAGTCTGTCCTGTTTGCGCTCGAGCGCCTGGGCGTGCAGGCAACACTTACCTCCGACCCGGACGTAATCCGGCGGGCCGACCGGGTGCTGTTTCCGGGGGAGGGCGAGGCCAGCTCGGCCATGCGGGCGCTGCGCGCCGCAGGCCTCGACCAGGTACTGCCCACGCTCACGCAGCCCTTCCTGGGCATTTGCCTGGGCATGCAGCTGCTGGGCCGCCACAGCCAGGAAGGTCCGGCCGGCGGCACCGAGTTGCTAGGGATGCTTCCCTTCGACGTGGTTCGCTTTACCCCGCCCGATGCGGCGCACAAAGTGCCCCACATGGGCTGGAATAACCTGCACGATTTCCAGACGCCGCTTTTCGCGGGCCTGCGCGGGCCCGCAAATGAGCGGGGCCCCCAGTCGGACTCGAACCAGCCTGCCCCGCCTACCCCCCAACTTTCAACAGCCCCCCCACCCGCTGCCGACTACGTGTACTTTGTGCATAGCTACTACGCGCCGGTGGGCGACTATACCATTGCCCAGGCCAGCTACCCAGTGGGCGTGCCATTTAGTGCCGGCGTGCGCTACCGCAACTTCTATGGGGTGCAGTTTCACGTGGAAAAGAGCGGCCCGGTGGGCGAGCATATTCTGCAGAACTTCCTGACGGGCGACCTTAGCTAGTCTACTTACTCAAATGTTATAAGTGAGGTGCTGCATTGACGGCACCCGTCATTACTCAAATGAATATAATTCCTGCCATCGACCTTATCAATGGGTCGTGCGTGCGCCTGACGGGCGGTGACTTTGCCCGCCAGACCACCTACGCCGCCGACCCGCTGGCCCAGGCCCAGTACTTTGAGCAGCTTGGGGCAACGCACCTGCACCTGGTAGACCTCGACGGGGCCCGCGCCCGTGAGCCGCGTCAGCTACCAGTGCTCGAACGTATTGCTAGGCATACCGGCCTGCACATTGACTTTGGTGGCGGCATTCAAACCACGGCGGCGGCCGAGGCGGCCTTTGCGGCCGGGGCGGCGCAGCTCACGGCGGGCAGCATTGCCGCCCGCGAGCCGGCGCTGGTGGGGGAGTGGCTGGCCCGGTTCGGAGCCGCGCGCATCCTCATTGGGGCCGATTTCAAGGGCGACTACATTGCCGTGAGCGCCTGGACCGAGCAGAGCACCCAGCGGCTGCCCGACTTCATTGGCCCGTACCTGGCGGCGGGGGCCACCACCTTTATCTGCACCGACGTGCGCCGCGATGGCCAGCTGCAGGGGCCCGCTACCGACACCTACGCCGCCTTGCGGCAGCAGTTTCCGGCGGCGCAGTTCGTGGCCAGCGGTGGCGTAACGACCGTGGCCGACGTGGCGGCGATGCGGGAACTCGGGATGGCCGGGGCCATTATCGGCAAGGCTATTTACGAAGGCACCCTTACGGAAGCGGAACTGCGGGCGGAACTCGCCCGCTAGGCTAGCCCTGCCGGTTGCCCCGCTCTTTTTCCAACGTCCCGCTAGAACTATGCCGCCCGTTCCTATTACCACCGTCCTCTTCGACCTCGACGATACGCTCTTCGACCACGCGGCCACGGCGCGGGCGGCGCTCGCCGCTACGGCCGCGGGCCGCCCTGCGCTGCACGCCGTGCCACCCGAAGAGCTGTACCAGCGCTATAGCCAGCTGCTGGAGGAAATGCACCCGCGCGTGCTAAGGGGCGAGCTTCCGTACCTGGTGGCCCGCGAGCAGCGCTTCACGCGGCTGCTGGCCCCGTATGAGCGGGGGCTGTCGGCGGCCGAGCGCCAGCAGGTAGCCGCGCAGCACTACCACCACTACCAGCAGCTGCGGCAGCCCGTGGCGGGCGCGCGGGCGCTGCTGCAACGGTTGCGCGCCGCTTATAAAATCGGCATTGTTACCAATAACCGCACGGCCGAGCAGCAGGAAAAGCTGCGCTTCTTGGGCATGGACACGCTGGTCGATGCCCTCATTACTTCCGAAGCCGTGGGCGTACTCAAGCCCGACCCGGCCATTTACCAGGTGGCCCTGCAGCGGCTGCGGGCCAGCCCCGCCCAAACCGTGATGGTGGGGGATAACTGGTCGGCCGACGTGCTGGGCGCGCTGGCCGTGGGTATCCGGCCCGTATGGCTGAACCGCTGCGGGACCGCCCCACTGCTGCCCCACGTAGCGGAGCTGACTAGCCTGGAGCCTTTGGAGGTAGCGTTTCGGCAAATTACTGGTAATCAGTTGGTTAATGCTCTTACGTAATGGCTGGTGAGTATACCCTTGTGGTGCCTGCAACCTCACCAGCTAGTGAATTTGTTGGCTTGATTACCCGCTTCGGGGAGAGGTTGGTTCCCGCCCTGTACCTGGTTGAAAGTACTCGCGCAAGCCGCAGCTACTCCTGCACACGTCTGTTACGAAGTGACTGGCCGGAAGACATACTTGTCTCGGCCGACAATCAGCAGTGGTACGTGGCCTTTTACCGGGCAGTGCCTTCTCAACGAACGCTTAGCCTGACGACTTTTGTGCGGCGGTGCCTGCCTGAGGGCGGAGTAGGTGGTACGTTCGCGGAAGTTTAACTACTTGATTTTTACTTTCTTTTTATGCTCACCAAACGCCTCATTGCCTGCCTCGACGTGCAGAACGGCCGCACCGTCA
>CAXTFI010000117.1:0-14833 GCA_964243255.1 uncultured Hymenobacter sp.
CCAGCCAGCCGGAGGTAACCCGGCACTCGCGCCAGGCCCTGCGGCGGGCGGCCGGGGTGGTGTACCTGACCGAAAAGAACCTGGAAATATTCTCGGTTCCGGGAGTGCGGCCCTTAGCAGATATTCCGCACAGCCAGATTTACAACGGATTCGCGGGCAAGTTTTCAACTCAGCTGCCCGAGCGAGCGCAGCTGGGCATTGGCGCCCAGGACCTGGTATTTGGGATGGTAGCGCGCGGTATTGAGCAAAAAGGTTGGGCTTACGCCATTCGTTCGTTTGAGGCCTTGAGTGCGCAGTACCCGCAGGCCCACCTGGTGCTGGTGGGCAGTAGTGAGTACCTCGACCAGCTCAGGGCCGCTCATCCGCACCCGCGGGTGCATTTCGTGGGCTTCGCGGCCAATCCCATCGATTGGGTGCGACTGTTCGATGTGGGGCTGCTGCCCAGCTACTTCCCGTCGGAGAGCCTGCCCAACTCCATTGCGGAGTATCTGTTTTGCGGTATTCCAGTGATTGCCACCCGTATCGGCGAGATTCCGCGCATGCTCACGGTGCCGGGCCACGCAGAGCTGGCCGGCCAGCTGATTGAGCAGAACGGCCGGACGCTAACCAACCCCGACGAGCTGACGCAAGCCATGAAAGCTTACCTCGCGCAACCGCTCCTGCTAGCCGCTCACCGGGCCCTAGCGCAACAATGCTTTGACAAATTTCGGATGGAGCGCTGCGTGCTGGCTTACGAAAAGCTATTTACCAGTGTCCAAATGCCGACAGTGGGCTAGCCCACGCGGGCCGGCATTCTAGCGTATGACACAGACAAATGCGGCGGCCGCGTCGACGTCGGCGTCGGGGGCCGCGCGGCCGCGCCTGCCGATGATTATCCCCAGCCGGGGCCTCGACGGCGCGCAGCGCGCGTTTTACGACCACGGGGTGGCCCTGCGTGACTATCACGACGTGACGGAAATTATTTTTAAGGAAGATGAGCCTGACCTCTACCTTGGCGGCAACCTCGTACGCAGCCTGGGCGTGCCCGGCGGCGGCGCGTTGTGGCCGCCACGGTGCCATTGTGGAGGCAGGCGTTGTAGGGACTCTGACGTACAATGTAGCCGGTAGTGGCACCTCATGTGCCAACGCGTAGCTTGCGTAGCATGGCGGCGGCTAAAAAAAGCTAGCCTCGCCAATTGCTATTGAAACTTAATCCTTAACTTAGCTGCCACTAACTGTTGTGAACCAGCTTACTACTGCCGTGCTGCTAGTAAGCGTAATGATTACGCTTACTAGCAGGAGGCCTACGTAGAAGCCGCAGTAAGATGGTGCTCCGGTGCATGAGATTGATTTCAACGATAAATAGTTTGTTAATAAAAGTTGTTCTATATCAGCTCTGAAAAATACTAGTGCTAATACCTGTTTTTTAATGAAAAGTAAAATTCATTTAGGTGCGCTTCGTTATCTGCCACGGGTGAAGTGACGCTATTGTGGCAATAAAAATATATTCATTTGTGGGGTTTTCAATTAGGCTTATTGCTCTTCGGAGTAGTGGCCTTTTTTTCGTGCTAGTAAATGCGTGAATTGCAAGAGCGATAAATGCGGTAAAAACTAATGTGCCCGGATTTCTTCTAAAAAATATCTTCAATTTACCTTAAAATGCGGCAAAGTAATTGCTGGCAATTAAGGCAGAAATAAATAGCTTTAATAACTGTTTTTACCGTGCTATTTGTGGCACAACTATTTAGCTTGAATGAAAGTATTTGTAATCAGCCTACTAAGAGCCGAGAATAGACGGGAATACATTGCAGCCCATTTGACAGACCTCAAGCTGGATTATGAGATAATTGAAGCGGTGGACTATATGGACTTAACTCCAGCAGACTTTGAGGAGCTGACCAACCAGGAGGCGGTGAGGAACAACCCTTACCTGAGCAAAGGAAGTATTGCTTGCTCGTTGTCGCACCTTAAAATATACAACAAAATGGTGCGCGAGGATATAAAAACCGCGCTAATTTTAGAAGATGATGCGCATCTGCCGCATAATATCAAGAAAATCCTTGATGTAATCGAGAAGGAAATAGAGCTGGATGAAGTGATTACTTTTTCCTATTTCAATCATCATATTTCGAAACCTATTACTCATCTGAGTAAGAACAATCGCACTATGCTGGCAGGGATTGGTGAGCTAGTGTACCCTATTGACTTACACGATATAGCTTCCACAATGGCTTATGTAGTAACAAAAGAAGTGGCGAGCAAAATGATTGATATTATTTTGCCAGTTTCAGTGCAAACTGATTATTGGGGGGTTTATTATGATAAAGGAGCATTTGCTTCATTCCGCTGCCTCTATCCGGTTCCAGTTATGGCAGCTTTGGTAAGGTCTTCGATAGATTATGAGGCTGCCAAGACTCTTATGAGTAGGCTTGCTTCATGGGTAAGAGAATACAAGTTACCTATTTTGTTGTCTTATTTAAATCGCCGGGCAATCAAAATGCAAAACAGCAAGTATCAATTTGAGCTGGTTGATAAACGACCTTTTAATAGCATTCACTAACGATTTAGTAAGTATCAGGCAGTGGTGTTAATTATTCCCGGAGCGATGACAACTCTGCTTGCTACTGAAGATTTAAGTTGCTGACGTAACGCAGGTATTGGGGAGGCTGCCGGCGCTTTGCGAGTGGAGGCGCCAGATACGGCAGTGCAATCACTATCCTAGCCCACCCAAGCTGGGGCGTATCCCGAGCCGGTGGGCCGGCGCGCGCTGGCGGACTGGTTGCCGGTGCTTAAACCGGATGCCTGCAACGACAACCGGTCGGCCGGCTCGCGTCGGCGGGTCGGGGGCAGGACCACCCTGACAAGTTGATAGGGCGGCGCGATAGGCTGCAACTTGGGTGGGCTAGCTCATTATTCACCAGTATTCAACTACCAGCAGTGGGCTAGCCCACGCGGGCTGGCATTTTAGCGTATGACACAGACAAATGCGGCGGCCGCGTCGGGGGCAGCGCGTCCCCGGCTGCTGATGATTATTCCCAACCGGGGCCTGGGCGGCGCGCAGCGCGCGTTTCACGACCACGGGGTGGCCTTGCGTGACTATTACGACGTGACGGAGGTTATTTTCAACGAAGACGACCCTGACCTCTACCCCAGCGGCAACCCCGTGCGCAGCCTGGGCGTGGCTGGCGGGGGGGGCGCGCTAGCCAAGCTGCGCAATTTCCGGCAGCGCATTGAGCGGCTGCGCAAGCTCAAGCAGGAGCTGCGTTGCGACGTAGCCATCAGCCACTTGGAAGGTGCCGATTACGTGAACCTACTGAGCAAAGGCCGCGAGAAGGTGATTTTGCTAATTCAAGGCTCTAAGGTGCACGATGGCGAAATAAAAGGCGGGCTAGGCTGGCTGCGCAAGCAATTGCTGATGCCCTGGCTATACCGCCGCGCCGACAAGGTGGTGACCGTGAGCCGCGATATCATCCCGGAAATGACCGAAGCGTTTGGGGTGCCAGCTGCCAAGCTGACTGCCATTAACAATTCATTTGAAGTAGAGCGGGTGCGCGAGCGCAGCCAGGAGCCGCTGGATGCGGCCATGCAGGCAGTGTATGCCTCGGCGCCGGTGCTGGTGACGTCGGGCCGGCTAGCCATTCAGAAAAACCAGGCGCCTCTGTTCGACGTCTTTGCCGCGCTGCTCAAGAAGCGCCCGGCCAAGCTGCTGTTTATCGGCGACGGCGAATTGCGCGCCGATTTGGTGCGCCACGCCCAGGCCCTGAGCCTGCGCGTGTACCAGGCCTGGAACAACGACCCGCTAACCCCCGACTACGACGTGTACTTCGTGGGCTTGCAAAACAATCCTTTTAAGTTTATTCGGCCGGCGCAGGTATTTGTATTTCCGTCGGCCTGGGAGGGATTTCCCCTGGCTTTGGGCGAGGCCATGACCTGCGGCGTGGCGTGCGTCACGACAGACTGCCCCACGGGCCCGCGCGAGATGCTAGCCCCCGATTCGGCTACTCCGGCCCAGCCCATCAGGCAGGCCGAGTGGGCTCCCTATGGGGTGCTTATGCCCATGCTCACTGACGCAGCTACGGCGGCAGCTGACCAAAGTGAGTGGACCGCTACCCTGCAGCAACTGCTGGCTAATGCCCCACAACGAGTTGAGCTGGGGCAAAAAGCATATGAGCGGGCGCTGAGCTTTTCCCACGCCAACACCTTCCGGCGTTGGCAGCAGCTCATCGACCAAACCCTGGCTAGCTAATTCCTAGCTAGCTAATTTAGGTGTATGGTAACCCAAGCTCCCGATAGCGAACAAGCAGCCGCTGCGACTCAAACGAAAAGCAGTAGGATATTTTTTCCTAATCTGGATGGTTTACGCTTTCTGGCTTTCTTCTCCGTTTTCCTGTTTCATTCCTTTTACACGCCCGACCCAGCTATTCGCCAAAGCATTTTATATCGACTTCCTTATCAGTTGACGAGGGTAGGGGATTTGGGGGTGAATTTCTTTTTTGTGCTGAGCGGGTTTCTCATTACTTATCTGCTCCTGAGTGAGCGCCAAAAAACGGGGCGGATAGCCATTGGCCCGTTCTACCTGCGGCGTATTCTGCGCATCTGGCCCTTATATTTTGTGGCGGTGTTTATCGGGTTCGTATTGTTTCCCCTGGTCAAGGCGCATTTTGGACACGCTACGCCGGAGCCGGCACACCTGGGCTATTACCTGGCATTTCTCAGCAATTTTAACAACCTGTATTACGGTAGCAACACACCTACCCTCACGCTGCTGTGGTCGGTATCGGTGGAAGAGCAATTTTATCTGGTATGGCCACTGCTAGTGGCGGCGGTGCCCAATCGCCGGCTAGGGTGGCTGTTTGGCGGAGTGTTAGCACTGAGCGTAGGCTTCCGGTTTCTGCATCTGCATGATGCTAAGGTGCTTAATCTTCACACGCTTAGCTTAATCGGTGACATGGCCCTGGGGGGCATGGTAGCCTGGCTTTGCTTCCGCGATGCACGATTGACCTCCGCCGTGGCCAAGCTGCCACGTTGGGCTATCGGGCTGGGCTACGCTGCGGGCGTGGCGTTGATTTACGGGCGGGAAGAGTTGTGGCAGATTCCGGGCTACGCGGGAATTGACCGACTGATGCTAGCCTGTTTCTTTGCCTTTGTGCTGCTGGAGCAAAATTATGCGCGGCATTCCCTCATCAAGATGTCGCAGCTGCGGTTTATAAGCTACTGGGGCACTTATACCTATGGCCTGTACTGCCTGCATTTTCTGGCGTTGCTTATCGCCTTTCAGTTGCTGCAGCGCCTGGGGGTAAACCACACGCCGCTTGGGGTGGTGCTGGGTGATAACGCAGTTGGGCTAGCCCTGGCGCTAGCCATAAGCTGGGTAAGCTATACTTTTTACGAGAAGCCATTTTTGAAGCTAAAAGACCGTTTTGCCTTTATTAAAACCCGCTAAGCTAGTCGTACTGGTCGTTGATAACTCGCGCGCCATAACCGGGGCGGTGAATGCCATGCGCCATGCCACTGGCCCGCTATGCGAAGCCATGCGCTTTGCCTACGTACTACCAACTGGCAGCACGGCTCGGCCACTACTCGAGGCCGATGGCTACCGAGTACACGAGCTGCCCTTCGTAGAAATCAGCCGCCGCAAAGCCGACCTGCTGCGCTACGTACCCCTGCTGCTACTCAACGGCTGGCGGCTTTACCGGCTAGCCAGGCGCGAAGGAGCGCAAATTATTCACCTCAATGATTTTTATAACCTGACAGGCTACGTAGCCAAGGCACTGAGCCTGGGCCGGTTACGGGTAGTAACCCACGTGCGTTTCCTGCCCCAGAGTCTGGTTCAACCCCTGGCCCGCACCTGGCGCTGGCTGGCTGAGCACGGAGCTGACCGGGTGGTATGCGTATCGGAAGCGGTACGCCGATATTTTGGCGCGGCCGCTACAAACCGGGTTATATACGACCCGCTGCCAGGGATAGAGCGCCACCCCGCGCCCGCGCATTTGCCCCGGCCCGATGCCACGGTGCAGTTGCTTTACCTCAGCAACTATATTCAGGGTAAAGGCCAGGACTTAGCGCTACCAGCCTTCCAGCAAGCGTATGCGCTCAACCCGCGGCTGCGGCTGCGCTTCGTGGGGGGAGATATGGGAATGGCTAAAAATCAGGCATTTCGCCGACAGTTGGAAGCGGCTGTGGCTGAGGCTGGGTTACAGGCAGTAGTGCAGTGCGACGGCTTTGCTACCGATGTAGAAGCAGAAATAAAGGCGGCTGACATCCTGCTGAACTTCTCAGAGTCAGAGTCCTTTTCGCTCACCTGCCTGGATGCGCTGTATTACGGCACGCCGCTGATTGCCAGCGACTGCGGTGGCCCGGCCGAGTTATTTGAGCATGGCAAATCGGGCCTGCTGGTGCCCAACCGGGAGGTAGCAGCAATGGCCGCGGCCATCACCACCCTGGCCGCTGATGCGAAGATGCGCGCAGACTTTGCGGAAGCCGGCCGGCGGTTTGTGCGCCAAAAATTCGAGCCGGCAAACTCTTATCGGGCCCTGGCGGCGCTCTACCACCAGGTGCTGGCCACCCCGTGAGCCAGCTGGAACGAGCCGTAGCTTTGCACCCCTATTGACCTGGCCTTTTTATTTTGCGCATTCTATTTCTAACTCCCTACCCGCCCGGCCGGGCGCCTTCGCAGCGGTTTCGGTTTGAGCAATACCTGGATACCCTGGTCGCTCAGGGGCACCGGTATCGGCTAGCTCCCTTTCTGAGCGAAGCTACCTGGCGGATTTTATACCAGCCTGGGCAGAGCGCCCGCAAGGCAATGGGCATTGTGGCGGGCTTTGGGCGGCGGCTGGCGCACGTGCTGGCAGCCACACAGTACGACTACGTATTTGTGCACCGCGAAGCGGCACCACTGGGCCCGCCAGTAGTGGAGTGGGTGCTGGCCAAGCTACTGCGGAAGCGCTTAATCTATGACTTCGACGACGCCATCTGGCTGCCTAATACCTCCGAAGCCAACCGCATAGCCGCGGGGCTTAAGTGGCACCATAAGGTAAGTGCCATCTGCGGCTGGGCTTATAAGAACAGCTGCGGCAATGCCTACCTAGCCGCCTACGCCAGGCAGTACAATGCGCATACGGTTATCAATCCTACCACCATCGACACCGTGCATTTGCACAACCAAGTGCGCAACCAGCTAGCCCCCGGCCCCTTGGTAATAGGCTGGACGGGCACGCACTCGACCCTGAAATATCTGCTGCCACTAGTGCCCGTACTGGCTCAGCTGGAGGCTGAAGGGCTGGTATTTGAATTCCGAGTGATATCTAACCAGCCGCCCGAATTTGACCAGCCGTTGCGCTCCCTGCGTTTTGTGCCCTGGCAAAAGGCTACCGAAATACCTGACCTGCTCACGTTTCACGTGGGGTTGATGCCCCTTGAAAATGACCAGTGGGCGCAGGGTAAGTGTGCGTTCAAGGCCCTGCAGTACATGGCCCTGGGTATTCCGGCGCTGGTATCGCCGGTGGGCATGAATACCGAGGTGGTGCAAGACGATGTGAATGGCTACATCTGCCGCGAGCCGCAGGACTGGCACCTGCGGCTGCGCCAACTGCTTACGGATGCCGCCCATCGCCAAGCTTTAGGCCGGGCCGCGCGCGCTACCATCGAGCAACGGTACTCGGTGGTAGCTAATACCCCAAACTTTCTGCGGCTGTTTTCGTGATTCTTTGCCGCTTGCGGCGCCTCAGGCCAGCTGTGGGCGCCGCAGCGGGCTGGTGCGGGCTACTACGGCGGGCTGAGTTATACTTTGCAGGATGTAGAGCCCGGCCAGGTAGAAGGGCATAAGCGGAATCTTGTAGCGCACCAGGGTTCCAAAATTGCCGCTGGAGATACCTACTGATATAGCAAATATCAGACTAAAGACAAAGCATAAGGTCAGAACTGGTTGACTAGCAATGGCCTGCAGCGACTTGATGAAGCCCACTCGCCAGAAAATGCGGAGTGTAAACAGTATAAAATAAGTGGCCTCCAGCGCAGAAAGCGCCATAGTAGGGTTGTGAGCTTCCCACAAAAATGGCCTGAACAGCGCCACGACTACCGCCTGGGGAGCCAGCCGGGCCATGCCGCCAATGGTGCCATCCTGCTCCCCAATATTGTAGCCCGAGCCTTTTTCGTTCTGGCTCACGCCCTGCAAGTAAGTAGCGGTAATCTTGCTCTGTTCGCCAATCTTATCAATATTAAAGCGAGCATCGGCGGCGGCAATAACACTCATGGCGTAGATAGCTACTGTTAACCCAACAAGCAGCAAAAGAGGCTTGGCCACCCAGCGAACAACCTGCGACTTAATGCGTTGCGTATTCTCATTGAATACCCAAAGCGCGGCGGGTGGGACGAAAGCCAGTAGGATGTAGACCTTCATCGAGGCAATAGTATTGACGGCCAGGAAGCCAATGACCAAGCAGCGAATAATATTTTTCTTTTCGATAGCCCCCCGGTAGAAGGCATAAAACAGCCACCCGAGTCCGCCCAGGCACAGGGAGTCTTTAAGTAGACCGGAGCCCCAAAAGAAAACGGAAGGCAGAAAAAACACGGCGATTGCCAGCTCTTTGTACGCCTGGGGACGAATTTTGGCAAACGTCATGTACATGGCCCACATGCCGCTGAAGCTGAGCGCCGCAAAAAATATGGCGGTCACAGAATACGTATTGAACCCTAGCAAAGCGCCTACCGCTGCAACCCGGATAACGAAGTACTCTTTGCTGCCAGCCCCAAACCAAGCCATTTGGCTGGCATACGGCGCAATATCAGGCGTCACGGTGCCATCGGTAACTATCAGGTGCAAGCCAGCACTGAAGGACTTGCCAAATGCCCCATAAATAATGGAGGCATGGTGAAAGTAGCTATTCGTATCGCCCCCGTAGATAGTGTGGTAGAGAATACCTAGTGCGATGGCTCCCAGAAGCTTGAGGGAAAACGCCGGAATAAAATATTGCTTCGTATAGCGGTTAGTCACTGCTGGCCTGATAGCGTAAGCCAGTGCATAAAACAGGCCCAAATAAATGGGCGTGAGTAAATAGTCGCTCAGTTCCATAGTAGCTAGTGCTTAACTTTTAGCGTTTTTCTTTAGCCAAGCTTTGGCCTCCTTAGCTTGGTCCGACTTGCGGTCGGCCTTGTCGGCCAGTACTTCGTAGTAGCGGCGGGCGGTGGGCAGGTCGCGGTCGCGGTCGGCCATACGGGCCAGGTTGGCATTGGCAAAGAGGTAGAAGCCGCCGTCGGTTTCGCCGTTGCTTTCGGCAAAAACGATGCAGCGCTGGTAATAGTCTTTGGCCTTGGCCAGGTCGCGGTACTTATACTGCATGAGGTAGCCCAGGAAGTAGCTGGCGTAGCGGCCGCTGCTGGCTTCGTAGCCGGGCAGGCCGGCGTTAATCTTGTCGATGATGTCGCGGCTAACGCGCTCGCACTCCACAAAATCGGCCTGGTCGAAGCAGAGCAGGGAGTAAAAGCGGGCGAAGTAGCCGTTGTCGGGGTACTTGAGGGCCAGGCTGCGGGCAATGGGCATGGCGGCGGCGGTCTGGTGCTCGTCGTTATGCAAGAGCTTCATTAAGAATACTTTAGCTTCGACGCCCGTGTAAAAGCCCGTGCTGGCTACGGTGCGCAGCTGGCTTAGGCCCAGCTGCTTGTTGCCCTTCGGGAAGAACAGCAGCACGGGCTTGAGCAGCGGATAGTTTTCGGGAATCCAGACGGCGTAGTAGTTAAATAGCGCCTCACCGAACAGGAACTCGGGGCTGAGGCCGTTGGCCTCGCTGCTTTTTTGCAGGTAGGTGAGCGCGCGCTTGCTGCTGAAGGTGGCCTTGCGCCAGTTGTGGCGCTCGGCGTTGAGGCGGGCATCGAAGCCGTTGGCGGCCGAGAGGAAGAAATAGGCCTCGTAGTTGTGCGGGTCGGCCTTTATCAGCTGTTCGCTGTACGTATTGGCCGTGTCCATGTAGGCAAAAAACAGCTTGTCGTACTGCTTGCTGTCGAAGTTGGTGGGCATTATTTTCCACCAGGTACTCAGGCCCAGCAAAAAGTAGGGCATGGGGTGGTGGGGGTAGCGCCGCCGCAGCGAGCGGAATTGCTTTTCGGCCTTGTCGTACTTGAAATTGTAGAGGTTTTGCACGGCCCCATCCAGCTCAAGCTGAATATCCTTGTCGAGCAGCAGCCAGCCTTTGGTGTCGGCGGTGGGCAGCACATTTACCGTGTCGATGGCTACGGTGCGCATGGCGGGCACCTGGCCCATGCGCAGGCGCGTGGTATCTGGGCGGGATGTTTGCTGCGCCTGGCTTAGTAGCCTGCTGCTGCCTAGCAGCAATAAGACTAATAAACTACGCGAAAACCAGGCGAGAACGGACATACGGGCAAATAGGGCAGAAAAAAGCCAGCCCCCGGCCCTACGAAAGTACGGCAGCGGCTCTAGCTTTGGCGGCTCAACCGACTTACTCCTGCGCGTATGCAATTGCTGAAAACGCTGTGTCAGTTTCCGGCTCCCTCGGGCGAAGAGGCGGGGCTGACGGCCTTCATCCTGAACTACGTGCGCGAGCACGGCCCCGGCTGGCGGCAGCCGCCGCTGGTGGTGCACGACGAAAGCCGGTTTCAGGACTGCCTGCTGCTGGTGTTTGGGCAGCCCCGCACGGCCGTGTTTGCCCACCTCGACAGCATTGGCTTCACCGTGCGGTACGGCCGCGAGCTGGTGTCCATTGGGGGGCCGGAATGTGAGCCGGGCTACCGGCTGGTGGGGCAGGATGCGCACGGGGAAATAACTTGTACGCTAACGGTGGAGCGGGGTACGGATGAGCTGGAAACCGAAGTGCTGGGCTACGAGTTCAGCCGGGAGCTGGCGCCCGGCACCAGCCTCACGTTTGCCTGCGACTTTCGCGAAACCGAAACGAGCGTGCAGAGCTGCTACCTCGACAACCGCCTGGGCGTGTGGGCCGCCCTGCGCCTGGCCGAAACGCTGGAGCACGGCATTATTGCCTTTTCGTGCTGGGAGGAGCACGGCGGCGGCTCAGTGCCCTACCTGGCGCGGTTTATCTACGAAACCTACGGGGTGCGGCAGGCCCTGATTGCCGATATTACCTGGGTAACGGAGGGGGTGAAGGCGGGGGCCGGCTGCGTTATCTCGCTGCGCGACTCGCTCATTCCGCGCCGGGCCTACGTCGAGCGCATTCGGGCCATTGCGCGGGCCGCGGGCATTGCGCACCAGGTGGAGGTGGAGGGTATTGGCGGCTCCGACGCCAAGGACTTGCAGCGCAGCGACGTACCCTGGGACTGGTGCTTCGTGGGCGCAGCCGAAGCCGAGGTGCACTCGCCCAATGAGATTGTACACAAAGAGGATATAGCCAGCATGGTAGCGCTGTACCAGGTGCTCATGCGTGAATTGTAGTAAACTTGCGGGGCTGCGCTATGACGGCGGTTTAGGAGGTCAGGCAAACGCCAGGTGGACTACGGGGAAGCATTCTGGCCGCATTGCTAGCGCCGTTAAATAACGTGGGCAATATACTTCCTTGTGCCAGCATAGCGTTTGAAGTAAGCTTTAGTGATTTTTGAATAGCCAATAATGAAAAAGATTTTAATAACTGGCTTTAATGGTTTTGTCAGTAGCTACCTGCTCGACTTACTTAATGAGACTAACGAAAACTACGAAATAATTGGGATATCCCGCTCGTATAATTTCGACCTGAAGTTTAGAAAAAATCTTAATATCAGGCTGGTTAAGCTTGACTTAAATGATAAGCAGCATTTGCAAGAGGTTTTATACCTTACGCAACCCGACCACATCTACCATTTAGCGTCGGACAGCAGCGTTTCTTACAGCTGGCAGCACCCAATTGAGAGCTTTCAGAATAACACCAACATATTTCTTAACCTGATAGAAAGTGTAAGGATAGCAAACATTCGGTGCCGGATTCTTTCTATTGGGTCGTCGGAGGAATATGGGATTGTAGGGTTGCAGGATGTTCCGCTCACTGAAGAGGCTATGCTAAGGCCAATTAGCCCTTACGCAGTAGCCAGGGTTTCGCAGGAGCTGCTGAGCAAGGTGTATGTGCAGGGATATGGGATGGATATCATTATGACCCGTTCCTTCAACCACATTGGTCCTGGGCAGAAAGACAACTTTGTTGTTTCGTCATTTGCCCGGCAGATTATGGAATATAAAATGGGCTCGCCTGCGCCAATGAAGGTGGGCGCTATTGATATTGTGCGGGATTTTACGGATGTGCGCGATGTGGTAAAAGCCTACGTTTCGCTAATGGAAACTGGAGTAGCCGGCGAAGTGTATAATATTTGCAGTAGCGTGGGGTATTCTTTGAAAGAGATTATTCATAAGATGATTAGCATTGCCCATGTTGACGTGAGCTATGAGTTATCGCCTTCGCTGGTAAGGCCATCCGATAACCCGGTGATTATTGGGGATAACACAAAAATCAAAAAAGAATGCTGCTGGCAGCCGGCAATTTCAATTGACCGGAGCTTAGCTGATATTCTCAGTTACTGGGAGAATGTTTTAACTGCCCGTTAGGTAGAAATGCTAGAAATGCTCTTTTTAGCTACCCCAAGTTGGGGCGTATCCCGCGCCGGTGGACCGGGGGAAGGACCAACTTGGGGTAGCCAGTGGATTAGGCAAAGTTAATTTGTATGCTACTGAAACAATGAATAGCAGTACTGAATAAGGTAGGAGTTAAAAAGGCACCTGTCAGGGTGATATAGCCTGGGGGCAATAAGCATTTTGGCGGTGGTCTGCTAAGGTGTTTTGCGTGGAGAAGCACGGAAGCCACGCTCGGCGTTATGACGCCAAATGTGGCAGCGAAACGGGCATTTCTCCCGGAAAACATAGGCAGTTAAGGCGGGGTGCGGCGAAGCCGGATAAATGTGGGGTAATTGCCTACATTTGCCCGGCTTCGCTCAGTATCATGGGCTTAGCTACTTTTCTTCCCACCTAACACTCCTTCTTGCTTATGCCAGCTATTCTTTACGCGGTACCCGCGCTGGGTATATTAGCCCTGCTGTATACTTGGCTGCGGGCGGGCTGGGTAGCCCGGCAAGATGCCGGCGACGAAAAGATGCGCACCATTGCCGGCTACATTGCCGATGGGGCCATTGCCTTCCTCAAGGCCGAATACAAGGTGCTGGCCTTGTTCGCGCTCATTGCCTCCGTGTTTCTGGGCTACCTGGGGTTCACGGGCGAGCGGTCGAGCCCGGTTATTGTCATTGCTTTTTTGCTGGGGGCCGTGTTTTCGGCCACGGCGGGCTTTATTGGGATGAAAATTGCCACCAAGGCCAACGTGCGCACGGCCCAGGCGGCGCGCACCTCGCTGAGCCAAGCGCTGCGGGTGTCGTTTTCGGGCGGCTCGGTGATGGGCATGGGCGTGGCCGGGCTGGCCGTGCTGGGGTTGGGGTCGCTGTTTATTGTGTTTTACCAGCTGTTTGTGCTGCGCCTGAGAGGCTCGGCCAGCGGCGTGGAGATGGAAAAGGCGCTGGAAGTGCTCACCGGCTTTTCGCTGGGGGCCGAAAGCATTGCGCTGTTTGCCCGCGTGGGCGGCGGCATTTATACCAAAGCGGCTGATGTGGGGGCCGACCTTGTGGGCAAGGTAGAGGCCGGCATCCCGGAAGACGACCCGCGTAACCCCGCCACCATTGCCGACAACGTGGGCGACAACGTGGGCGACGTGGCCGGCATGGGGGCCGACCTGTTTGGCTCGTACGTGGCTACCATCCTGGCCACTATGGTGCTGGGGCGCGAAGTGCGGCTCGGCAACAGCGACGCATTTGGCGGGCTTTCGCCCATTTTGCTGCCCATGGCCATTGCCGGGCTGGGCATCGTGGCCTCGCTGCTGGGCATTTTGCTGGTGAAGGTGAAGGAAGGCGGCAACGTGCAGGCCGCGCTCAACTTTGGCAACTACGTATCGGTAGTCGCGTCGGGCGTGTTCTCTTACTTCTTGATTAAGTGGATGTTACCCAATGGCGACATCACCATTCGCGGCTACACCTTTGATGCCAACCACGTTTTTTACGCCGTGCTGGTGGGGCTGGGCGTGGGCACGCTCATGAGCATCATCACCGAGTACTACACCGCCATGGGCAAGCGGCCCGTGAACAGCATTGTGCAGCAAAGCGGCACCGGCCACGCCACCACCGTTATCGGGGGGCTGGCCGTGGGCATGGAAAGCACGGTGCTGCCCATCCTGGTGCTGGCGGCGGGCATTGTGCTCAGCTTCAAAGCAGCAGGACTTTACGGGGTAGCCATTGCGGCGGCCGGCATGATGGCCACCACGGCCATGCAGCTGGCCATCGACGCCTTCGGGCCCATTGCCGACAACGCGGGCGGCATTGCCGAAATGAGCGAGCTGCCCAAGGAAGTGCGCGAGCGCACCGATATTCTGGATGCCGTGGGCAATACCACGGCGGCCACCGGCAAAGGCTTTGCCATTGCCTCGGCGGCGCTCACCTCGCTGGCGCTGTTTGCGGCCTTCATGGGCACGGCTCACATCGATGCCATCGACATCAGCAATGCCAACGTGCTGGCGGGCTTGTTTGTGGGGGCCATGATACCGTTCATTTTCTCGGCGCTGGCCATTGCGGCGGTGGGCCGGGCGGCCATGGCCATGGTGCAGGAAGTGCGCCGGCAGTTTCGCGAGATACCCGGCATTATGGAGGGCACGGGGCGGCCCGAGTACGAGAAGTGCGTGGCTATCAGCACGCAGGCCGCTATCCGCGAGATGGTGCTGCCGGGGGCCATTGCGCTGCTTACGCCCATCATTATCGGGTTTGCCTTTGGGCCCGAGGTGCTGGGCGGCACGCTGGCGGGCGTCACGGTGAGCGGCGTGCTCATGGCCATGTT
>CAXTFI010000118.1:0-14761 GCA_964243255.1 uncultured Hymenobacter sp.
AACTGCTTTCTGGAGCTGGATAACGGCCGCCTGCTGGTGCTGCACTTCGGCATGACCGGCGACATCGGGACTTTCCGCGACGCACCCGATGCCCCGCGCTTCACCCGCGTGGCCTGGCAGCTCAGCGACTCGGGCCTGAACCTGGCCTTTATCGACCCGCGCAAGTTTGGCCGCATTCGCCTGGCCGACAGCGCCGAAGCCTACCAAAAAGCCAAGAAGCTGGGCCCCGATGCGCTGCTCATTACCGCCGCCGAGCTGCACCAGAAACTCAGCCGCCGCAAGGTATTTGTGAAGCCGCTGCTGCTTGACCAAAGCCTCACCGCCGGCCTCGGCAACTGGATTGTGGACGAAGTATTGTTTCAGGCCAAAATTCACCCCGAGCGGCTGGGTAACTCCATCTTGGAGCAAGATGCAACGGCCTTGCACGCCGCTATTCAATTGGTATTAACAACGGCCATCCAGCACGAAGCGAATTATCGGCATTTTCCGAAGTCGTTTCTCATTCACGCCCGCGAATGGGACGACTCAGCCACGCCGGGCAGCGACGCGCATACGTTTTGCCCGCGCCACCCGAAGGTGAAAATTGAGAAGACGTATGTGGGTGGGCGGGCTACTTATACGTGCCCAATGTGCCAGCCCGCGCCCGCCAACGGTGCCTCTTTAAAATGATTCTAACGTAAAAAACTTTCTGCGGACGCTTAGGGTGAAGTCGTAGCAGGTGTACAGGCGTTCGGGTATAAAGCAAATTTTTATTTCACTAATTTAAAACTCTCTATCATTAGTCGCTTGATAGTAAAAAAAGTTGGCAGAATTATTAGGGCTTGAATAAAAAACACAGGTAGCAAATGTCCCGAATCACCGAAACGATACCCAAAGCTTAAAACCGATACTGGAAACGTTAGCAGCAAAGCCCAAAACGACCATTGAGCAAAAAGTGGGTCGGTAGGATAAAGTGAGCAAACGGCAATTGTTCCGAAACCAACGTAAAAAATAGTGACCAAAAGAGATATTTTATTCATTAGCGAGTTAAAAGCTTTATTAATTTTAGTCATAATAAATTTACCAAAGCAATAAATTAAGTAAATAATAATTCTCGAAAGACCTCCGTATCCACCACCGCCACTTTTGGAAACTCGATAGCTTGCAAGGGCAGAAAGTCCCGGTCGTGGCTGACTATGCACACGGCATTAGCCGCGATGGCGCAATCCACGAATTTATTATCATCGGGGTCGCTGAGCAGGTTGAAGCGAAAGCGTGGTATAATGTACTCCAGATTCGCCAGATTCTCCAGCGTCATCATCGTTTCGTAGAAATACCGGTCACCCATATGCCGGGCTATTATTTCGCCGTATTCCAGCAGGATTTCTATGGTTACGCACAGCGTAAAGCGTTTGTCCAGCAAGGCATCAAAAATCCAGCGGTAGCGGGAGCGCGGCGAGATGGAAACGAGCAGCACATTAGTATCCAGCACAATTTTAAGCATCGCTTACTGTGGCTTGGGCGGCGAACTGCTACGCATTTTAGTGTGCAGAAATTCCTCCATCGTATCGTCGTTCCAGCCCTTCTCCTCCCAGACCTGCTCGGCCCGGCGGCTCAGCTTCTCAGCAAAATAGCGCGCCAATAAGTGCTTGATTTCAGCTAGCTCTTCGTCCGTCACATCACGCGAATAGAGCCGCAGCAGTTCTAATTGCAGGTTGCTGAAGCGGGACGAAGTTTCAGGAATCGGTTGCATACTAGTAGTAGTTTAATAGCCTAATGTACTTCTAACGCGGCATTTGCCCCACGAGTGCCGCTTGGGGCGTTAAGTATCTGAACCGCGGATTTTTCGGATTCAGCGGATTTTGGGGACGGCTCTGGAACTTCGCATCCAGTATCGGATACAAAAAAGAGGCTGCTCATTTGAGCAGCCTCTTTTTTGTATTCAACTGCTCTTAATCGTCCCCAAAATCCGCCGAATCCAAAAAATCCGCGGTTCAGATACTTAACGCCCCACCATACCCATCATAGCCTCGGGATAGCGGGTGCCGGCGGCGGCGCCCAGCGGCAGCACCTCGTCGAGGTGGCGCAGCTCGTCGGGGCTGAGCGACACGCTGAGGGCCCTCACATTTTCTTCGAGGTACTTCACGCGCTTGGTGCCGGGGATGGGCACCAGGTCGTCGCCCTGGGCCAGCACCCAGGCCAGGGCCAACTGACTGGCCGTGACGCCTTTGCTCTGCGCCAGGTCGCGCAGGTGGTTCACCAGGCGCAGGTTCTTGTTGAAATTCTCACCCTGGAAGCGGGGCGAGAAGCGGCGGTAGTCATCGGGCGCGAAATCCTCGAACTTCTGGATTTCGCCGGTAAGGAAGCCCCGGCCCAGCGGCGAGTACGGCACCAGGCCAATGCCTTTTTCGCGCAGCAGGGGCAGAATTTCGATTTCCACGTCGCGGCTCCAGAGGCTGTACTCGCTTTGCAGCGCCGCAATGGGATGCGTGGCGTGGGCGCGGGCAATGGTGTCGGGGCCGGCTTCGCTGAGGCCCAGGAAGCGCACTTTGCCCTCTTCTACCAGGCGGCTCATGGCGCCCACGGTTTCCTCAATGGGCACGGTGGGGTCGACGCGGTGCTGGTAGTAGAGGTCGATGTGGTTGGTGCCCAGGCGCTTGAGGCTACCCTCGCAACTCTGGCGCACGTACTCGGGCCGGCCGCTGATGCCGCGCTTGGTGGGGTCGCTGGGGTCGCGCACGATGCCGAACTTGGTGGCCAACACTATCTTGTTGCGCCGGGTTTTATCGGCCTGGAAGAAGCGGCCCAGCAGCTCCTCGTTGGTGTAGGGGCCGTACATGTCGGCGGTGTCGAAGAAGCTGATTTCCAGCTCCAGGGCGCGGGCCAGGGTGCGCAGGCTTTCGGCATCGTCGGTGGGGCCGTAGAAGTCGGACATGCCCATGCAGCCGAGGCCGAGGGCGGAAACCGTGAGGCCGGAGCGGCCGAGTGGGCGGGTTTGCATAGTGTTGCGTGGGGAAAAGGATGGCTTGTAAACCAGTGGGGCAGGTTTTTGATTTGCTGGCTTGGGCTTTGTGTCAGCAACGTCATTTACCGCAGAGGTTTACGCAGAGGTTCGCTGAGGGTATGGAAAGCGGGAAAACATCCTGGCCCGCCGGGGGCGGCCGTACCTTTGGAGCATGAAAAAACTGCTGCTTTTGCCGCTGGGTGCGGCGTTTGGGTTGCTGAGCCTGGGCCTGCCGGGCTGCGGCACCAAGGCGACCACCGAGGCCGCCACGCCCGCCGTGCGGGCCCGCGCGCTCGAAAATGCGCTTATGGCCCGCCACGACAGCCTGATGGGCCAGACCGAGCAGCTGTTTGAATTAAAAGCCCAGCTTACCGCCGCCAGAGTGCCCGCCAATGCCCCGGTGCTGGCCAACATGCAAACCGCTTCCCAGGCCATGATGACCTGGATGCACGCCTACCAGCCGCCCGATAGCACGGCGCCCGCCCCCCAGCGCCTCACCTACCTGCTCGACCAGCAAACCCAGCTCACGGCCGTGGAGCAGCAGATTAAGGCGGCCCTCGACTCGGGCCAGGCCAGGCTGCGCCGCGCCACCCCGGCCGCGCCCGCCGCTACCCCCGCGCCCCAGGTTAAGTAACCCACCACCGGGGGCCTCTACCCGCGAACGACTGGCCGGCTTCAGTGGTTTATACCAAGCTGGGCCGCGGGCCTGGCTGTGTTATCGCCTTATATTACGTTTGTTATGTTCCTGAAATTTTTGCCCGCCGTGGCGCTGCTGGCCCTGGCCGGCTGCCACCAGGCGGCTTCCACTTCCGACACGGGTGTGCTGGCCATTCATACCGATGCGGAGCCCGATACCGCTTCCGCCACGCTGCCCTACCTCGGCGACTCGCAGCGGCAGGTGGGGCCGGGCAGCGATACCACTACGGTGTACCCCACGGTGCCGGCCTTTCGCCTCCACGACCAGGATGGCCACCTGGTGACCAACCAAAGCCTGGCGCACAAGGTCTACATCACCGACTTTTTCTTCGCCACCTGCCCCGGCATCTGCCCCAAAATGCAGAGCGAGCTGCTGAAAGTGTACAAGCAGTACGCCACCAACCCCAACGTGGTGTTTATTTCGCATACCATTGACCCTGAGCACGATAGCCTGCCCGTGCTGCGCGACTACGCCCGCCGCCTGGGCGTGAACACGCCCGGCAGCAACTGGCGCTTCGTGCGGGCCAGCCGCGACTCGGCCTACGCCCTGGCCAAGGCCTACTTCACCGGGGCCATGCCCGATGCCAAGGCGCCCGGCGGCATTGCCCACAGCGGCACCTTTGCCCTCGTAGACGACCAGGGTCACGTGCGCGGCCTCTACGACGGCCTCAACGCCCAGCAAACGGCCAAGCTGCTGCGCCAGCTGCCCAAGCTGCTGGCCGAAGTGAAAACCCGCCAGGCCACGGCGCAGCGCTAACTGCCGTAGCCCGCATGAAAGTCACAGCTTCTTTTTTACTACCTAACACGCTGTTGCTGTTGGCGTTACTAGCCCTACCCGGCTGCTTCACCAATAAGGGGCACCAGGGCGAGCGCCTCTACGGGCAGCACTGCGCCAGCTGCCACGGCGAGCAAGGCCAGGGCATCGGGCAGCTGGTGCCGCCGCTGGCGGGCTCCGACTACCTGGCCCCGCACGCGGGCCAGCTGGCCTGCGTGGTGCGCGTGGGCCTCAAGGGGCCGATTGTGGTCAATGGCGTGGGCTACAACCAGCTCATGCTGGGCGTGCAGGACACGGCCACCCACCGGCAGCTGTCGCCGGCCCAAATCACCAACCTGCTCAACTTCATCGAGAGCCACTGGGGCAACCACCCCGGCCCGGCGGGCGCGCGCACCATCGCCGGCACCGAGGCCGACTTGCGCGCCTGTGGCGAGCGGTAGGCTACCTTTGTTTTTAATGATTGATGGGTAGTGACTGATGATTAATGGGCGGCGGTTGCTGGTTAATGACCAAGAAATAAGTAACCAATAACTACTCCCCGTTACTTACTACCCACTAATCATTAATCCCTAATCCTTAATCACTATACACTCATGGGTCTCTTCGACTTTCTGAAAAACAAACCTGAGTCGGCCCCGGCCACCCCCACCGCGCCCGCCCAGCCGGGTGCCACCCCGGCCGCCGACGCCTCCCAGCCGGGCGCCGCCCCGGCCGCGCCCAAAAGCGGCCCCCGCTACCAGGGCTCTGCGCACGTGGCGCCGCCCACGCCCGGCATCCCGCCCATGCCGGCGCCACTGGCCGCCCCGCCCGAGCCGGAGTTTCCCTACGAGCCGCAAAACGTGCTGGAGCACCTGCTGCTGCTGGCCCCGGTAGATGAGAACGCCCGCCCAGCCTTCTACCAGGCGCTGCTGCAAGAGAACATTCTGATGGTGCTGGCCCCGGCCGAAGACATTGCCCTGGGCGAGGTGCAACTAGCTGAAGGCCAGCAAATTCAGCTGCAAGTGCTGCAAGATGGCCGCCTGCCCATCTTCTCGTCGGAGGCGCGCCTCAGCGACGGCGGCATGGATGCCAGCACCGTGAGCTGGGTGCCCATTCCGGGCCAAGCGTTTTTTGCCATGACCCAGGGCCAGGACTGCGTGCTGAACCCCTTTTCGGCGGCCGGCAAGCTGCTGCCAGCGGCCGAGATTCAGGCGCTGCTCGCGGGCCAGCTCTCCGCCACCAACGGCCTGCCTGCCGATGCCCAGGTGGTGCTCAGCACCCCCGAGCTGCCCGAAGGCCTAGCCGAGTCGCTGGCCGACTTCGGTGCGACCAACGCCGATATCCTGGCCATTTACGTGGCCCAGATGCAGCTGGCCGGCGACGAAAGCCAGCCCCCGCGCCTGCTGCTGGGCTTCGACACCATCAGCCACGACCCCGAGTTTATGCAGCAGCTCGGCCCCGCGCTGGAAGGCCGCACCGGCAATTTTCAGCACGTGGACCTGATGCTGCTCGACTTGAAGTCGGAAGAAGGCGTGAATCCTTATTTCCAGCAGCCCGAAGTGCAGCCGGTTTATAAGTCGTAGCCAAACAGCAGATTTGTTTCTGAACAAAAATCACAAAAGAACGTCATGCTGAGCTTGCCGAAGCATCTCGTGTGCAGCAGTAATCCTAATCGTCTAACGATTGATTTTACTACCCCACGCGAGATGCTTCGGCAGGCTCAGCATGACGTTCTTTTGTGATTCCTTATTCGATATCTTCTTAGTAGTTAATTACTTATCCTCCCACCACGGCAGTCTCCGCTTCCTCGTGGCGCGCCACAAACTTTTTAAATAGCGGCCGCAGGCACACATACAGCCCTAACACCACCGGCACGGCGGCCACGGCCCAAATGACGAGCGCCCCCAGCTCGGCGCGCCACAGCAGGCGCAGCACGTAGCCCCAGCCATCGACTTTTACCATCGCCTTGATTTGGTTGAGGCTCAGGTGCGCCACCTCGCGGCCCTGCCCCAGCAGCATGGCTCCCCAGCGCAAAAATGGTAGCAGCAGCAGCACCTGCACCGGGCTCAGCACGTGACACACCAGCTGCATAGCCGCCACGTTGAGCTTGAGCCGCAAGGCCACGGCGGTGCTGATAAGGGTAGTAAGGCCAAAGATGGGGGCCACCCCAAACGCCACGCCCAGCCCCGCCGTGAGGGCCAGGCTGCCGGGCGACAGGCCCGCCTTGAGCAAGCTCATAAAGGGGTCCACCAAGCGGCGCTGCACCCAGGTGCGGGGCGGGTCTTCGGGCGCGGCGCGCACCCCGGTGGCGGAGATAGTTGTACTGGTCATGCGGAACTAGCCGGTAAAATTCTTGTTAGTAGCGCGCCCAGCTACCGGGCTGGGGGCCGGGCCCGCCGCTCGGTGGCCGCCCTTTGTACCCGCTCCGGCGCAAAATGTTGTCGGCGGGGCGCTAAGTTTCTTATGGTCAAGGCCTCTCCCTCTCTCGCCCCCCCTGCCCCGCATCGCCTGCCGTGGTGGGTAGAGCTGTGGCTGCTGCTGCGCCGCGCCGCCCGCGAGCTAGCCGCCAATGACCCGCTGCGGCTGGGCGCGGCCACGGCGTTTTTTACCTCCTTTGCGCTGCCGCCCATCCTCATTATTCTGGTGCAGCTGCTGGGGTCGGTGTATTCGGCGCGGGGGGCGCGGCGCATGCTGCTCACCAAGCTGGGCGAAGTTATTGGCGGCACGGCCACGGGCCTGGTGGCCCAAACGGTGCACAACGTAGGCCACCAGGCCCGCGGCCGCCTCATTACGTGGCTGGGCTTCGCGTTTTTGGTGTTTGTGGCCACCACGCTGTTTACCGTTATTCAGCACTCGCTCAACCAGTTGTGGCACGTGCGGCCGCGGCGGCAGCTCAGCCAGGTGTCGGTGGCCGCGCGCGAGCGGCTGCGCTCGGCGGGCGTGCTGCTGGCCACGGCGGCGCTGTCGGTGCTGGCTTTTTCGGCCGATGCGGCGCTGGCGCTTTTTGCCGAATTCGTGTCCGACTTCGACGCCACGTTTGCCTTTTATGTGGTGTGGGTGCTCAACCTGGTGGTAAGCCTGCTTATTCTGGCGGTGTGGTGCGGCTTTGTTTTTCGCACCCTGAGCGCGGCCAAAGTGCCCTGGCGGGCCGTGCGGCGTGGGGCGCTGCTCACGGCGGTGCTCATTGAGCTGGGCGAGCGCGTGCTGGGCCAGCTGCTGGTGGGCCGCGACCTGGGCCCCATCTACGGCCCGGCGGCCAGCTCGGTGCTGGTGCTGCTGTTCGTGTTCTATTCGGCCATGATTTTCTACTTCGGCGCGGCCTTCACCTGGGCCTACGCCCACCACGTGGGGCTCGACATCAAACCCAAGAAAACGGCCGTGCGCTACCGGCTGGTGAACGTGGCAGAATAATGGTTAATTGATTAATGGTTAATGATTAATGCTTCGCCTCATAGGAGCGCGCTGACCAGCTATGGGCACTTTACAGCCCATCACTTGTACAATTAATCATTAAGCATTAATCAATTAACCATTATTACCGACCTTTGCTGGATGCAAGCTGACCCTGCCGTTCCGGCCTCATTTTCTGATTTCAACCTTTCGCCCGAACTGCTGCAAGGCCTGGCCGAGCTAAACTTCGACAAGCCTACGCCCGTGCAGGCGCTCGTGCTCCAGCCCGCCCTCGATGGGCAGGACGTGGCGGGCCAGGCGCCCACCGGCTCGGGCAAAACCGCCGCCTACGGCCTGGCCATCCTGGCCCAGATTGACCCCAGCGCCAAGGCCGTGCAGGCCATTGTGCTGGTGCCGGCCCGCGAGCTGGCCCTGCAAGTGCGCGATGCCCTCAAGAGCCTCGGCAAGCACATGGCCGCCCCCGGCCTGCGCGTGGCGGCCTTTTACGGCGGCCACGCCATGCGCGACGAGGTACTGAGCCTTCAGCAAATGCCGCACGTGGTGGTGGCTACGCCCGGCCGCCTGCTCGACCATTTGGAGAAGCGCAACATCATCCCTAACCAGCTAAAAGTGTTGGTGTTGGATGAAGCCGACAAGCTGCTCGACCTGAAGTTTCAGGAGGAGATGGCTACCATTGTGAGCCGCCTGCCGCGCCGCCGCCAGACGCTGCTTTTTTCGGCTACCATGCCCGATAAGGTGATGGCCCTGGTGCGCGACTACCTCACCCGCCCCCGCATGCTCACGGCCGCCGGGGGCATCAACGGCGAGATAACCGGCGCGGCCCTGCCCGCCTCCCTCACCCTGCGCGGCCACGTGCTCAACGCCGTGGAGGACAAGCCCGCCGCGCTCTACCACCTACTGCAACAGCCCGAAACCGGCCAAACGCTCATCTTCGCCAACACCCGCGACAAGGTGCAGGAGCTGGCCCAGTTTCTGCGCGGCCGCGGCGTGGCGGCCGAAGTGCTGCACGGCAAGCTGCCCCAGCCCGAGCGCGACAAAGCCCTGATGAAGCTGCGCAATAATTCGGCTCAGGCCTTGGTAGCCACCGATGTAGCCGCCCGTGGCCTCGACGTGCCCGCCCTCGACACGGTTATCCAGTACGACCTGCCGCACGATGCCGAAACCTTTCAGCACCGGGCCGGCCGCACGGCGCGGGCCGGCGTAGCCGGCACCGCCCACCTGCTGGCCACTCCGCCCGAGCAAACCCGCGTGCAGGCCTGGCCCTCGGCCCAAAGCACCCAATGGAAGCGCCTGGTGCCCCCGGCTATGCCGCCTGCCAACGCCGCCGCCAAGCTGCCCCGCCCCGAAACCATCACGCTGCACGTCACGGCTGGCAAGAAGCACAAGGTTAGCGCCCACGACCTGGTAGGCGCGTTCGTCAACGTGGGGGGCCTCGGCCGCGACGAGGTGGGCCGCATTGAGGTATTCGATTTTTATTCCTACGTGGCCGTGCCCCGCAAGCAAGCCCTTGAGCTGCTCGAAAAACTGAACGGGGCCAAGGTCAAAGGCGTGAAAGTGCGCGTAACGGAGGTAGCATAGCGCAGTAGCGCGAAGCTTCTGCTTCGTGCGCGAGCGACGGAGAGCAGGCAGGACTGCGCCAAGCGGCCCAAACGCAAGATGCTCGCTGCGCTCGCGCACGAAGTGAAACTTCGCGCTACTTCACGTTCTTGCGGCTTACCGAGCCTTTTTTCACCTCTACCACGGCGCCGGTGCCGTCTTGCAAAGCCACCGGGAAGGCGCCAGTGCTGCCGGGGGCCTGGGTGCCCTGGAAGTTACTGATGCGCAGGTTGGTAAAGTGGTTGGCTTCAATGCCATTGGATAGGAAGGCCGCTTTAGTGCCGAACCAATTTAGCTTGAAGTCATTGATAGTCAGCCCATTAACGTGCTCGGCCAGGAAGCCGGGAATGTTGCGGGCGAAGAGGCCGAGCTTGGGGTCCAGGTTGCCGCGCAGGTCCACGTTGCCGCCGGCCACGTCGTTAAGCTTGCTATCGGTGAAATCGAAGGTTAAGCCTTGAAATTCAATGTCTTCCAGCGGGCTTTCGTCGGTGCCGTAGAGCAGGATGCCATTTTCACCCACGCAGGTGACGTTGCGGAAACGCACGTTTTTGATGCGACCCAGCTTCACGCTTTTGTCCGCATTGCCCCGAATGGCGGAGATGTGAATCGGCTCGCCGTTGCCCCACCAGTCACCGGTGCGCAGCTTGGTTTCGATGCGGATGTTGCTGAACGTCAGGTTTTCGAGCGAGCCTTCGTCGCGCAGCGAGATATTGATGCCGCGCGTTGAGTTGGTGATGTTGCAGTTGCTCACCGTCACGTTGCGCACGGTATTCTGGTCGAGGTAGCCGATGCGGATACCGCTGGAGGCCGACTGCAGGTTGCAGTTGGTAATCACGATATTCTCCGAGACGCGGCGCAGGTTGTGAAAGCCCGGAATCTCGAAGTGGTGGTTGTAGCCGCTCACCACCAGCGCGTCGTCGCCGGCCTGAATGTCGCAGTTGCTCACCGTCACGTTGCTGCAATCCGTAAAATCCACGCCGTCGGCATTCGGCACCAAGAGGCCCGAATACAGCCGGATGCCCGTCACGTTCACGCCCGTGCAATCGGCAAAGTGCATCGTCCAGAATGGCGAGTTAATCAGCGACACGTCACTGACCAGCACCCGTTTGCATTCCGAAAAAACCACCATCTGGCGGGGGCGGTCCTTGGGCACCACCGGGCCGTCGCCGATGCCGCTGGCCACGTGGCGGTAGTTGTTTTTCTGACGGGTGTAGCGCGTGGTCACGCTGTCAAGCTTCTTGGCCTGGGTGAAGTCGTAGAACACCGGGTTGTTGCCATCTACCGTGCCCTGGCCGGTAATGGCCACGTTCTCAGCGTTTTCAGTAAACAGCATCCCGTAGTAGTTCTGCCCGTACACCGGCATGGTGTAGGCGTGGTAGTCGGCCAGGTTGGCGCTGCCCTTGAGCACCGCGCCACTACTCAGGTGCAGGTTGACGTTACTTTTCAGGAAAACCGTGCCGATGACGTAGGTGCCGGCCGGCACCTCCACCGTGCCGCCACCGCTGCGGTTGCAGGCATCCACGGCTTTCTGAATGGCAGTGGTAGCCAGAGTTTTACCATCGGCCTTTGCGCCGTAGTCCTTCACGGAATAGGTTTGGGCCAGCGCGGCGCTCGTGGTGAGCGCCAGCGCGCCGGCCAGGGCAAGAAACTTGAACATAAGGTGGGATGGAAAGTAAGAAAGTGTAAGAAGTGTGGAAGCTACTGGGCCGTCATGCTGAGCCTGCCGAAGCATCTTGCTCGCCTCTTTGCACCGGCTTGGATGGAGCGAGCGAGATGCTTCGGCAGGCTCAGCATGACGTTCTTCTTGCTTCATTAGCTCCAGTCGAAGTCAACTATTTGGCCAGCAAGCCGCCATTTGGCAGGGCGCAGGGTGGTAAGCCAGTCAAGGGGCTCGCCAACGGGTTGGGGGTTGGCGGCCTGAGCAAAAGCGGCTTTGAGCGCCAATTTTTGAGTTGCTCCCACCGCCGCGGGCTGGGCCGACACGAGCAGCGGCGCGCCGCTACCAGCCAGCAGGCGCAGCCACTGCTCATTCTTAACCCAGGGCACCTTGGGGGTTAGGCCCACGCAGTCGCCATCGGCGGCAAAGAATTTATTGTGCTGCACCAGTCTGAACCCCAGCGTATTGACGCCCATTTTGCGGGTGCGGTCCCATTCGAGGCCACTGGTGTCGTCGCCGGTGCGGTTTAGCTCAAACAGGCCGGCGGCCAGGTGGCCCACCGTGTCGCAGCCAATGAGGTAGGCCGGCCCGGCCGCCTGCCGAATGGCCCGGTACAAGTCCAGGATAACCTCGGCCGTAGTGCGGGTGTTGTCGTGAAAGCGCCAGCCGGGCGTGGTAAAGCCGTCGGTCATCTCAAAGCCCCAGCGGCCCAGCAGGTCGTAGGTGCTAAAATCGTGCTTCACCAGCTCGTAGCCCCAGCTTTGGTAGATGGCAAAGTTGTGCTGAATGACCGCAATATTTTCCGCAATGGTGGGGTCCAGCACGGGTTTTTTGGGGTCGTTGCGGCCCGGAATGGGAGGCAGCAGCCGGCTGGCCGGCACCTCGTGGGCGGCGCAGAGCGGGCGCGTCCACAGTCCCGGCCGCATCCCAAGCTGCCGAATGTCGCCGCCGAGCTTGGCCATGTCGGCAAACTTGGCGTTGGGCCGGGCGAAGTCATCCTGCCAGCAGCAGTCGCCGGGCAAGGCGGGCGAGTAGGCCGCCCAGCCCGCATCAATAACCGAAAACGGCCGGTTATCGCCGTCCGGCATCAGGTCGGCCAGCAGCCGGGTATGCTGCAAAATGAGGTCGGCCGAGTTGTTGCCGTAGGCAAAATACCAGTCGTTGATGCCATATACCGGCTGGCGCGGCAGGCGCGGCGCGGCGCACATCAGGCCGCAAAAACGCCGGGCGGTGGCAAAGGTATCTTCCCCCGCCTGGCCCGCCGTGGCCACAATAGTAGCCGCTTCCAGCTGGCGCGGGCCGAGCTGCACCCCCACCCCGGCGCTGCTGGCATCCAGGGTAAGCTGCATTAGCCCCTCGCCTACCTGCCAGTAGCAGAGCGTGTTACAACCCGTTTTTACGCCAAAGCATACCGTGCGGGCGGGGCTTGCGCCGTGCTGCACAAAGTACCACGGCAGCCGCCGCGCCCGGCTGGCCGGCTGAAACTGCACATCGCCGTAGGTGCGTTCCCAGGCGTCGCCCAGCACGGAGGCGGCGGGCGGCTGGTCGTAGTGCCACTCCAGCACCACGGCCCGGAGCGCCGCGCTGGGGCACTGCACCCGCACGGCCAGCGCTCCGCCCTGCGGCAGCAGCTGCACGGTTACGTCGCGGTAGTGCCAGGTCAGCTTATCGGCCGAGGTCAGCTCGTAGGTTTCGCCGGCCAGCTGCACGCGCACCTTTGCCGGCGGGCGCACCAGGGCCGGGCGCGCGGCGCGGGCGGCGGTATCCAGCACGAGCAGGCTGGCCAGCGAGGCACCCGAGAGCGTAAGGAATTTGCGCCGTTGCATGGGAAAGGGAGGAAGGAATGTAGCGCGAAGCGTTGCTTGGTGCGCGAGCGTAGCAAGCAGGCGGGACCGCGCCGGATGGCTTAAACGGCCCCAACGCGAGATGCTCACTGCGCGAGCGCACGGAGTGAAACTTCGCGCTACTGGCTTTTCAGCCGCCTTATCATTTCCAGGCAGGCGCGGCCGTTGTGGTAGGGGCACTTCCAGAAGCCGGCTTTGTCCTCACCCGCCATCAGCGAGTTGTTGGCGTGCACGCCCCAGCGCCATTCGCCGTTTTGCTTATCCAGGATGTGCTGCTGAATGAAATGCCAGGCACCTTCGCTTTGCGCCCGAAACTGCGTTTCGCCGCTAATTTGGTAGGCATTGTAGAAGCCGATAACGGCCTCGGCCTGCACCCACCAGTGGCGGTCGGCGTCCCAGTGGCCGCCGGGGTGCAGCTCGTAGCCCAGGCCTCCGTCGGGGGCCAGGCCTTCGGCGGCGGCGCGGGCCAGGCGCACGGCCATTTGCTGAAACTGACCGATGAGCTCCGGCTCGTGCAGCACCTCGGCGGCCTCCAGCAGTAGCCAGGCCGCCTCAATGTCGTGGCCAAAGGAAATGGCATCGGGCCGGGGCCGCCAGTGCTCATCCAAAAACAGGATGAGGTGGTCGGTTTTGGAGTCGATGATGTGGTTGCTGAAGTTGAGCAGCAGCCCTTTTATTTGCCGGCGCAGCTCGGTGTCGGGCCACTCGCGGTACAGGTTGGCGTAGGCCTCCAGAATGTGGAGGTGGGTGTTCATGGTCTTTTTCTCGTTGGCATCCTTGGCGCTCAGGCGCAGGTCGCCGAGGGGCTGCCAGTCGCGGGCAAAGGCTTCGAGATAGCCACCCTCAACGGGGTCGAAGCTATGGGCTTCGACGGTGCGAAACAGCGCCTGGGCGTGCGCCAGGGCCGCCGGGTCGCCGCTGGCTCGGTGGTATTCGGCCAGACCGTAGATGGTAAAGGCCAGCGCGTAAATCTGCTTTTTAGTATCCAGCGGCTGGCCCTGGTAGTCAACGGACCAGTATACGCCGCCGTGCTCGGTATCCAGAAAATGCGCCACCATGTACTCGTAGGCACGCCGGGCCACGGCCAGGTTTTCGGAACTAGGCTGGTGGTTGCAGGCCGCCGCAAACGTCCACATAATGCGGGCGTGCAGCACCGCGCCCTTCGGCGCGGTGGCGGTAACGTGGTTGTCGTGGTCGATTTTTCCAAAAAAGCCGCCCTGGGCCTCGTCCGGCGTGTGGGTGCGCCAGTAAGTCAGGATATTATCTAGCTCGGCCTGGAAATCAGCAACTTGTAACATTATTTACAATTAAAAATTAGGAATTAAAAATTAAAAAAATTGCCCTTTGAACACCTAAGCGGGTTGGGGGCAATTTTTAATTTATCATTTTTAATTTTTAATTATTTTAAAGGCCATTCGAGCTAACGGCGGTAGCCACGCGCTCGCTCACCGTAGGCGCAGGCACGGCCAGGTTGCGGTCGATGAGGGCATTAATGGTTTGCACCGAAGCCGCTGAGCGCAGGCCGTCTTCCGGGGTATTCACCACGTAATCAAGTAGTTGCTCAATCGTGGAGGTAGCCACATGCATGCGCGTATCGGACGAGGCGTAGTAAATGAACACCTGGCCATCCTCATCGGCAATCCAGCCGTTGCCGAAGGCCACGTTCGACACGTCGCCCACGCGCTCCTCCCCTTCCGGTGCCAGGAAATAGCCGGCCGGCTTGTGCGTGATTTTGGTGAGGTCGTGCAAATCGGTCATGAACATGTACAGCACGTAGCGCAGGCCGGCGGCGGTGTTGCGCACGCCGTGGGCCAGGTGCA
>CAXTFI010000119.1:0-14682 GCA_964243255.1 uncultured Hymenobacter sp.
ACGGCCCTCAACCCGCACATCGGCTACTACAAAGCCGCCGAAATTGCCCAAACGGCCCACAAAAACCACTCAACCCTGAAGGAAACCGCCGTGCAGCTCGGCTACGTCACCTCCGAGCAGTTCGACGAGTGGCTGAAGCCCGAGGACATGGTGGGGGAGGTAAAGTAAGTACTTGAAAATCAGAAAAGAGCGTCAGACTGACAAAGAACGTCATGCCGACCGCAGGGAAGCATCTCGCGTGCAGCAGTAATCCCTGCCGTTGCAACGAGGCGAGCGAGATGCCTCCCTGTGGTCGGCATGACGTTCTCTTTTACCCAAAAATTTCTGTTCTTTGTTCAACACCGTTCTTCCCTACCGCTTGGTGCAGTGCAACCGCAACCAGACAGCGGGGCGGGAAAGCTGGTTGTTTCTGGATATCTACAAGTTTTTCCTGCACACGCCAAGCTCGCGGCGTAAGTATTTGGAGAGGTGCACGCCGACGCCGACCACCTCTACACCGTGGATTTTATGCCAAGGTGCACGACGTGAACCGCTACCGGCTGCGCACCAACCAGCAGGCGGCGGGCAAGCTCGGCGGCACGGTGCTGGCCATTATGGCCGAGGTGCTGCGGCAAGACCCGCAGGCCTGCTTCGGCTTCATTGCGGCCGCCCTGGTTACGGAAACCAGCGACGCCAATACCAAGCGCTTTCGGCTGTATACCCGGATGCTGGAACTGAAAATCAGCCCGGTACGTCACCGAATTATTACCAAACCCGAAGGTAGTAGTATCTTCGTTTTACCTGCTGCGGTGGCGGCCAATCAGCTGCGTAAGCAACAAATTATCGCTCGTTATGAAAACATATTCTGTGAAACATTCTAAAAGAATTGATGTCCGGCAAGCTGTTCGGGAAGCTCGCAAGGCAGCTCGGCCGGTATTTGCACCCGGCGAGGCCGAACTAGATTTTATCGGTCCCAATGGGGAAGAATACTACCTCCTCAACCCCGTCAGCATTCCTGGCTACACGTATTCGTTTTAAGCAACGGCCGCTCGCTGGCCTTTACAAGCCGCCCGGCCCTGCGCCGGGCGGCTTTTTGTTTTTTCGCATCTTTGCAGTGCCACCTTTCCCACCCGCTATGCCCTTCGACTTCACCCAAAACCTGGTGCTGGAAAACAGCCGCGTCCGGCTGCGCCCGCTCGAAGCCACTGATTTCGAGGCGCTAAAGCTAGTGGCCTTCGACCCCGAGCTGTGGAAATATACCCTCACCCGCGCCGACGATACGGTGAGCCTGGCGGCCTATATTGCGGCGGCGGGGCAGGCGCGGCTGGCGGGGCAGCGCTATCCGTTTGTGCTCATCGACCGGGCCACGGGGCGGCTGGCGGGCAGCACCAGCTACTACAGCATCGACCTCGACGACCAGCGCCTGAGCATCGGCTACACCTGGGTGGGCACCGAGTTTCAGCGCACGGGCCTCAACCGGGCGGCCAAGCACCTGCTGCTGTGCCACGCCTTCGACCAGCTGGGCTGCGAGCGCGTGGAGCTCGAAACCGACAGCCGCAACCTGAAGTCGCAGCAGGCCATGCGCCGCATGGGGGCCACCGAGGAGGGCACCCTGCGCAGCCACCGCCTCACGCAGGGCAACATTCGGCGCGACACGGTGATTTTCAGCATCATCCGGCCCGAGTGGAACCAGCTGCGGCACAGCACCTTTGCCGAGTTTGATGACCGGGGCTGAGCCTGCTGGCGACCCCCGGCCCGGCTTGCTGCGCCGCCGGGCAGCCAGCTTCGGGCACGCGTTTCGGGGCGTGGGGGCCGCGCTGCGCTCCGAGGTGCACTTGCAGTTTCATGCCGTGGCCACGGCGGCGGTGCTGGGAGCCGGTTGGTTTTTCAAGCTAAGCTTGACGGAGTGGGCGCTGGTGGCGCTGGCCGTGGGCGGCGTGTGGGCGGCCGAGCTGTTCAACACCGCCATCGAGGCGCTCACCAACCTGGTGTCGCCCGGCTACCACCCACTGGCGGGCAAGGCCAAGGACGTAGCCGCCGGAGCCGTGCTGCTGGCCGCGCTGGCCGCGCTGGCGGTGGGCGGCTGCGTGTTTGGCCCCAAGCTATGGGCGCTGTGCGGTAAGCTTTAGCTTGCCGCCGGTTGAAATCATGTTCAAGACGGCAAGCTAAAGCTTACCGCACTTTAACTATTCGGGGCCGGTTGGCGTAAGCAGAGGCGACTTTTATGCGTGATTTTCTACTTATCCCCGCCATGCGCCGCTCGCTTATTCCGTTTACCGCGTTGGCTTTGCTGCTGAATGCCTGCCAGCAAGATGTGGTAGTAAACACCCCCACCACGCCCCCTTCCGAAGGCTTTGTGAGTGAGCCCAGTACGCCCGCCCCCACCAGCACCAACACCGTGGATGCCGTGCCTGCCCGCGACATGCGCCTCGACAGCACCGCCCGCCCGCAGTGGCTGCAAAGCCGCATTCAAAAGATACTGGCCACGCGCAAGCGCAACCCCATTATCCGCGTCACGCGCTATCAGTTTGAGGGAGAAACAGTTTACTATGAGTCGGCCCCCTGCTGCGACCAGCAATCGACGCTCTACGACGTGAAAGGCAAGGTGCTGTGCCACCCCGAAGGTGGCCTCACGGGCCGGGGCGATGGCGAGTGCAGCAGCTTCAGCAAGCGCCGCACCGATGAGCAGCTGGTGTGGCAAGACCCACGATAGTGAATGCAAAAGCTGAAAAGAACGTCAGGCTGAGCTTGCCGAAGCCTGACGTTCTTTTGCACTGTCAACCCAAAACTTGATTTTCTCATGATTAACACCATCGCCAAGCTCGGCGCGTTCAACGTGTGGGCCAACGAAACGCTGCTGCGCCGCCTCGACTCGTCGGTGACGGCCGGCCACGAAGCCCCGCCGCCCGCGCTGCGCATTTTCAGCCACGTTATCAATGCCCAGGCCATCTGGATTGCGCGCATCAGCGGCACGGCCAGCCCGCTCAAGGTGTGGCAGGAGCACGACCTGGCCGGCCTGCACCACTGGCACGAGCAAACCTCGCAACGCTTCGCCGACCTTTGCGCCAATGCTGACGAAACTGAGCTGCTGCGTCACATTCAATATGCTAACTCCCAGGGCGATGCGTTCGATTCGCAGGTGAGCGACATCCTGACCCACGCCGTGGTGCACGCCAGCTACCACCGTGGCCAGGTAGCCACCAAAATGCGTGAGGGTGGCCTGGAGCCCGTCAACTCTGACTTTATTACCTACTGCCGCGAGATAAGCGGCCAGGTGCTGCCACAACTCTAGACCGCGGATTCGTCGGATTAATTGGCTTTTGAGCACGACTACGCTGCTGCAATCGTTGTTTTATAGCTAAAAAGGCCACCCAATGGGTGGCCTTTTTCAGTGGTTGTGTTGAACGAAACCCTTCTTCATGTACTACTGCTTGGTAAGTAGCAGTACCAGGAAATCGCCTTCAAAATCCGACGAATCCGCGGTCAAGAATTCGCGGTCAGTGCTTGCTGGTGTCGGCCGGGGCCGCGGCTTTGGGCTTGTTGCCAAACAAGCTGTTAAGGCCGCGGCCGATGGCTTGCTTGGCTTTCTCCTGGGCTTCGAGCTTCTTCTTTTGCAGCTCCAGCTGGATTTGTTCCTGCGAGGTTTGCTGCGCGGTGGCAGTGGCTTTCTGGGTGCTGTCGGTGGTGGCTTTGTTCTTATTGGCCAGGCCTAGCAGCGCGCTGGTGAGCTTGGTTTTCACCACGTTGGTCACAAGGGTTTTGCCCTGGTCCTTGAGGCTGCCGCTGGTCAGCTTCACCACGGGGCTGGCCATGCTGCCGCCGATGTTGAGGCCCAGCGTCACGCGGTCGGTACCCTGAATATTGGATACGCCGGTGAGCTGCGTGAGCTTGCTGTTGAGGGCGTTGCCGAGCTTGCCGGTGGGCGCGTTGATGGCCGTCACGTACGAGAGCAGGCCGGCCAGGCTGTTGGAGCCGCCCACCGTCATTTTCACGTCGCCGATGGTCAGGTCGAAGGGCTTTACCACGAAGTTGCCGTTCACAATCTGGGCGTTCACAATCTTGTTCAGCACTTGCAGGTTTTTGAGTTCGGGCAGGGTAGTGAGGCTCGAAATCTGGCTCAGCACCGGCGACTGCAACACGCTGGCTTTCACGATGTCAAACAAGCCCGCGCCGCTCAGGCTGCTTAGCTTGGGCAGCATATCCTGGCCCATTTCGCCACTGGCCGAGAACTTAGTATTGAACACGCCCTGCACTACCGCAGCGAGCGGCACCAGCGCTTTCACGGTGTTGAAAGAGCTAAAAGCCTTCTGGAAATCCAGGTTCTGAATGTTCAGCCCCAGGTCAAACTTGGGGTGGGCCAGGTCCTGGGTGTTGTAGCTGCCCGTAGTGCCGAAGGTAGCTCCCAACGTATTAAAGGTCAGATTCTTGAGCGAAGCCACTTCGTTTTTCACGGCTACCGTGCCGCTGGCGTTGGTCAGCTTCAGGTTGTCGTAGGTCACGTTGTCGACCTTGCTGTTTAGCACTAGGTCGAAGAACTTGGGAATCGGCACCACGCCGTTGGCTTTGGCGGGCGCGGCCTTGCCGGTGGCCGTCGATTTCTCGCTCACCGGGTCCACCATAAATTCGTTTACGTTGAAGTTGTGCGAGCTCACGTTCAGCGTGCCGCGCAGCGCCTGGCCGGGCGTGAAGAGGTAGCCCAGGTAGTTGCTCACCGTGCCATTGGCCGCGAAGTCGGAGGTACCGGCCGTGCCGTTCACGCTTTGAATGGTAATCTGGTTGTTGTTGAACGTGCCCGCCGCGCTGCTGATGTTTACGCCCTGCGGCAGGTCTTTGCTCCGGTACGTCACGTTCTTGGCTTGCACCGTGCCGCTGGCTTTCACGTTTTGGTAGCGGCCGGCCTCTACGTCGGCCATGTTGCCGGCGGCGGCCACGTTGCCGCTCACGCGCCCGGTCACGGTCATGCCTTCGAGCGGAAAAATCCTGGTAATCTTGGTGAGGTCCACCGTGCCCTTCACGTTGGCGTCGAACACGGGCGCGTTGATGTTGTGCGCCGCCAGGCGGCCGTCGAGCGGTTCGCCCTCCAGCAGCATATGAAACTGCGGCAGGTTCACGTAGGTATCGCTCACCTGGCCAGTCGAGTTCACTACCGTGCCGCTCAGGTTAATATCCTCAATCGGGGCCGGAAACTTGTTCGATTTCACGTAGCCATTGGTCATCTTGATGGCGGCGTTTACCACCGGCATCTGCGTTTTCGAGTAGGTACCCTTGCCCGTGGCATCCACAAAGAGCTGACCGCGCATGGTGAGGCCGGCCACCGGGTACACTTTCAGCGCCTCGGCCAGGTTCACGTTGGCTTTCACGCGGCCGTCTACCTTCATGGGTGCCAGGCCGTCGATGGCCACGCTGCCGTCCACGGGATTGGTGCCCAGGTCGAGGTGGAACTTCGACACGTTGACTTTCACGTTGTTCGTAAAGCCCGAGGGGTTGTCGACCACCATCGCCACGTTGATATTTTTGGCTTCCTGCGGCAGCTGCGGGTACTTAAAGCGGCCGTTGGTCACGGTCAGGTTCAGGCCGTAGCCGGGCATGCGCAGCTTGTTCTGCACGCCTTTGTAGTAGCCGTTGAAGGCCACCTGCCCGCTGGCCGCCACGTCCTTAAACTGGGCATTGAACACGCCCGGCACCAAGCTCAGGATGTTCTTAAAGTCGGTTTGTAAGGCCTTGAACGTCACGTCATACGTGATGTCCGTCGCATTAGGCAGCCCGATGGCCCCCGCGAAGCTGAAGGGGAAGTCGTTGAGCTTCACCTGGTTCTCCTTGAAGGTGTAGAGGCTCTTATTCAGGTCCATGCGCATGGCGATGTCGGCGCTTACCTGCTTATCGGTCAGGTAGTCCACGCCGGCGTAGTTGGCCGTGAGCTTGGCAATGGTGGTGTTGGAGGTCAGGTCGAAGATATTCTGGGCGAAGTCGCCCTTGCCGGTGTGGTTTACGCCGCGCGCATCCATTCGGAAGGGAACAGTCAAATCTTCGTAGCGCAGCCGCCCGTCCTTCACCTCCCAGCCCCGGATGGCCAGGTTCACCTGGCTGGTATCCTGGCCTTTAGCAGCGGCGGCCGAGTCCGAAATCATGATATCCCAGTTGGGCCGGCCGCTTTTGAGCACCTTCACCGAGAACTCGGGCCGGTCGAGCGCCACGCTCTTAATATCAATTTGCTGACCCTTGACCACACTCATCAAATCCAGCCCCACTTTCAGCTCGGGCAGGTAGGCCAGCGTATCGCGGCTGAACGAGTCGAGGCCAATAACCCGCAAGTTCTTGATATCCAGTCCTAAATCGGGGAAGGTGCTGAGCAGCGTCACGCCGATATCGGCGGGGTTGTACTGCACCTTGGCCCGCACGCGCTGGGCTATTTGCTTATCGGCCAGCGCCCGCAGCTTGTCTTTAAACAAGAAGGGCGCCAGCGCCGCCGCCGCTACCAGCACCACCAGAAACAGCAGAAAACCAAGCAGAATTTTACGCATCACAATAGGTCAATAAGTTGACTTGGGCAAAAGTAACCGCCCTGCCGGGTACGGCCCTGCCAATTTCTACTTAACGCGAAAATGCGGCCAACTGCATTTAGTTGGTGCATTTTTTCTGCTTGGTTCGCCCTCCGCGGCAACCCCACCCCCTAGCCCCCTCCCCGATGGGGAGGGGGAACTAGCTCTAGTTTTAGTCTCAGTTACTAGAATTAGAAACTAGTTCCCCCTCCCCATCGGGGAGGGGGCTAGGGGGTGGGCTTGCCGCGGAAGGCAAGCCCAGCCTAGTTTTCCATGCGTGAGCGCTCGGCCTCAATACCGCTGTCGCGGCGCTGGCTGGCTTTCACGTTCTTGTTACCAAACTTATAGCTGAAATTCAGCTTGATAAAGCGGCTCTCCAGCTTGTTGACGTTTTGCGAGTTGATGCCGGCGGCGAGCACGTCGAAGCGGCTGCGCTGGGTATTGAACACGTCCGTAACGTTGAGGGTGAGGGTGCCCGCACCCTTGAGTACCGTTTGCGAGACGCCGATGCTGCCGCTGTAGCTCGACCGGATGGCCAGGCCACCAAAGGTCATGGGCGACATGTAGGAGGCCGATATTTCGGCTTTCAGGCCGGGGCGCAGCGTTAGGGTGTGGTTGCTGGAGAGGTAGGCGCTGGGGCGGCTGTTGCCCAGGCCGATGCTGCCGGGGCCGGCCTGCACCTGGGCGGCCATCAAACCCAGGGTCGTGACGGTCTGCCACTTGGTGCCGAAGAACGGCTGCATTAAGGTCAGGTTCGCGTCGAGCTGGTCGGCGCTGGGGTAGTTCTGAAACGAGTTAGTTACCACCTGCGTCGCGTCGTCTTTGCGAAAGCTATCGACGATAACGTCGCGGTAGCGGCTGTAGCTCACGACCGCCGAAAGCAGGCTGCCGTAGGAATAGCTCAGCTCGAAATTGTGCGAGAAAGCGGGCAGGATGCGGGCGTTGCCCTGGGCATAGCGGTAGGGGCTGATGTACGTTACGAAGGGGTTGACGACGCCGAACTGCGGGCGCTCAATCTTGCGGCGGTACGAGAAGCCAAACTGATTTTTCGCCGATTGGCTGTACTGCATCGACCAGCTGGGAAACAGGTTAACGTATTGGCGCGCCGTGGTTTGGCCGAGGGTGAGCGAGGTGCCGGTAGTAATAGTTTGCTCGGCGCGCAGGCCCACTTGCAGCGACAGCTGCTTGGTGAGGTCGCGGCTGAAAGTGCCGTAGGCGGCGTTCACGTGCTCGCGGTAGAGGAAGTGGTTGGTTTTGCCCAGGTCCACGGTCCAGGGCTGGCCGGCGGGCGCCTGCTCCCAGCGAATGTCGTTGTCGGTGACGGTAACAATGGTTTTCACCCCGGCTTCGAAGGTGCCCTTATAGAGCGGCTGCGCGTAGTCGGCCTGCAGCGATTTTACCGAGTTGCGGGCCGGCGAGTTGTCGCGCAGCAGGTCGGCCGGGCCGGTGGGCGCGTCGGTGGCGTCGAAGTAGCTGGTGGCGTAGTCGTTATGGTACTCCTTGGCGTAGCCGAAGTAGTCGGCGCTCACGCGGAGCGTCTTGTCTTTGGCCAGCGCCGTTTTGTAATACGCACTTACCGAAGGGCTTAGCACCTGCGACGCCCCGGCCAGGCGCAGCAGCGTGGCTTGCTGCGGGCTGCCGTCGGGGCTGCCGAGCAGGGCGCGGCTGTCGCTGCTGCGGGTGCGGTCGGTGAGCGTGCCCTTGGCCAGCACGCCCACGGAGGTGGTTTTGCTCAGGTCATAGTCGAAGCCCAGCTTGAGGTTATTGGTTTGGGTGCGGCGCACTTCGAGGCTGTTTTCGGCCAGCTGGCCCTGGGTGCTGAGCGGGCGCACGGCGCTGGTGCTGCTGTACGTCTGGTTGTCGAGGCGGTCGAGGCCGCCGTACACGTTCAGCTTTTCGGTGCGGTGGTTGAGGGTGAGCCCGGCGTTGTAGCGGCCGTAGCGGCCGGCCCCCACCCCCACGGTGGCCGTGCCGTTGGTGCCAAATTTCAGGCTCTTGGTCGTTACCAGGTTCACGATGGCGCTGGCGCTGGCGTCGTACTTGGCCGAAGGGTTGGCAAGCAGCTCTACCTTGTCCAAGGTGTTGGCGGGCAGCGCGTTGAGCATGTTTTTCAGCTCGTCGCCGCTCAGGTTGGTGAGCTTGCCGTCGAGCAGCACCGTCACGGTTTTGCCGCGCAGCTGGTAGCCGCTGCCCTGCTCCAGCACGCCGGGGGCGCGGCTCAGCAGGTCGGCGGCGGTGCCGCCGGCCGCAATGGGGCTGGCCGCCACATTCAGCACCAGCTTGTCGGCCTGCTGCTCAATGAAGGGCTTGGCAGCCGTCACTTTCACTTCGGCCAGCGCGTGGCCCTCGGGGGCCAGCGCCACGGCTACGGCCGGGGCGGGGCCCGCGCCCACGGCCACCGCTACCGGCCGCGAGGTGCGGTAGCCCAGGTAGTGCACTGCCAGGGCGTAGCTCCCGGCCGCCAGCCCGGCAAAGCTGAAGGCGCCTTTATCGTTGGTGACCGTGCTCAGGGGGCTCTTGGCGTCGGCGGCGGGCCGCAACACTACGGTGGCAAACGGCAGCGCCTGCCGCGAGGCGCTATCGGCCACGGTGCCGGTGAGGGTGCCGGCGGGGCTAGCCGACTGGGTGGCGGGAGCCTGGGCAGCGGCCTGGGTAGTAGCGGTAGCCGCAGCGGCAGCGAAAAGCAGGGAGGCGAAAACGTTTTTCATATCGGGGGTCGGGGAGGTGCGTTGGGAGGTGATTCCCGGCCGCCAACCGGCTAGGAATGGGACAAAGCAACGACCGTCCAGACCCGACTTTTCGCTTTTTTCGACCACGCCAGGGCCGTTTTCGACCAAGGCCAACTGACTGATTTTTAGTCGAAAAAATCGGCCGGTTAGTCGAAAATGCCGCCCGGTTTAGCCTTGTTCCCGCCAAAAGCCGCCACCTTCGCCCCATGCAACCAGCTGCTGCGCGGCCCAGCCGCTTTCCCCTGCTTTTTGAAGCCCTGATGTGGAGCTTGTATGTGGGCCTCTACAAGTACAATTACCACATGGAGGCCGCTAGCCAGCTTTACCCGCACGCACGCGCCAATTTTCCGTATCCGCAGCTTATTCTTTTTGCCTTGGCGGCTACGCTGTACGTGGTGCCTTATTATCGCTGGCTGGTGCCTCTGCTACTGCATCGGCGGCGTTATTTCTGGCTGATGCTGAGTTCTTTGCTTTACCTGGCGCTGGGCATTAAGTTGAATACCTGGCTGGCGGCGCAGCTGTTTGCGCTGTTCGCGGCGCCGCCGGTGCTTAGCGAATTTTACCACCAGTATATCGCGCAGCGGCTCTCCCTCTTGCCGCTGCTTTTCACTGATTTTCTGGCTTTTGGCTGCGTGGCCTTTGTGCGGGTAGCGTTTGAGCAGGAAGCGCGCCGCCGCCAGATTGAAAAAGACCACTCGGCCCTGCAGCTAGCGCAGCTCAAGGCGCAGCTGCAGCCGCACTTTCTCTTCAACACCCTCAACAGCATCTACAGCCTGAGCCTGGCCGAATCGCCCGAGACGCCGCGCTTCATCCTGCTGCTGTCCGAGCTGATGCGCTACGTGCTCTACGACAGCGGCAAAGACTACATTGCCCTGCCCGAGGAAGTAACGTTTCTGGAAAACTACTTTGAGATGGAGCAGCGCAAGTATGCCGGGGCCAGCATCCTGTTCACGGCCAGCGGGCCGGGGCTAGCCGCGCTGCAGGTGCCACCGCTGCTGCTACTGCCGCTGGTCGAAAATAGCTTCAAGCACGGCCGCCACCACTTTAGCGACGCGGCCAGCGTGGAGGCTACGCTCACGGCCACGCCGGGCGGCCTGCGGTTTGTGATTGAGAACGACATGCTGCCCGCCCCGCCCCCCGCCGCGCCCCGCCGCAGCGGCGGCATTGGGTTGCAAAATATTCGCCAGCGCCTGGCCTTGTACTACCCCGGCCGCCACGAGCTGCAGCTGTCCGAGCATGCGGGGCGCTACCGGGCCGAGCTTACTTTGCAGCTATGAGTACCGCCCCCGTACGCTGCCTGGTTGTGGATGATGAGCCGCTGGCGCACCAAATTCTCACCCGCTTTATCGCCCAAACGCCCGGCCTCACCCTCAGCGGCCAGTGCCGCAACGCCATGGAGGCCTACGACCACCTGCGCCAGCACCCCGTCGATTTGCTGTTCCTGGACATTGAGATGCCACTCATTACGGGCCTGCACTTTCTCAAAACGCTGCCCGCCCCGCCCCAAACCATCCTCACCACCGCCTACCGCGCGTATGCCTACGAGGGCTTCGAGCTGAACGTGCTCGACTACCTGCTCAAGCCCTTCAGCTACGAGCGGTTTGCCAAGGCCACGGCCCGCTACCAGCCGCCCACGCCCGCCCCGGCCCCGAGCGACGAGCTGCACCTGCTGCTCAAGGAGCAGGGCAGCCTGCTCAAAGTGCCCTACCGCGATGTGCTGTACGTGGAAGGCTGCAAAGACTACGTCAAAATAGTGACCGCCGCCAAAACCTACCTGCACCACGCCACCATGAAGGAAATGGACAGCCAGCTGGGCGAGCAGTTTGTGCGCGCCCACCGCTCGTTTATCGTGGCGGCGGCCCACATCAAGCTCCTGCAGCCCGAGCAGCTGGTGCTGACCACCGGGGACGAAATCCCGATTGGTAATTCGTATAAGGCGGAGGTAGTGGCGTTTTTTAAGCGGTAAGTGGCTGGGGGTTATTGGCTGTGAGTTAAAAGGCAGCCCCACCCCAGGGCCGTTATGTGCTGCCCGCGTGCGGCCTACTTCCCCGCGTGCTGCTCCAGAAACAGATACCGCGCCCGCGTTTGGTCAGGCTCGGCTTTAGTCGTGGCATCCAGGCGCAGCAGCTGGCCGTTTTGCTGGCTGGCGGCCGGCCAGCTGGGTAGGCCCGCGCCATTCGGGTTGCCGGTTTTGATGAAGTTGGCGAAGTAGCCCTGCATCGTTTTGGACACCTGGTAATCGTCAGGTGTCCAGGTATATACCTTATTGGTAGCCAGGTTGCCCAGGGCGTACTCAATCTCGGCCGAGTGCACGGCGCCCTTGGCGGGCGGGGCGGGCATAGCCTGGCCGGTGCCGCGCACTACGCCGCCGGCCAGGCCGGCAGTGGCGTTGCCCATTTCGGGCGTCATGGCCGGGCGAGGGCGGGCGTAGAGGTAGCGGTACACGGGCTGGCCGCCGGTTTGGAGCTGAGCATCGGCCAGCTTCCAGGTGCTGTAGCCGATGAAGCGGTCGCTGGCCAGGTCGGTGGCCGCCTGCTCCACGGCCGCGTCGGTAGCCGCTGGGTAGAGGCGCTGAATGTCAGCTGCTTGCTCGCCATACAGCTTTTGCACGGTGGCGCTATAAGTGGCCACCGTGGGCGCGCCCGCACCAAGCAGCGCCTGGGGGCCCATTTCCTGCGAGTTCCAGCCCACCAGCAGCGGGATGTGTGCCTGCTGGCCGGCAGCAAAAATCTCGTTAGGCGAGCGCGGCAGAAAATACCCATCCACTAGGGGCGAGAAGCGCGGCGCGCCCGGCTTGCCAGTGGCCTCCAGCAGCTGCTGGGCCGGCAGCGCCCGCAACGCGGCCAGCGAGGTAGCGCCCACGCTCGCGCCAAAGGCCGCGCCTGTCTGCTCGCCCTGCGCCAGGGTGGGCAGCGGCTGCAAGCCCAGCAGCGAGCCGCTTTCGGCAATGGCCCCGCGTAGCAGGCCTTTGGAAAGTGGCGAAGCCATTTGGGCGCTCACCGAAAACGAGCCCGCCGACTCGCCGCCGATGGTAATGCGCTGGGGGTCACCCCCAAAGGCCGCAATATTGGCCCGCACCCACTGGATGGCCGCCGCCTGGTCGAGCAGGCCGTAGTTGCCGGAGGTGTGGGTAGCCGACTCCTTCGTCAGCTCGGGGTGAGCCATAAAGCCGAACACGCCCAGGCGGTAGTTCACCGTCACGGTCACGATGCCTTGCTGGGCCAGGGCCTCGCCGTCGTAGCGCGGCTCCGAGCCATCGCCGGCCACAAAGCCGCCGCCGTAGAAATACACCAGTACCGGCCGCCGCTCCTGGCTAGCCTGGGCACCCGTCCACACGTTGAGGTAGAGGCAGTCCTCGCTCACGCCATTCGAGCGAAAGTTCATGTCGCCAAACAGCGGCAGCTGCATGGCGCGCGGGCCAAACTGCGTGGCTGGCCGCACGTTGGTCCACTTTGGGGCCGGCTGCGGAGCCTGCCAGCGGCGCGGGCCCACCGGCGCGGCGGCGTACGGGATGCCCCTAAACTCATGGATACCACTGGCAGAGGTGGCCCCGGCCAGCTGGCCGCCGGCTACTTGCACGCGGTTGGCGCTCAGGTCGGCAGCGGTGCCTTTGCCTGGCTGCGCTGCAGCGACGGCTGCGCCCAGCAACAGTGCGCCCAGAATTAATGGATTTTTCATCGGTAGGTGGGAAGGCAGAGGAATGACTACTAAGCTACGTGCAGTGGCGTTCCGCTTGAGGTACGTTTTACAAGAAGTTGAAAGTTAAAGGTGAAGAGTTAAAAATCAGTCATACAGTGCTTTAACTTTTAGTTCTTCACTTTTAGCTCGCTACCTTGGATGGGGAGCCCTACGAAGTAACGGGGTTTTAGCGATTGAAACAGTGGGGGTTAGTAACCACGCCGCCGGCCGGCTGCTACCCGTGAAGCGGCCTGGCTACTGGCCGTGCCGTCAACCGTGCGTGCAGGCGGCCCGTTTCACACTGCCAAACCTACTGTTTTACCCTTCTTTATGCCTACTTCCCGCCTGCGGCGATTTTTACACGAAAACGGCTTGCTGCTGGTCACCTTCGCACTGATTGTGGGGGCGCTGCTGGGCCAGGTAATCACCGGCTGGCACGACAACAACGACGACCTGGAGCAGATGAAGCTAACCCAGCTCACGCTGGGGCAGTACCTGCACTCGGGCCACTTGCTCGAAGCCACCTTCGAGAACTGGGAAAGCGAGTTTCTGCAAATGGGTGTCTACGTGGTACTTACCATGTGGCTGCGGCAAAAGGGCTCGCCCGAATCCAAAAAGCTGGAGGGCGAAGAAGACGTGGACCAGGAGCCCGATGCCTCCAAGCCCGATGCGCCGTGGCCGGTGCGCCAGGGTGGGCTTTGGCTGCACTTCTACAAGCACTCGCTGAGCCTAGCCTTGTTCGGCTTGTTTTTCGGGGCCGTGTACCTGCACGCGCGCGGCGGCATGATGGTCTACAACATCGAGCAGGCGCACGAGGGCCAGCCCCTGCTAACTACCTGGGGCTACCTGCACACAAGCCGCTTCTGGTTCGAGTCATTCCAAAACTGGCAGAGCGAGTTCGTTTCCATCTTCTCGCTGGTCAGCCTGTCAATTTTCCTGCGGCAGCAGTCCTCCCCGCAGTCCAAGCCTGTGGATGCGGCCACGGCCGAAACGGGGAAGTAGCGAGTTGTTCTTAAGTTACTATGAAGGGCGACTTACGACTTATACGAACCAAAAAACCGCATTAGCGAAAGTTAGTAACGCAAAAAGCCCCGCTGCCAATCAGGCAACGGGGCTTCTGTATTTTTTTAACAATCAGACACTTACAGCAGCTCCGTGCTGCGCTTCACAAAGGCCGTAAGGGCCTCGCCCTTCAGCATGCCCTGCGTGAGCAAGGCCAGGTCGAAAGCTTGCTTGGCAATAGTGGCGCCGCCATCGGCGAGCACCTTGGCCACGAGCGGGCTGTTGGCGTTCACGGTCACGTCAAACGAGTCGGGCATCGAGCCAAACATCTGCATACCGCCGCCCCCGCCGGTGCGCTGCATGTCCTTCATGCGGCGCATAAACTCGTTTTGGGTGATGACCACCGGCGCGTCCTGCGGCGAGAGGGCCGCCACTTTGACGTGCATGGCCGGGTTGCTGATGGCGCTCGTAAACACCTCGCTCAGCTTGGTCTGGTCGTCGTCGCTCAGCACGCTGGCCGGGGCTTCTTCCTTCTCAATGAGCTGGCTGGCCGTGGCCGAGTCCACGCGCTTGAACGTGGTTTTCTCCAACTTCTGCTCGAGCTGGCCGATGAAGTGCGGGTCGAGAATGTGGTCCATGAGCAGCACGTCGTAGCCGCGCTCCTGGGCCGCCGCCACAAAGCCGTGCTGCTGCTCGGCATCGGTGGTGTACAGCACCACGGTGTTGCCGTCCTTGTCCTGCTGGTTGGCCTGAAT
>CAXTFI010000120.1:0-14670 GCA_964243255.1 uncultured Hymenobacter sp.
TCTACTCGGCCGATGGGGTGCTGCTGGGCAAGTACTTCCGCGAAAACCGCACGCCGGTCGATTATAAAGACTTGCCGCAGAACGTGATAGATGCCCTCATTGCCACCGAGGACGTGCGCTTCGAGCAGCACTCGGGCATCGATTTCAAAAGCATTATGCGGGCCGTGGCCGGCCTGGGCCGCAGCGGCGGCGGCTCTACCCTGAGCCAGCAGGTGGCCAAGGTGCTTTTCAAAACCCGCCCCGGCGAAGAAAGCAACCTCAACGACGGCACCCTCAACGGCCCCGGCAAGCTGGGTTTGCTCATCACCAAGACCAAGGAATGGCTGCTGGCCATTAAGCTGGAGCGCAACTACACCAAGCGCGAAATCATGCGGATGTACCTCAACACCGTCGATTACGGCTCCAATGCCTTCGGTATTAACACAGCCGCCAAAACGTTTTTTAACAAGAAGCCCAAGCAGCTCACCACCCCCGAAGCAGCCACGCTGGTGGGCATCGTGAATGCGCCCTCGCGCTTTAGCCCCGCCCTGCACCCGGCGCGCTCCAAGCGCCGCCGCAACTGGGTGCTGCAACAGATGGTGAAAGCTAACTACCTTAGCGCCAGCGAAATGCAGCAAGACACGGCCAAGGCCATTGTGCTGCACTACAGCGTCGAGAACTCAGTGCAGGGCCTGGCGCCCTACTTCCGCACCGAGGTAGCCAAGTACCTGCAAGCCTGGGCCCGCGAAACCGACCACGACCTGTATGCCGACGGCCTGAAAATCTACACTACCCTCGACTCGCGCATGCAGACCTACGCCGAAAAGGCCGTGGCCGAGCACCTGGCTTTGCAGCAGAAGTGGTTTTCGGCCCACTGGAAGGGCCAGCTGCCCTGGCGTGACGAGAACGGCCGCATTATCCCGCATTTCTTGGAAACATCCATGCGACGCACCCAGCGCTATAAGTCACTGGTTGAGCGCTTTGAGGGCAATAAGGACTCGGTCAACTACTACCTCCACCACAAATACCACATGCAGGTATTTTCGTGGCAGGGCGAGCAGGATATGCTGATGTCGCCGATGGACTCGCTGGCCTACTACAAGCGCTACCTGCGGGCCGGCTTCATGGCCGTAAATCCGCTCAACGGCTACGTAAAAGCCTGGGTAGGTGGGCCCAACTACAAGTTCTTCAAGTTTGACCACGTGCGGCAGGGCAAGCGCCAGCCGGGCTCCACGTTCAAGCCCATCGTGTACACGGCGGCCATCGACCAGGGCTACTCGCCGTGCTACCCACGGCCCGACATCGCCACTACCTTCCCCGGCGCGGCCGGCCGCCCGCCCTACACGCCCCACAACTTTGAGGGTAATTTTTCGGGGCGCAGCTTCACCTTGCGGCAGGCCCTGGCCCGCTCCATGAACTCCATTACGGCGTGGCTGGTGTACAAGCTGGGCCCCGAGACGGTGGTGGCCTACGCCAAGCGCCTGGGCATCACCTCGCCCATCGACCCCGTACCGGCCGTGGGCTTTGGGGCCTCCGATTGCAGCATCTTTGAGTTGTGCGGGGCCTACGGCACCTTCGTCAATAAAGGCGTGTGGACCGGCCCGCTCCTGGTGACGCGCATCGACGACAAGAATGGTAACGAGCTGCGCCGCTTCGTGGCCCAAACCAAGGAAGCCCTCAGCGAAGAAACCGCCTACGTGATGACCAACATGCTGCAAGCCAGCACCACCGAGCCGGGCGGCACCAGCACCATCCTGCACACGGGCTTCAAGTTCAACACCACTATCGGGGCCAAAACCGGCACCACCTCCAACTACTCCGACGCTTGGTTTATGGGTATCACGCCCAACCTCGTCTGCGGCATGTGGATTGGCGGCGAAGACCGCAGCATCCACTTCCGCACCGGCGCCTACGGCCAGGGTGCCCGCCTGGCGCTGCCGCTCTACGGCATCTTTATGAAGAAAGTGTACGCCGATAAGTCGCTCGACGTAGATACTGGACCCTTCCCCGCGCCGGCCGCGCCGCTCACCATCGAGCTCGATTGCAGCAAGTATTACGGCGGTGGCCAGCGCGACACCATCCCCAGCGACCAAAAAATGGCCCAGCCCAACTTGGACGACCTCGACGACAAGGACATCTAAAAATCGCAGATTTTGCAGATTGAGTCAATTTCGCAGATTCAGGTGTCAGCAGACGGCTCTTTAGCTATCAATTACTTACCCGATTAGCAAATGGCCGGCTACTTTTGCCGGCCATTTTGTGTTTTATTCCCGTACCTACTCCTTCCAGCCAAGAACGAGCAAACCCGCAGTCGTCCGAATCTGCGAAATCTGCTCAATCTGCAAAATCTGCGATTTATGGCGGCCAGCGCTTCTCTCCAAACTCAAATCAACCACCTGCCTCACCAGCCCGGCGTGTATCGGTATTACGACGACGAGGGCATCATTTACGTGGGCAAGGCCGTGGACCTGCGCAAGCGCGTGAGCAGCTACTTCACCAAGCAGGACCACAACAAGAAAACCCAGCAGCTGGTCAAGAACATCAAGCGCATCGAGTTCACCATCGTGAATTCAGAGTCGGATGCCTTTTTGCTCGAAAACAACCTCATCAAGCAGCACCAGCCCAAGTACAACATCCTGCTCAAGGATGGCAAAACGTACCCCTACCTGCTGCTGACTAATGAGCGTTTTCCGCGCCTTATTCCCACGCGCAACAAGCAGCCCGGCGATGGCCACTACTTTGGCCCCTACGCCAACCAGGGTGGCCTCAACGTGCTCCTGGAGCTCATCCGGGCCCTGTATCCGCTACGCACCTGCACGTACAACCTGAGCCCCGAAAACGTGGCCGCCGGCAAGTTTAAGGTGTGCCTGGAGTACCACATCGGCAACTGCAAAGGTCCCTGCGAAGCCAAGGAGGACGAAGCGACTTATAATCAATACATTCAGCAAATCCGGCAGATTCTGGGGGGCGACCTGCGCCTGCCCAAGCAGTACTTCCGCGAGAAGATGACAGCCGCCGCCCAGGAAATGCAGTACGAGCTGGCCCACCAGTTCAAGCAGAAGCTCGACAAGCTCGACGACTTCCAGGCCAAGAGCACCATCGTGAGCGCCACGCTCACCAACATCGACGTTTTCAGCATCGCCTCCAATGAAAAGGCCGCCTTCGTCAACTACTTCAAAGTGATGAACGGCAGCATCATCCTTACCCAAAACCTGGAGCTGACCAAAAAGCTCGATGAAACGGATGCCGAAATTCTGGCTCCGCTCATCATGCAGCTGCGCCAGGAATACGAGAGTGAAGCCAGGGAAATCCTCACCAACGTACCCGTCGGCGACTTACCCCTACCCGGCGTAAGCGTGGCTCAGCCCCAAATCGGCGACAAGCGCAAGCTTCTGGAACTCAGCATCAAAAACGTGCTCTACGCCCGCAAGGAGAAGGAGAGCATGAACGAGAAAAGCAAGGATATGAACGAGGTACGCATCATGGAGCAAATCAAGAAAGACCTGCACCTCAAGGAGTTACCTAAACATATTGAGTGCTTCGACAATTCCAACTTCCAGGGCGATAACCCAGTATCGGCGATGGTGTGCTTCCGCAATGCCCGCCCCAGCAAGAAAGACTACCGCCACTACCACGTAAAAACCGTGGTGGGCCCCAACGACTTCGACACGATGTACGAGGTAGTAACGCGCCGCTACCGCCGCCTGGTCGACGAAGGAGCCAGCCTCCCCCAACTGGTGATAGTAGACGGCGGCAAGGGCCAGCTCAGCATGGCCGTCAAGGCCATCAAAGACCTCAACCTGTGGGGCCAGATGTCCATCATCGGCATCGCCAAGCGCCTCGAAGAAATCTACGTGCCCAACGACCCGCTGCCGCTCTACATCGACAAAAAGAGCGAGAGCCTGCGCCTCTTCCAGCGCATGCGCGACGAGGTGCACCGTTTCGGCATCACCTTCCACCGCAACACCCGCGACGCCGCCACCCTCAAAACCGAGCTAACCGACGTCAAAGGCCTCGGTCCCATCACCGCCGACAAGCTACTAACCAAGTTCAAGTCAGTAAAAAAAATAAGAGAACTAACTGAGGCTGAGTTAATTGCCGAAGTAGGCAAAGCCAAAGCCAAAGTTCTCCAAGCCTACTTCACCGCAGATTCAAACGGATTAAACTGATTTCGCAGATACGCCGCTACGCGGCTGACTATGTGAACTGGCGTAGTTGTCGGGTAATACCCACGGCTGAAGCCGTTAGTCGTTTAGTTTAGCGAAGACTTTTACATTCTAGCGCCTGCACATTAACCAAAACAAAAAGCGCCCCGGCTAAATAGCCGGAGCGCTTTTTGTTTTTCCAGAGTAGTCAGCCTGCGTAGCAGGCGTATCTGCGAAATCCGTTTAATCCGTTTGAATCTGCGGTCTGGAGATGCGGATTAAAACGACCACAAGCTATACTCGTACTCCACTAGGTCAGCCGCCGTTTGCTGAGCCGCCAAGAGGCCCTCACGCTCGCTGCCATACTGGGTAGCCAAGTCATCACCGGCGGGGTTCGAAACCTTCACGATGTACGAGTTAAACAGCCACAACTCAAAAGCATCGGCCAGGTTCTTGTGCTGCGCATCGTTTTGTGCATTAAACCAGATGGCCGTCTGCGGATTGTTACGGAACACCTTCACCAAGTCCGAATACTTAAAAGAAGCAATGTTCTTTTCCAGGCCCGATGTGTTGCCGGCCAGCGTAGAAGGCAGTTTCAGCGATACTGTCTTAATCTGGTGGTACATCCGCGAACGCTTCTTGTCGAATATCATCTCTTCCGTCAACTCCATCTGGTAGATGTCCTTGGCACGGTAGGCAGCCGAGGTAGCGGGCGGGGGTGGCGGCGCGGCAGCAACAGCCGATGTTTTAACGGTTTTGTACACGTATTGACCGTTCTTCTTTACTGGCTTGCCTTTGCTATCCAGCACTTTTACGCGCTTGGTATTGCCGGACGGAGCTGGTGCGATTGGAGCACCCCAGCCATCGTTGACTGGTGCAGCCTTCTTCGCACCCTTTGCAGCCGGAGCCGCACCCCAGTCGCCGCCATCAGCATCGGGGCTGATGGGGGCCTCGATGGCGTACGACATGTTTTCCGTCATCTCCTTAGGGGAGAAGGTGGACGTAACAGAGTCGTTCTTATAGGCCTGCAATTCGCCGCGGTTTACGGCATCTATAATAACCCGGCTGATTTCCTTGCCATCCGAGAACATGGGGCGGTTCTGCTTTTCGCGCAGGTCAATAGCGCGCCAGATGGTTTTGCGGAACATCTGGTCAGAAACCGGAATCTGCCGGATGGCCCCCGTCGTTGCCGTCGAGGTAGCCTGCTCCTGCGCCCGGCCCACCAGCGCAACCATCAGGGCCGCAGCGGTGAAGGGCAATGCCTTGAAATAGCGGGTCATAATAGAATTTTTAAAGCTAACGAATTACGTAATTACCTTATTGCAACGGAATGTTGAACGTGCGCGTCATAGTCACGTCTTCCGTCTGATTCTGGAAGTTCATGCGCTGCACGCCCTGCACTTCCAAGAACAAGCGGTCACCTTCTTTATAGGCGTTCACCATGTCGCTGAAGTCACCCTGCGGACCATTGATGGTCTTGGGGCCAACTACTGGCCGCTTGCCACGGGCCAACACCGCCGTGAAACGCGACACGCGGTAGCGCGCATCTTCGGGCAAGAAGGTGGCAAAACCAGGGTCTGGGATGGCGCGCATCGTTACAGACCGAATCTGGGTGCCGGGAGTTCCCTGCTTTTCGTTGGCTTCGCTGCCACCGGTGTAGCACTTAATAGTAGGGTTTGGAATCGGGCGCACCTTGAAGGTTTGCGAGCCAATGGCGTTGCCGCCGCTGCTTACGTTCAGGGTTACTTCGCGGGCATTGGGCACCAGCGTCACGTCACCTTTCTGGCCCGTGATGACCGAGGCACCCGAAGCCGAGAAGCTAGGCTGGTACTGAGCACCGAGAGCCGGCACTTGCACACTTAGCTTGTTGCCGCACTTGTAATACAGTGCCTGCACCGAAGCCGATTGAATCTGCATGACGGGCTTGGTGATGGTGTAAGGCACCGTCACGGCGAAGGTCGTATCGTGGCCGTTCTGGTTGATGCTAATCTTACCTACCCAGCTTGCCTTGGCATTACCGTCTTTGTCGAAGTTGCCTGGACGAGCAGTGAACTCGATTTTGCCGTGGTTGGTCTTGGGGTCAACCGGTACCGAACCAAGGCTTGAGGACATATTCTGCTTCAGACCACTGGCCGCCGCTGTTAGAAATAGCTCAGCTTTGTACTTGGTACCCGCCGCCACCGTGTTAGACTCAGCCGAGGCGAAAGCGCCAAGCTTATCAAATACAATCACTTTAGCACCTACTTTTTCAGCTTGCTTTTGCAAAGCGTCGGCTTCGTATTTCAGCACTTCGGTTTCCTTCTGGCTCAGTACAGCCAACGCGGCTACCAAAGGCGTATTCTCAAAGTTCAGTTCAGCGAAGTTTTTACTCTTCTGCTCAGGTTCGGTCACGCGTGGGTCAACCTTAGCATCAAGTGCCAGCGGTTGTGCATCGGGCACAAACGCTTTGATATAAGAAGAGTAGTCGTTGAGCGTCTTCTGCATAGGATAAGCCAAGCCATTCTGCTTGCCGCCAAGCATGGTAATTGCCACCTTGTCTTCCGCGCTCATGTTCTTGTACTCATTCTTACCCTTGCTATTTTCCGTTGAGGTCACGAGCTTATCGCGAACATCAGAGAGGTAAGCCAGTACTTCTTTGGTTTTGCTGCGAATCTCTTCGCTTTGCTTCAACACGGCCACATCAGCCGCCGAATTGTGGTTTTTGGCCACTTCAGCCTGAATACCTTTTACAGTACCTTCTGCAGCCTTATCAGTCTTGCCGTTTACGTCGACAAGGCTGTCATCAATGAATTTAAATTTCAGCAAAATCGCTGAGTTAACCTGGAGCGCCAGCAGAGCGGTCAGCACGAGATACATCATGCCAATCATCTTCTGCCGCGGGGTTTCTTTTCCGCCTGCCATCTGCTAGATATTTTGCTAAATTATTATTGGATAAGCGATTATATTTAATTTATTCGCTTAGCTAACAGGGTTACGCATGGCGTTCAGCATGTTGCCGTACACGCGGTTGAGCGAGGTGAGGTTGCCGGTGAGGGCAGCCACTTGGCCCTGCATGTTTTCGGTGTCTTTGCCGGCCTGCACCATGTTTTCCATGGCCTTGCCCAGGGTACCGTAAAACTGGTTCATTGACTTGAGGTGCGTGTTAGCATCCTGCAATTCCATTTCGTACACGGCGTTCAGTGCACCCAGGTTCTTGGTTACGTTCTGCACTTGCAAGTGATACTCTTTGGCATCGCCCGTAGCGTTGGAGAGCGACGTAATAGCCTCTACCGTGTTCGAGTAAGCCTTGTTGATACCGTCGAGCGACTGCGCAGCGGTACGTACTTTCTGGGTATACTCGTCCGTGGCGTTGGTAGCATCGCCGAGCTTGCCGAGCTGCGCGGTGGTAGCGCTGAGGCGGTTCAGGCCCTGGCCTAGGTTGGTGAGGGCCTCGGGCGTAACATTCGCGTTTTTCAGCATGTCGTCCAGCTTGCCGGTCAGGCCATTAGGAGCGGGCGCTTTATCGCGGAAGCGGTTATCGTCGGTCGAAGGGTCGTAGCCTTCGCTCAGCTCAGGGTACACCAGCGCCCAGTCGTGGTCAGCCTGGTGAGGCTGGAAAGCACTTAGGAAAAATATAACTGCTTCTGTACCAAGGCCGACCATCAGCATAATATCAGCACCTTTCCAGTGAAGGATTTTGAAGAGCGCACCGATGATAACTACTGCTGCACCAATGCCATATACTTTCGGCATTACGTCGTCGTAGAGAAAGTTTTTCTTAACAGCCATTTTGAGTAAAAGCTTTAGCAGCTCAGTTTTAGAGAAAGAGAAAAAGGATGAATTGGACTACAAACAAATATTAATTCAGGCGGCGGTTGGTGCCCATGCCAATTTGAATCATGGAGCAGCGGAAACCGATATAAGAGCGGGCCGAATCCTGGTATTCGAAGTTACGGGTACCGGTTTCGAGGAAATACTGAATGTCTTTCCACGACCCACCACGCACTACTTTGCGGGGCTCATTGTCATCGGGGTTGGTCGGGTTCAAGTCCCATACCACCGGTACCGAAGCCTCCATGTAGGCATCATCGCACCACTCCGAAACGTTGCCAGCCATGTCATACAAGCCGAAGTCATTGGGGAAGTACGAGCCCACTTCTGAAGTGTAAGCGTAGCCGTCGGAAGCGTAGTCGCCGCGGCCCGGCTTGAAGTTGGCCAGCATGCAGCCCTTGGTGTTGCGAACATAGGGACCGCCCCAGGGGAAGGTGGCGCCTTCGCGCCCACCCCGAGCGGCGTACTCCCACTCAGCCTCCGAAGGCAACCGGAAGTTGGGGTAAGGCGCCTCACCCGTTTCTTCGCTAGCTACACTTTTGAGTTTGGTGCGCCAGCTGCAGAAATAGCGAGCTGCAAACCAATCGACACCCACTACTGGGTAGTCGTCGAAGGCGGGGTGCGAATAGTAATATTCCAACAGCGGGTCACCCATGTGGTAGGTGAAGTCGCGCACCCAGACGGTGGTGTCGGGGTATAATTCGGTTTTGATGTAGTCCTCACCCAAGGCCTCAACTGAGTCCTGCATGATGGCATTCACAAACTGACGGTATTCGTTGTTTGTGATTTCAGTTTCGTCCATGTAGAAGCCGGCAATGGTTACCTGCTTGTTCATGTTTACCATCGAAGCCGCAATATCCTGGTCAGTTTGGCCCATATGGAAGGTTCCACCGGGGCAGGGCACCATTCCAAAGGGTACTTCCTGGGGATTAAAAATGGGCCGGTCGTCGGTGCCAACTAGGTCGCCCTGGAAGTTTTTCGTGAAACAGCCACCCAGAAGTACCCCCGATAAGGCTAGTAGGGGTAATACCAGAAATTTTTTCATAATAGGAAGAAAAGAACTAATTTATAAGCCGGTGGCAATTGATGCAAATTGTGTATTTACTGGCAAATCTACGTTGCTACTAGTGGCTGCGCAATACAGTATTGATGCCTAAAGGGCCTTATTCGCTCAGCGGGCAAAAAAACTCGCCAAATGGCCCTAAAATCCTATAAATTCCTGCCTTAGCCCCCAACAACTTTACACTATCACAACCAGGCTGCGGTTCATTCACCGGGTTAGGGGTTAAAAACTGTACCGGGGGGTGCGGACAGGCGGCCGGGTAAGCAGCACGGCTTTAGGCAACCGAAGCGAAAGCATTATCTCGTGGGAGCTAAAGGCCCGGGCGGCCTGGTTGAAGGCAATGAAGTCGAAGGCATAGCCAAGGCGGTAGCGGTTGTCGGGGCCGAAGCCATAGCCAAGCAGGCCGGAGATGGACTCGTCGTAGCGATAGTTAAGGCCAGCCCAAAACTGGTCGTTGAGCGTGGCGCGCACACCTGCCTCCACGGAATAGTTGTGCTGGTTGTCGTACTTGCTTTTGGTATCGTAGCGGCCTGGCAATACGGCTTTTACCAACACCGTTGGCGTGACCGTAACGCTAGTAGACGCTTCGATATTGTACCCCGTGGTGAAGTAGGCATGGTTCTCCCCTAAGTACTGGCTGGCAATGCCGCTGGTGCCATTGCTTTTGAACGTGTATTCGGAGCGTAGCAGGTTATTTACGCTCAGGCCCGCGTAGAATTTGGGGGCCTCGTACCAGATACCCGCCCCGGCATCAAATTTTTGGTCAGACGAGTTGGAGGGGATATTAACGTCGTCGGGGTCGATGGCCCGATACGTTCCTTTGCCAATGTAGGTGTAGGTGCCTTGGATGCCGATGCCCAGCTTGCCACTCCCAAGCTTGATGTGCTGGGAGTAGGAAAGCGCCGCATTGGTCAGCTTGGTTACGCCGGCCTGGTCGTAGTACACCACCAGCCCTACGCCGCCGCTAAGGGGCAAGATGGGAATGGAAGCCGAAACCATGCCGGTGCGCGGCGAGCCATTGTCATCGCCCAAGGAGTTACCCAAGTTCAGGTATTGGTAGCGGCCAATGATGTTTACCTCCGTTTGCCCCTTAATGCCCGCATAGGCCGGGTTCAGGTACAGGCTATTGAGGCCGTAGTGCGTGAACTGCGGTTGTTGCTGCGCGAGGGCAGGAACAGCGGCCGATACCAGCAGCGCAGCAAGTACGATTCCTTTCATGGGAGCGGCGAAGAAAGGGGGCGGAAGATAAGATGGGAGGGCCGCAGGCAGCGAAAACAACCTACGTTCAAATGTAACTACGAATAAGGGCCTACTCACTACCCACCCGCAAAAAGAAACGACCGTCTGAATCGTTCACTCGACCATTGCCGATGGCGCGCTCGCCCTAGCTCGCCGACTTGTCTTTGCCGACGGCCAAACCCGGTTTGGTGGCGTGCTGCCGGATGTAGGCTTCTATGGCCCCGGTCATCGACGGCGCGTTGGGCATAGGGGCCTCAATGTCAAGAATCAGGTTGGCATCGCGGACGGCCTTGGCAGTGGTGGGGCCAAAAGCGGCGATGCGAGTGCCGCCCTGCGTGAAATCGGGGAAGTTGACGAACAGCGAGCTGATGCCGGAGGGGCTAAAAAAAGCCAGGCAGTCGTACTTTACTTCCGCCAAATCAGAAAGGTCGCTGGCTACGGTGCGGTAGATGACGGCTTCGGTAAACTTGAGGTTGTTGGCCCGCATGAACTCGGGCAGGTCATCTTTACGAATATCAGAGCAAGGATATAGAAACTTCTCGCCCTTGTGCTTTTTGATAACCTCAAATAAATCGGTGGCCGTGCGCAGGCCCACGAAGAGCTTGCGCTTGCGCAGGACGATGTACTTCTGGAGGTAGTTGGCCGTTTGGTCGGAGATGCAGAAATATTTCATTTCGGCGGGCATCTCAATCTTGGCCTCCTGGCAGATGCGGAAGAAATGGTCGACCGCATTGCGGCTGGTAAAGATGACTGCCGTATATTCCAGGATGTTGATTTTATCCTTGCGAAATTCCTTGAAAGGAACGCCCTGCACGTCAATAAATTCCCGAAAATCTACGCGAATGCCATATTTCTCAGCCAGTGAAAAGTAGGGCGAAACGTCGGTGGTTGGCGTGGGCTGGGTAACCAGAATGCTGCGGATGGGCTGGGCGTGCCGGTCCTGACCCGGCTGTGCTGCGCTCTCGGCCATAGAAAGAAGTAAGGGTAACGCTAGAACTATAGGAGAAAAATGAGCCTGGCCCGAAGGCGGCGGCACTGCCTAAGCAGGATACGTAAACACGATGAGTTTCAATAGTACAGCCAGGGGCAATACTTCGGTAGCACAAAGGTACGCGAACAAATGAAGATTAAGAAGCGAAGCCCGTTGGTGCAATGTTCGGGCCACTCGCAGTACGGTGGCAGTGAGCAGCAGCAGCACGCAGCCATTGGCCAGGTTAACAACGCCCGGCCAATGGGCGTTCAGTCCGAGATACAGTAAAAGCACGAGGGGCAGCGACAGCCCCAGCAGCAGGGTGGTGCGCAAAAATTCGCGGTAGTGCAGGTTGACCATTAAGCGCAGGTCGAAGATGTAGCTGAGCAGCTCAACTAATAAGTACTTACTAATTATAAAGCTGATAATCAATCCAGTATATAGCAACACGCGCGCCACAATAGCCGACTCGGGCACGTTGAGCACGCGCTGCAGCAAGGGCAAGTTGCTGAAATCGGTGTGCAGGGCCGTGAGCAGCAGGGCCAGCGACAGGGAAAACAGCAGCACCAGCGCCGTGTTGAGCCACGTGAAGGCCGGGCGCGTGAGAAAGCTTTGCGGGTCGGCCGAGCTGCCAAACAGCTCATTTACTTGCAGAATGCGCGCCAGCCCCACCGGGTACGCGCTGCGAACCACGCCGTAAAGCAAGCCCAGCAGCAGCAGTAGCAGCAGCAGCACATTGGAGCCCTGTACCGGCGGCAGGCGCAGCAGCGGCAGCGCGGTAGCGGTGGTTGAGGGGGAAGTAGCCGCCACGGCCGGGGCCAGCGCCGCTGCGGCTGAGGCGCTAAAGGAGCCAAGCACCGGGTAGCCTTCGGGCTGCCACACGGCAAGCAGATGCGGCCGACCAGCTGGCGCAGCGGCGGCCGGGCGAGCCAGGTCGATGGTGTAGCGCCCGGCCGCGGGGGCCGTGAATACCAGTTGATTATCCAGAAACAGGCTGAGGCCGGGGGCGGCCGCAAACGACAGGCGAAAGGGCTGCCGGGGCCGCCACCGCACCCACTGGTAGTAGGCGTGGGCCGGGGCATGGTAGCCCGGCAGGTAAAGAATAAGGCGGTTGCCGGCCGCATCGTGCAGCAGCCAGCCGTCGGGCGACAGGCCGGTGGCGGCGGCCGGAGGCAGGGGCTGGTACTCGGCGGCGGGGGCGGGCCGCGGATGCCCTACGGCCAGCAGCCAGGCGAGCAGCACGCCTACGCAGCGGCAGTAGTGAAGAAGGCGGCCCGCAGTCACTCGCAGCTACGTTTAGATTTAGGAAGAGGCCACCTGCCGGCGGGCAGCGCGGCTTTGGTACACGCCCAGAAACACGCTGAGCAGCACCGAAAACAGGATTAAGATGCCAATCAGCGGCAGGTTATCGAGGAAATAGAAGTTGATAACGAACAGCACTACCACGATATTGAGCAAACCCAGTAGCAGCACGGTGCTAATTTGGGAAAAACCCAGGGCCATAATGCGGTGGTGCACGTGGTTTTTGTCGGGCGCGAAGGGCGAGCGGCCGGCGGCCATGCGCAAAATGAACACGCGCAGCGTATCGAAGAGCGGCACAAACAGCACGCCGAGCGTGACGGCCGGCGCTACGTTGCCGAAAGGCTGCCCGGTGCGGCCGCCCAGCTCAATAAACTCGATAGCCAGGATGGACACGATGAAGCCGCAAACCAGCGAGCCAGTATCGCCCATGAAGATGCTGGCCTTGTGGAAGTTATAGCGCAAGAAGCCCAGCAAACCGCCCATGAGGCAGATGGCTACAAAGGCGTAGTTGCTGAACATTGGCCCGCCGTAACGATAGAAATAATAGCCAAACGTGCCACTGAGAATAAGCACGATGGTGCCCGCCAGACCATCGAGGCCATCGATGAGGTTGATGGCGTTGGTGATGCCCACAATCACGATGAACGTGAAGGCGTAGCTGACACCCACCGGCAGCGTATAGACGCCCAGGATACCCTGAAAACTGGTGACGCGCACGTCGGCCATTATCATTACCACGCCGGTGGCCAGGAGCTGACCCACAAATTTTTTGGCTACCGAGATGGTTACCAGGTCGTCGCGCAGGCCCACGAAGAAAAGGATGATGCAGCCGGCCAGCAGCTCCTTCACGCCATTGTCGAGGGGGGCGAAGATGGTGAGGGCCGACATGAAGCCCGCAAACACCGCCACCCCGCCCAGGCGGGGCGTTAGCGACTGGTGCACTGTGCGGCCGTTGGGGGTATCGAGTAGGTTTTTGAGGTGCGCGATGTGCACGATGGAGGGCACCGCGAACATGGCTATCAGCAAGGCCCACATGCCGGCCAGGCCCAGGTAAATGCTAAAGTGATTCCCGATAACAGGAGTTGTTATTTGTAATAAGCTCGTCATTATCAGTTAATTACTAAGGTAGTTCACAGGGGATGGGTCGGGCGTAGCCGCAGCTACGCCGCGCTAGCCGTGTAGCACGCCGGGCCGCCCGGCCAGCAGGCTGAGGGGACTGAGATTGGCCGGCACGATGGAATCGGGGACGAACAGGAATTTCTTATCAAAAATCCGGCCTTCCTGGTAGTAGCTCACCCAGTACTGGTTGGTGAGGTGAAACACGGCGGGGTCGATGAGCTCGACCGCGGTGGCCGAGTGGGGCGCTATCGTTTCGAAGTGGTAGCGCAGCGTGGAGGTGCGCACGGCCTCGCCGGTGGGCTGGGTGCCGTAGCCATCGGCGGCGATGAGCACGGTGTTGAGGGCTACATCGTTGTTATTGAGCAAGTAGACCGTCCAGGCTGCCACGCCCACGGCATCGAAGGCGGTTGTTTCGTCGGGCACAATGGCAATTGATACGCCTTCTACGGGGTCAAAGGAAATATCTTGCTTCATGGGTGGGCAATGGGCTAAGCGTGGGTAACTATTTTACTGGGTCAGGTACGCAGCAAACTGCGTCAGCAGCTGGTGAAGCAGGCGCTCCTGCACTTCCTCCACGGGCACGGCGTGGCCCAGCTCGGCTTGCAGCGAGGTCACGGCTTTGTCGGTGATGCCGCAGGGCACGATGTAGCCAAAGTAGCGCAGGTCGGTGTTCACGTTGAGGGCCAGGCCGTGCAGCGTAACCCAGCGGCTGCACCGCACGCCTAACGCGCAGATTTTGCGCGGGTTAGCAGCACCTTCCTCCCAGCCGAGCCACACGCCGGTGAGGCCCGCAATACGGCCCGCTTGCAGGCCATAGGTGGCTAGGGTTTGGATAACGGCCTCCTCGAGCGCCCGCAGGTACCAGTGGATATCGGGCCGGAAGTTTTCGAGGTCGAGCAGCGGGTAGGCTACCAGCTGGCCGGGGCCGTGGAAGGTGATGTCGCCGCCGCGGTTGATGCGGTGAAACGTGGCCCCGTGGGTTGCCAGGGCCGCTTCGTCGAGCAGCAGGTGCTCGGGCTTGCCGCTTTTGCCCAGCGTGTAGG
>CAXTFI010000121.1:0-14667 GCA_964243255.1 uncultured Hymenobacter sp.
TGCCCTCGCTCAACGCCCTGGCCGATGTGGGCGTGCGCGAGCTGTCGGCCACGCACCTGTTTGGCCTGCTGGGGCAGCCGGCGCTGCCCGTGCTCAGCGCCAGCCTGAGCTTGTGGGTGCTCAACATTGCGCTGCCCAGCGCGCTGGGGCTGCTGCTGCTGCCCGGCCTGCGCGTGCTGCGCGAGCGCAAGGCCCGGTGAGGACGCTATTGGGGGCGTTGCTGCTGCTGGGGCCGGCGCTGTACGCGGCGGCGTGGGCCTGGCTGCGGGGTGGGCTAACCTCACCCCTGGCGGGCACCTCACCCCCTAGCCCCCTCTCCCAAAAAGAGGGGGAACTAGCTCTAAAAAGTAGCCTAGTACTAGAAGCTAGTTCCCCCTCTTTTTGGGAGAGGGGGCTAGGGGGTGAGGTGTCCGTCGGCGAGCCACTTTTCTCCGTCCTCATCGCCGCCCGCGACGAAGCCGAAGCGCTGCCCCACCTGCTTCAAGCGCTTGAAAATCAACGACTAGCACCAAGTTTATTCGAAGTGCTGGTAGCCGACGACCACTCCACCGACGGCACGGCCGCGCTGCTGGCAGCCGCGGCGCCCACCGCCTCATTTCTCCTGCGGCGCGTTGCGTTGCCGCCCGGCGTCACGGGCAAAAAGGCGGCCCTGGCCGCCGCCGAGGCCCAGGCGCGGGCTCCCTGGGTGGTGGGCACCGACGCCGACTGCCGCCCCGGTCCCGGCTGGCTGCAGGCGTATGCTGATTCAGTTAATAATCAGGCCAACAATGAGTTGCACTTCATCAGCGGGCCAGTGCGGCTGACGCCGGGCGGCGCGTGGTTTGACGGGCTGCTGGGGCTGGAGTTTGCGGGGCTGGTGGGGGTAGGGGCCGGCTGCATTGGCCGGGGCCGGCCCACCATGTGCAACGGAGCCAACCTGGCCTACCGCCGCGCCACGTTTCACGAAGTAGGCGGTTACCTGGACAACCAAGGTATTGCCAGCGGCGACGACGAGTTTTTGCTGCACAAAATCCACCAGCGCTACCCGGCCGGGGTGCGGTTTCTGGCCACTGCTGAGGCCGTGGTGGATACGCCCGCGCCGGCCACGCTGCGGGCGCTGCTGCGGCAGCGGGTGCGCTGGGCCAGCAAGTGGCCGCACTACCGCACGGCCGCTCCGCGCCAGCTGGCCCTGCTGGTGCTGGGAGCCAACGTGAGCCTGGCGCTGAGCCTGGCGCTGGGCCTGGCCTGGCCGGCGCTGGGGCCGTGGGTGGCCGCTGGCTGGGCCCTCAAGCTGGGGGCCGATGCCTGGCTGCTGTGGCCCATGCTGAGTTTGCTGCGGCGGCGGCGCTGGCTGGCGTGGCTGCTGCCTTTGCAGCTGCTCTACGCGCCGTATGCGCTGGCCGTGGGCCTGGCCGCCCGGCGCGGCAGCTACGCCTGGAAGGGCCGCCAGGTGCGGTAGCTGGCAGCCAACGGCAGCGGATGAATATTTTCTGAAATAAGCACTTTTTTAGTAAGCAAAAGCTGAGCGCTAGGGTTGTATCTAAGGACTTAATTCTTCACCTAGCCCCTTTGCCATGCGTACCAACCAAGCCAGCCTGGCCCTTTCTATTGGAATGGGCTTAATCGTTTTATTGATTGGGTTTGTAGCGCTGAGTTTGGGAGGGCTGATGAGAGTGCCAGGTGGGGAAACACTTGCCGCGCAACAGGGCACTGGGACTGCTGCAGATAGCACGGCGATGACTACGGCGTACGTGCCTGCCTCGCCCGCTGAAGCGGCGGCTATTGCGGCCGGCGACGCGCTCTTTAAAAACAACTGCGCCCAGTGCCACGCCGTGAATGATAAAGTGGTGGGCCCGGCGCTGGCCGGCATTAGCAAGCGCCGGCCTACGCCGTGGGTGATTAAGTGGGTGAAGAACTCCAGCAAAGTCATTGCCAGCGGCGACGAGTACGCCGTGAAGCTATTTGAGGACAACGGCAAGCAGCAGATGCCCGCCTTCCCGCAGCTGTCGGACCAGGATATTACCAGCATTGTGGCCTGGGTAAAGTCGCAGGAAGGCGGCGCGGCTAGTACTGCATCAGGGGTGGTAGCTAGCAATTAGCTGGCTTTGCCGTTGATGTTGGGGGGATAGACTAGGTGGTTTTTAGCCCGCAGAGGTAGCAGAGGATTGCGCAGAAGCAACGAGTCATTGGTATGTCAACGCATTATCAATAACTACCTGTTAGACAGTTTATTGTACAAATATTAATGCCGTGCTGCCCGGCACGGTAATGCCTGCTGCCCCGGCGCTCAGGGTTTCCAGGCCGCTTTGCTTGATGTCGAGGCCGCGCAGCACTACTTTGTAGCTACCGGCTGGCACGGGCACCGTGGCGGGCTGGCGCAGGCCGTTGAATACTACCGTAATCGTCTGCCAGGCATCGCCTCCCGCGTGGTCGGTTAGCTGGTAGCCGATGGTGCCGGGCGGCAAACCGGGTAGGAAGGTAAGATGCTGCGCAATAAGCTCCTGGGTAGGCAGCCGAAAGGCCGGATGCGCCTGGCGCAGAGCCAGTAACTGGCGGTAGAACGCGGCCACGGCCGGGTACCGCGCCTTGCGGCCCCAGTCGAGCTGGTTGATGCTGTCGGGCAGGTTGTAAGAGTTGGATGAGCCCTTTTTGGTGCGCAAAAAGTCGTCGCCGATGGGCAGAAACGGCACGCCCTGCGACGTGAAGACGATGGTGTTGCAGAGCGCATCCATCCGAATTAGCTCTTCCTCGCTGGCCGTGGGGTTGGCCACGCGGAGCTTATCCCAGAGGGTGCGGTCGTCGTGGCAGGCTACGTAGTTGAGGGCCTGGCCGGGCTGGCTGGCCCAGGGCGCTTTGCTGTAGTTAACTTTTTGATAGTCAAGCTGCGGGTGCTGGGTGGCGGCCACGATGCCGAACTTCACGCTTTCCTCCAGGCCAGGCTGGCCGCCCACGAAGCCGGCTTCGGCCTGGTGGGCGTAGTGGCCCTTGGTGCCGTCGCGCAGCTCGTCGCCGAAGGCGGCCACGCGGTTGAGGCGCGGCAGGTTGGCCTTCACGGCGCGCAGGGCTTCGGGCAGGGGGCTGGGGCCGGCCGCCCAGCCTTCGCCGTAGATAAAAATGCGGTGGTTTTGCTGGTCCAGGGCCACGCGCACGGCCCGCATGGTTTCGATATCGAGCACGCCCATGAGGTCGAAGCGAAAGCCATCGACGTGGTAGGCGCGGGCCCAGTGGCTGGTGGCGTCCACGATGAGCTTGCGCACCATGGGCCGCTCGGAGGCAATTTCGTTGCCGCAGGCCGTGGCGTTGGAAAGCGTGCCATCGGCGTTGTGCCGAAAATAATAGCCCGGCACCAGCTGCTCGAAGGCGCTGGTGCCCGCGTCGGCCACGTGGTTGAACACCACATCGACCACCACGGCCAGCCCGCCCTGGTGCAGCGCCTGCACCAGCCGCCGAAACTCCAGGATGCGCACGGCCGGGTCGAGCGCATTGGTGGCGTACGAGCCCTCGGGCACAAAGTAGTTGAGTGGGTCGTAGCCCCAGCTGTAGCGGCCGGGCGCGGCGGGCAGGCTTTCATCAATCGCCGCAAAGTCGTTGACGGGCAGCAGGTGCACGTGCGTAATGCCCAGCTCCAGCAGGTGTTGCAGGCCAGTGCTCATGCCCTGCGGGCCGGCGGTGCCGGTTTCAGTCAGCCCTAAGTACTGGCCTTTGTGCACGATGCCCGACCGCGGGTCGCTGGACAAGTCGCGCACGCTCACCTCGCCCACCACGATGTCGGTGGGGTTGAGGGGGCGCGGGCGGCGGTCGTCGGCCCAGTCGGGCGGGGCGGCGGGGGCCGGGTCGAGCCAGGCCCCGCGGTGGCCGTTTACGCCCACGGCGTGGGCGTAGGGGTCGGCTACTTCGGCCATCGCCCGGCCCTTGATGGTGGCCTGCACGGTGTAGAAGCCGGTGGTACCGGCCGGCAGTGTGGCTACCCAAGTGCCACTGGTACTGCGGGTTAGCTCGTGGGTGGCGGTGGCCGCGCCGCCCGCGCTGGTCGCGTAGAGGCGCAGGCGCAGGGCGTCGGCGGTGGGGGCCCACACGCGCAGGGTGCCCTGGCCGGTGCGCGGGTCAAACGTCAGCCCCAGGTCGGGCCCCTGGTAGAAGGGATACTGGCTGAGCGGGTAGCGGGCGGCATCGGGGTAGGGCGCCTGGGCCAGCGCGGTGGTGGGGAGAGCAAGCACGAGCAGCAGGCAAAACAGGCGGCGAATCATGAAGCCAAAGTAAGGCCGCCTGCGGCCCCGCGCCGCCATCCGACGAAAACGGCCCATTAGTCTAGAAAGCCCCGCCGCCGGCCGAACAAAAGGGTATTTCAGCTAAACCACGGGCAACCTTCGCCGTCGAAATGAGCCTCCTCCCGTTGGTTATTATCCCTGTTGCTTATGAATGCCGCGCCCACGCCCGCCCCACCCCAATTGGAGGCCGATTTTCTGGAGCTGCGCTACCGCGCCGACGTGCAGCTGCTGGTGGCGCGCTGGCGGCGGCCGGTGTCGGCGGCCGAGCTGCGGCAGGGCTACCGGGCTACGCTGCGGCTGGCGCGCGCCGTGGGCTGCCCGTTTTGGCAAGTCGATTTGCGCAGCCGCAATGCCCCCGCGGCGGCCGACCGGCAGTGGCTCACCACCGAGTTTCTGGCGCGGGCGGCGCAGTGCCTGGCCGGGCCGGTGTGCCTGGGCTACTTGCTCAGCCCCAAGCTATTATCAGAAATGGGAGGGCCCACGGCCGGGGCTAATCAAGTGGCGTTTTTTGCGGAGGAAGGCCCGCTCACGGCCTGGCTCACGCAGTGCCAGCATTGTCACAAAATGCGGGGTGAGGCGTAGTGGCGCGGGTGGTCGCCTCACCCCCTGACCCCCTCTCCGAAAAGGAGAGGGGACACTGGTTCTGCGTGGACGTTTGCGGTCGTCAGGCTCCCCCTCTCCTTTTCGGAGAGGGGGCCGGGGGGTGAGGCGACCACCCGCGCAATTAGTTTTGTATGAGGTTCCACTCACCCCGTTGCCGGCAGCGTGAACGTGAAGCAGCTGCCCGCGCCCGGCTGGCTTTCGACCCACAACTGCCCGCCCTGGGCCGTGATGAACTCGCGGGAAATACTCAGGCCCAGCCCCGAGCTGCCGCGCGCCTGGCCGGCCGGCCCCACCACGCCGCCGAAGCGCTGAAAAATGCGCTGGTGGTGCTCCTTGGCAATGCCAGGGCCCTCATCCTCCACGCTCAGCTGCACCATTTCGCCCCAGGGCACCGCCCGAATGGTGAGCGCCGCGCCGTGGGGCGAATAGCGTATCGCATTGGATAGCAAGTTAATAAGCACCCAGGTGGTTTTCTCTACGTCGGCGTGGGCGCAGGGCAGGGGCTCGGCCAGCAGCACCTGCAGCTTTAAGCCCTTGTCGGTGAGCTGGGCGCGCACGATGTCGGTGGCGTAGCGCACCACCTCGGGCAGCGGCACCGAGCCCAGGTTGAGGCGGATTTCCTTGCCCGCATCGAGCCGCGACACCTCAATGAGCTGGCCCACCATGCCCAGCAGCCGCTGGGTTTCGGAGCGGATGCCGCCCGCTATTTCCAGCCGCCGCGGGGCGTCGAGGCGCTCGTCCTGCAACAGCATCAGGCTGAGGTTGATGCTGGCCAGCGGCGTCTTCAGCTCGTGCGAGATGGTGGCCAGGAACTCCGACTTCACCTGGTCGAGATTTTTGAAGGCCGACACGTCGCGCAGGCAAAAGACGTGGCCCGCCGGCACGGCTTTTTTTAGCTCCTCATTCAGCTCCGTTACCTCACTCACGGTAAGCTGGTAATGCAGGTTTTCGCCGTGTGGGCGCACCAGGAACACGGGGCCGGTGGGCCGGCTAGTTTCGGCGGGGTCGGCGGCCTCGGCGGGCGGGGCGGGGGGCGCGGTGAGGGCGCGCAGCCACTCGCGCAGCATCTCGTTGTGCTGGGCCACGGCGGCGGCGGGCTGGTCGAGCAGCTCCTTGGCGGGCTGGCCCAGCAGCAGGCAGGCCACGGGGTTGGCCAATACAATAACGCCGTGCTGGTCAATGAGTAGCAGGCCCTCATCGAGCCCGCGCACCAGGCTGTCGGTGCGGTTGCGCTGGGTGATGAGCTCGGCCAGGGTGGCGCGGCGCTCGTCCTCCGCCTGGCGCAGCACCCGGTTTACGGCCGCCGCCACGCTGCCCACCTCGTTGTTGCGCGTCACGGCCACGCGCGTCACGGGGCCATCGGCGGCCACGCGCTCCACGTCGGCAGTGAGGCGGCTGAGCGGGCGCACCACCAGGCGCGGCAGCCGCACCATTAATATTATTCCCAACAACGTGCTGATAATCAAGAATAACCACACGGCCCGCTGCGCCGCCAGGGCGTTGGCTTGCTGCACCCCTGGGGCCTCGCTTTCGAGCCGGTGAATGGTGAGAATCACGTAGCTGCCCAGCCCCAGCAGCAGCCCCAGCATTAGGGAAACCCCCAGGCGGATTTGAATTTTTAAGGACATGGCGCGAGTGGCTAACGGCGGTACGGGCACGGGGTGAATAGCCGGCGCGGCCCACTTATTACAGGGTGGCCGGGCGGGGCCAGCTACCGGCCGCGCCCCGCCCGTGGCGGCAAAAGAAGGCAGCAATACTATTACCGCCGCCCAAAATTGGGTGGTAGCATTGTCGGCGGGCTGTTGCCACCCACCGCCCCCGCCCTGCTCAACTGTGAAAAACCCGCTTGCTACCTTCAACAACTACCGCCGGGCCAGCCTGGCGCTGGGCCTGCTAACCTGGGGCCTTGCCGCGCCGCCCGCCTTTGGGCAAGCCGAAGTAATGCCCTGGGGCAACATCACCGGCCTGCGGGTGAGCGGACAATTACTGGAGTTTGAGACTGGCTTACAGCTGGTTGGTAAAGATTGGGCCCACGTAACGGCCACCGCCCAGGAGCGGCAGCGCCCCCGCTACGCGCGCCAGGGCGCCCGGCAGCTCATCAGCACCCGCCTCGATAGCCTGAGCCTGGCGGAAGTAGTGGAAGACCTGGCCCCCGGCAAAGCCGCCGTAACCCTCGATGCCACGGCGCTGGCTGCTACCGATATGCTGGGGGCGTTTTTCAGCCTGGCCCTGCCCCGCGCCGCCTACGCGCAAGCCAGGGTGCAGCTGCTCGACGCCGCCGGTAAGGTGCTGGCCGAGCAGGCGTTGGCCAACCCCACCACCGAAACCCAGGTAGCTGCCCGCCGCCTGCGCGTAGTAACGGCCACCCGCCAGCTCGAACTTGATTTTGCCGAGCCCACCCAGGTGCTCATCCGCGAAAATGCCGGTAAAGACCCCAGCAATTTTCACCTCTACGTGCCCATTCAACTGGGGGCGCTGGCCAAAGGCCAAACGGCGCACAAAGCCTTCACCATCAGCGCGAATGGCCCGGTTGACCGCGCGCCCATTCGCCTCGTGCTCAACCCTGCGCAGCCCGGCCAGCCCTTCGCGGGCTTCGGGGGTAATTTTCGGCTGCAAAGCCCCAAAAACGACCCGCAGGTAATCGACTACTGCCTCCAAAACCTGCGCGTGGCCTGGGGCCGCGTCGAGATGCCCTGGCAGCTCTGGCAGCCCGACCTGGCGCAGGACCCCACCGCCGCCGCCCGCCAGGGCCAGCTGCACCCGCACGTGCAGGAGTCGATGGCCATGGCCCAGCGCCTGAGCCAGCGCGGCATGCCGGTGATTCTCACGGCGTGGTCGGCGCCGCAGTGGGCCATTGTGGGCCAGCGCGCGCGGGGTGGCGGGCCGGGCCCCGACGGCATTTGGGGCAACCCGCTGGATAAGAGCCATATGGCAGCCAGCTACAAGTCCATCGCCGACTACATCATCTACCTCAAGGAAAAGTACGGGGTGGAAGTGGCCATGTTCTCCTTCAACGAGTCGGACCTGGGCATCAACATCCGGCAAACCGGCCAGGAGCACGACGACCTTATCAAAGGGCTGGGGGCTTATTTCGTATCCAGAGGCTTGAAAACCAAGCTGTTGCTGGGTGATAATTCCGACGCCACCACCTACGAGTTTATTTACCCGGCCCTGCGCGACCCCGCCGCCCGGCCCTACATCGGGGCGGTGTCGTTTCACTCGTGGCGTGGCTGCGACGACGCCACCCTGGCCAAGTGGGCCGCCGCGGCCCGCGAAATCAAGCTGCCGCTGCTGGTGGGCGAGGGCAGCATCGACGCCCAGGCCTGGGGCTACCCGGCCGTATTTGAGGAATCGACCTACGCCCTGCAGGAAATTACGCTCTATACCCGCTTGCTGGCTAAGTGCCAGCCGCTGAGCATCTTGCAGTGGCAGCTCACGTCCGATTATTCGCCCCTGGCGGGCGGCGGCATCTACGGCAACCCCGCGCCGCTGCACCCCACCCAGCGCTTCTGGAACCTCCAGCAGCTGGCCAATACGCCCCCCAATGTGGTGGCCCTGCCCCTCACCGCCGACCGCCCCAACGTGGCGGTCGCCGCCCTCGGCAACCCCGCGCAGGGCCTCTACACCCTGCATCTGGTCAACAACGGGGCCACCCGCGCCGTCACGCTCACCGGCCTGCCCGCCACCGTAAAAACGCTGCGGCTTTACGTAACCGACAAGACCCGCGCCGTGCAGGAAGGCCCCCGCGTGACAGTAGCTAAAGGCCAGGCTACCTTCACGTTAGACGCCGGTAGCTACGTGACGCTGGCGAGTAAGTAACGGTGCTGATGTGGAGCGGTGCACGGGGAGGGCCACAGGCACTGCTCCACATCAATTATTTAATTGCCTACTCCTCCAACCCGTACTCCTGCAGCTTCCGGTAGAGCGTCGTCAGCCCAATGCCCAGGCGCTTGGCTACTTCCGGCTTGTTGCCCGCTAAGTCGCTCATTAGCCGCTTAATATGGCGAGCCTCCAGCGCCCGCAGGCTCTCGTCATCGTCGGCCAGCGCGGGCCGGGCGCCGCCCTGAAACTCTTCGGGCAGGTAGTCGGGGGCCAATAATTCGCCGGCCGGGGCCAGAATGGCGGCGCGTTCCAGCACGTTTTTAAGCTCGCGCACATTGCCGGGCCAGGCGTAGGCTTGCAGCCGCGCCAGGGTTTCGGGCTCGAAGCCGGGCAGGCGCTTGGCCAGTCGGGCGGCAAAATGCTGCAAGAAAAACGCGGCCAGCAGCGGCACGTCGGTGGCGCGCTCCTTCAGCGAGGGCACCAGGATAGTGAACACCGAGAGCCGGTAGTACAAATCGAGTCGGAAGCGCCCCTCGGCGGCCTCCTGCTTGAGGTTGCGGTTGGTGGCAGCTACCAGCCTCACATTCACACTAGTAGGCTTGGTATCGCCGAGCTTGGTAAACTGCTGCAGCTCCAACACCCGCAGAAACTTGGCCTGCACATTCAGCTCCAGCTCGCCAATCTCGTCCAGGAATAAGGTGCCGCCGTTGGCTTCCTCCAGCAGGCCCTTTTTGTCGGTGAGTGCCCCCGTGAAGGCCCCCTTCTTGTAGCCAAACAGCTCCGACTCCAGCAAATCCTTCGGGAAAGCGCTGCAGTTGACGGCCACAAACGGCTTGGTTTTGCGGCCGCCCGCCTCGTGCAGCGCCTGGGCAAACAACTCCTTGCCCGCGCCGGTGGGGCCTTCGAGCAGCACGGTGGCGTCGGTGGGCGCTACCTGCCGGGCCAGGTGCTGGGCGCGCCGCAGGGCCGGGGCCTCGCCAATCATGCTCTCGAAGCTGTGGCGCTGGCCCACGCGCTTTTCCAGCTCGTGCACGCGGTGCTGGAGGCGCGCTTTTTCGACGGCGCGCTCCACTACCACCACCAGCTGCTGCTCAAAATCGCCCTTGGTGAGGTAGTCGAAGGCCCCGAGCTTCATGGCCTTCACCCCGTCGGGGATGGTGCCGAAGGCCGTGAGCAGCACCACCTCGGCCAGCGGGGCCAGCGCCCGGAAGCGCGGCAGCAGCTCCACGCCGTGGCCATCGGGCAGCTTCACGTCGCTGAGCACCACCAGCACCTCGGCGGCGTGCTCGGCCAGTAGCGCCAGGCCCCGGTAGGCGTCGGGGGCTTGCAGCACTACGTAGCCCTCCAGCTCCAGCACCTGGGCCAGCAGCTGGCGCAAGCGCGCTTCGTCGTCGATGAGGAGCAGGGTTCCGGTGGGCACTTCGTTGGAATTAGGAGTTAGGGATTCAAAGTTATGAGTTGGCTAGGCCGTATTTTTGGGATTATGCTAAAGCGCCTCCACCTCCGGAATTTCACTGTTTTCGCCGACGCCGACTTTGAGTTTGGGCCGGGGCTGAATGTGCTCGTTGGAACGAATGGGACCGGGAAGAGCCATGTGTTGAAGGTGGGTTATGCTGCTGCTCAAACATGGTATCACGATGCTCTCAGCAAAAAAGTGTACGGAGGAGCTATTCGGGCAGAAGCGGCTTTTAGCCTAAGAGCAGTGCTAAGCCCTTTATTTGTTCTGGCTGATATCGGCAAACTGGTGCGATATGGGCAGCAGAAAGCAAAAGTGGATGTTACTGCTGAAGATGGTGCTAATCTAATGTTTACAATGGCATCGGCTATCGAAGATGGAATCGGTATATCAGCTGATTTTGCTACGAGCGACGTTATTTATGTTGCTCCCATATTTATTCCGGCCAAGGAGGTACTAACACTGAGTTGGATGCTACCGGCTTCTGGTCAACTAGAGCGATTAACCCTTGATTCTTTGTCATTAGAGCAGAATTATCTTGACTTACTCGGGCAGCTTCGTGGTTTGCGGCTTCGTGAACCCCCCGCTCCAGAAGCTATTCAAACACTGACCGAAATACTAGGTGGTGAATTGCGAGAGACAAGAGACAACTATTATTTAGTTGATAATAATGGCCGTGAACTAGGAGCTAATTTGTTGGCTGAGGGATTGCGCAAATTTGGGATGCTACAAAAGCTGCTGCTTAACGGTAGCTTGACTGAGCAAACAACACTCTTTTGGGACGAACCCGAGGCTAACCTAAACCCCGCGCTTCTCCGAAAGCTAGCCGCTATCCTAGCCGAGCTAGCCCGCCAAGGCTTTCAAATAATCTTGGCTACGCACAGCACGGATTTGCTGAAAGAATTTCATATCCTTTCGCGGCAGAAAGATGCCAAGCCGCTGCCGATAAAATACTTCGGATTGAATGCCCGCCAGGGGGAGGCTACTACAATAGTCACGACCGATAATTTCGAGTACTTGCCTGATGTCGTGGCCCTAGAAGTTGAGTTGGAACAGGCGGACAGCTTAGACGCAATATTTGCCAGAGAAGACCGGGAGCGCCATGCCAACCTTTAGGGAGAAGAAACTACTGTTCGACTTTCCCGATGACTGGCAAGTGGTTCACTACGATGCAAAAGCCGACCCCGTCGCGGGCACGCCGGCTGGGTTTTACCGCCGCATCCTGACTAGCGGGGGCGTGAGCAGGTTGCAAGCAGTCGATTTTATCTGTCGCTTGCCAGCCGACCCCGCTAGCCTGCAACTAGTGGAAGTGAAAGATGACCGGCTAGACACCCGCGCGGAAGGTGAGCGCCGAACCCAACTCTACGAGGCCGTGATGAGCAAGGTCGCTGGCACAGTGGCGGGCCTGATGATTGCCGAGCGGCTGGGTATGCGACTAGATGATGACTTGCTGCGCCCGATGGCTTGCCTAAGCAGTCAGCCCGCTATCGAAGTTATCTTATTCTGGTTAGAGCCACCCGTAGCTGGCACTACGTTGCGCCGGGTGGTGAAAAAGGATGGTAAGGCCATTTTGCAGCAACGACTGGCAGCCAAGCTGCGGCAGTGGGATATGGAATTTGCTTTGTGCAATCTAACAGACCCTGACCGGCTAGCCCCCCATTGGCAAGTCCGCGGTGTGTAAGTCAAGTGCTGGGTCACTATCATCCCAAGAGTCTAACTCCCCCGTATCTCCGCCTTTATCCCCTCCACAAACTGGGTGAACTCGGGTTCGGCCTCTACATCGGGGTGCCAGGCCAGGCCGAGCTGGGCCAGGTTGTACTGGTGGCGGGGGCTGATGGTGGCACCGGGCAGCAGCTGGCCGGTGGCGGGGTGGCGCTCGGGGGCGAGCAGCCAGAGCTGGTCGGCCAATGCGGTGGTGGTGGCAATGTCGTGGCTCACGATAAGCACAGTGTTCAGCTCGTCCATCGTCGTCACCTCCAGGATGATTTTCTTGACCTCGTCAATCATGGCCACGTCGAGGCCCGAAAACGGCTCATCGAGCAGGATGAGGTGGTCGGAGCACAGCAACTGCTGCGCAATGGCCGCCCGCTGGCGCTGCCCGCCCGAGAGGTGGGCCGGGTACTTGCGGGCGTGGGCGGCCAGCCCAAAGCGGCTGAGGTAGGCGTCGGTGCGGGCCTGGGCCTCGGCGGGGGCGTGCTTGCGGCGGGCGGCCAGCAGCAGGTTGTCGAGCAGGCTGAGGTGATTGAAGAGTGGATAGCGCTGCTGCACGTAGCCCACGGCGCCGGGGTACACGGGCTGCTGGGCTTCGCCCACGCGCACGGTGCCGGTGCTGGGCGCGGCCAGCCCCGCCAGCAGCCGGCACAGCACCGACTTGCCCACGCCCGAGCGCCCGTAAATGCCCACCACCTGCCCCTGCGTGACGCTGGGGCGAATAACGTCAAGCACCTGCACGTTGAGGTCGCGCAGGATAACCTCAGAGCCGAAGCGCATCGACACGTCTTGCAGCGTGAGCAGCGGGTCTTTGTAGGAGTGGGGCAGCGCGGTCATAAGGAGGTAGCGTGGACTCTGCGAGTCCGCGCGTGGGTAGGTAAAAGGTGGAAGGAGTAGTCGTTCACACGCGCGGACTCGCAGGGTCCACGCTACAGCGTACTTTGCGAGCGTGCCTGATTTGATTGACTATGCGCGTCGCCTACCACACCGCTTGCCATCGGGTGAGGTCTTATTCATCACGTTTCGGCTGGCTGGTACCATGCCCCAGCAAGTGCTGGCACAATGGCAAGCCGAAGATGAGCTAAAGCGCAATCGGTTGGAGTTGAATCCAGACCAGCGCTATGCAGCGCAAAAGCGATACTTCGGGCGTTTTGATGCGCAGCTAGCCAAATCTGAATTTGGGCCTACGTGGCTGGCACAGCCTGAAGTAGCTGCGGTAGTGGTGCAGTCGCTCCACTACTTTCAGGGCAAAGGCTACGAATTGATTTGCTACTGCGTGATGCCTAACCATGTGCACCTGGTGGTGCTATTGCCAGTGGGTGCGCCATCCATGCTCAAAACCTTGCAGCGGCTGAAAGGCTACACGGCCACACAAGCAAATAAGCTGCTAGGGCGCACCGGGGCTTTCTGGCAGGCCGAGAGTTACGACCATGTGGTGCGGGCGGGTGAGTTGGAGCGCATTGTCTCCTACGTGCTGGAAAACCCGGTGAAAGCTGGGTTGGTGGCAGAGTGGCAGCAGTGGCCCTATACTTATTGGGCACCTGAGTAGGTAGCGTGGACTCTGCGAGTCCGCGCGTGGGGTCGTTGGGGGTCGTTCGGGTATCGTGCCACGCGCGGACTCGCAGAGTCTACGCTACATCTTGCCCAGCTCCGCGTAAGGAAAAAACAGCTTCCGCAAGGCCTCAAAGCCATAATCCTGGGCTATGCCCACGGCCAGAATTACCAGTTGAATAGCCACCACCCCATCTAGATGCAGATATCGGTTTTGCTTGTAGAGCAAGAGCCCGATGCCCCCTTCCGACTGATAGAGCGTTTCGACCAGCGTTATCAAAGTCCAGATAATGGCGAAGTTCTGGCGGACTACTTCGAGCATGTCGGCGAGCTTGCCGCGCACCACCACTTGCCAGAAGCTGCCCCACTCGCCCAGGCCCAGGGTGCGGGCGTGGTCCAGCTCCTCCTGCGTGGTGCCCAGGATAACGCGCGTCATGCCCGTTACCAGGTACACGGTGGCCCCAAACACCAGCACCGAGAGCTTCACCTGGTGCCCCGAGCTGAGCAGCAGGGCCATAAAAAACGTGAGGCCCGTGAGCGTGAGGTAGCGCAGCTTGGAGGCCGCAAACGCCAGCGGCCGGAAAAACGGCAGCGCCGTGAAGTACGCGAGCAGCAGCGCCAGCCCGGTGGCAATGCCCAGCGCCTGAAAGGCAGTTGTCAGGCTGGCCCAGAGCTCCTGCAGCAAGCCCTGGCTGCTGATGAGGTCGCCGAGAGCCCGCAACACATCGGCCAGGCTGGGAAATAGCTGGAGCGGAAAGAAAAGCCACAGCGCCAGCAAAGCCAGCACCTGGCCGGCCACGAGCGCGGCCACCGTGGCCCGGCGCGGGTGGGCGTTGGGGGTGAAAAGGGAGTTCATGTTGGGTGGAAAGTGCTAGAAAAGAACGTCAGGCAGACCGCAGTGAAGCATCTCGCTCGCTTCATTCGCGCCGTTCAACTATTCGAGCGAGATGCTTCACTGCGTTCAGCATGACGTTCTTTTTCACCTGTCAGAGTTTGACTATCAATTACCCAGCACCACCTCCACGCGGCGGTTCTGCGCTTTGCCGGCTTCGGTGTCGTTGCTGGCCACGGGCTCGGCGGCGCCGTGAGCGTACACCTGCACGCGGCCTTGCGGGAAGGCGCGGGGGCTGCGGGCTTGCAACCAGTGAGCCACGGCCTCGGCGCGCGACTCGCTGAGCTGCTGGTTTTTAGCAGCGTCGCCGGTGTTGTCAGTGTAGCCGTGCACGGCCACTTTGAGGCGGCCGGCCACCACGAGGTCGTCGAAGAGCTGGCTCAGCT
>CAXTFI010000122.1:0-14636 GCA_964243255.1 uncultured Hymenobacter sp.
ACACGCTGATCTCCCGCTCCTCGTGCTGGTGCTGGATGTCGCTCGGCAGCTTGGCGAACACGTCGCGCAGCTGCTGCGCGCTCTCGGCCGGGTAGTAGGTGCCGCCGGTGCGCGCGGCCACGGCCTTCAGCGTCGGCTCGTCACGCACCAGGAAATTGCAGCCGCCGCGCCCGCCGCCACCACCACCGCCGCCGGGCGGGCCGTCGAAGCCGCCGCGCCCGCGCCGCCCGCCCGGCCCCTCGGGCGCGGTGGGCAGGGCCGTCATGTTGGCCGAGCGGATGTTGTAAGTAAACATGAGCATCAGGTATTGCTGGAGCACGGTGGTTTGCACGTCCTCATAATACGCCACGTTCACGTTGCGCTGGATGGCGCGGTTTTGCTTGAGAATGTCAAACGCGTAGAGCTTGATTTCGCCGCGCTGGCCGGGAAACAGCTTCTTGCCGATGGAGGCGTTCCAGAGCACGTAGTTCTGGTTATAAGCGCTGCTCAGGCCCCGGTAAAGCTGGTGGGCCACGTCGGTTTGCAGCGAGATGCCCGGCCCCACTATCCAGCTGAATTTCAGGCGCGTGAGCTGACTGAAGTAGCTGTTATCGAGCTGCTTGCTGAGCGTGTTGCGCACGTAGCTCTGGGTGGAGTTGGAGGACAGCGTGAAGTCCAGGTTGGGGCTCACGTTGCTGCTCAGCACCAGGCCGCCGGTGATAGCCGGCGTGCGGGCGTAGTTGAGGGCATTGTTCACAATACCAGGGTTTTGGCTGAAGCTGCCGCCCAGGCTCACGTTGAAGTTCGACTTGATGGCGGTGAGCGGCCGGCCGTAGTTGGCCGCTGCCCGCACAGTGTATTGCGCCTGCAAGTTGGTCGATTGCGTGAGCTGGGCCCCGGCCGGTAGTCGCACGGCGATGCTTGGGTCGTTGAGGATGGGCCGCACCGTGGTGTCGCGCACGGCCACCAGCGTGCGGTTGGCGATGGGGTTTTGAGTGTAGCTACCCGAGAGCAGGGCGAAGAAATTGCTATTCTTATCGGCCCGCGCGGCCGTGTAGCGGGCCACCAGGTTGTGGGCGTATTCCTGCTTCAGGGCCGGGTTGCCAATGGTCAGCTGCAGCGGGTTGGAGTTGTTGACTACCGCCTGCAACTGGTTGAGACTGGGCGCGTTGGTGCTGGTGCGGTAAAACAGGCGCACGTTGTGCGAGCGGTCGGGCCGCCACATCAGGTTGGCCTGGGGCAGCACGTTCCAGAATGTGTAGTCGACCGGGCCGGGGCGCGGAAAGGTCTGGTCGCCCTGCAACCGCGCCACCTGCGCGCTGGCCCCCACCGAGGCCTGCAGGGTGCGCGTGTTGTAGCGGTAGCTCAGCCCGCCGCCCTGCGTAAGGTAGTAGTTATCAAATACATTGCTCAGCGCCGAGTCGAGGCGGGTGTACCCCTGGTCGCCGGCGTTGAAGTCGCGGGTAATCTTGTTGGAGTTGTTGGGCGCGTAGCTCAGCGCGTAGTTGGCTTGCAGCTGGGCGTGCTGGCCCACCGGCTCGGTATAGGCCAGGTTGCCGGCCATGGTGCCGCTTTTCTGGGTCAGCACCGCCTGCTGGTTGAGGTTGGTGTTGGTGCCGCCCACGTTGGAGGTGTTCAGCACCGAAGTGCCGTTGCGGTAGTTGTACGAGCCGTTGAGGCTCAGCGAGAGCGTGCGGCCGGCGCGGCGCCCCACCTTGCGGCGCAGCAGCAAGTCGCCCCCAGGGTTAACTGCCTTATTAGTAGAATTATACAGCGTATTAATCTGGCTTTGCTGCACGCCTTCGCGGGCCGTGATGCCGGTTAGGGTCTGGCCGGCATTGTTTTGCTGCCACGACAGCCGGGGCCGAAACAGCACCGACGTCATGGAGTCGATTTTTTGGTCGAGCCGGAAGTTGGCGCGGTGGTTGGTGTTGGTGCTGCCCGAAAGCGAGGTTTCGTTGTAGGTCGTGTTGCTTTGGCCCGGCAGCACATACTGGCGCAACGTACTGCTATTGAGTGTGTTATTGGAATGATTGAAAAAGTAGCTGCCCGTTAGCTCCGTTTTTTTATTCCAGCTATTGGAATAGTTCAGGCCCGCCGCCGTGGTCTTGCTGATGCCCCCGTTCTGGCTCACCAAGAAGTCGCCGGGGTTGGCCCCCGAGCCGCCCCCGGCGCCACCGCGGCCGCCGCCGCGCGCGCCCCCGCCGCCGCCGCCGGGAGCTGAGTTGCCAATGACGCCCAGCAGGTCGTCGGTGCCGAAGTTCTGCTCGTTCACGTTGTTGCTCTGGGCCAGCACCGTGGTGCGCCGGTCGCCGTGGAAGTCGTTGAGGTTCAGGCTCGCCCGGTAGCGGTCGGGGCCCGCGCCCACCACCGCCCGCCCAAACTGCCCGTTGCGAAACGAGGGCTTGGTAATGATATTCAGCGTTTTCTGGGTGTTGCCATCGTTGAAGCCCGAAAAGCGGCTCTGCTCGCTCTGCTGGTCGAATATCTCGACCCGGTCGATGGCGTCGGCGGGCAGGTTTTTGAGCACCGCGTCGGGGTCGGTGCCGAAAAACGGCTTGCCATCTACGAGCACCTGCTGCACCTGCTCGCCCTGGGCCTGGGTTTTGCCCGAGGCATCGACCGAGATGCCCGGCATCTTGGTGATGAGGTCGCCGGCCGTGGCGTCGGGGTTGGTTTTGAAGGCTTTGGCGTTGAGACTGGTGGTGTCGCCGCGCTGCACTACCTGCACCTCCTGGCCGGTCACTACTACCGTTTTGAGGGCCACGCCGCCCGCTTGGAGCACCACGGGGCTGAGCACCACGGGCGCGCCGCCGGCCGGCACGCTCACCGGCTGGCGCTGGTCCTGGTAGCCGATATAGGAGGCCACAAACACGTAGCGGCCGGGGGCCACGCCCGAAATCTCAAAGCTGCCATCGGGCCCCACGGCCGAGCCGGTGCGCACCGAATCGGGCAGGTGAATGAGCACCGCATTGGCCCCGATGAGTGGGCTCTGGTCTTTGCCATCGAGCACCTTGCCGCGCACTGCGCTCTGGGCAAAGGCGCTAAAAGTCAGCAGCCAGGTTAGGCCAACCAAGAGTAGAAAACGCATAAACGTCAGATTAGTAAAAGCTTATAGTTTGCGCAGCAGCAGCAGGCCATCGCGCACGGGCAGCAGCAGCGGCACCACGCGCGGGTCGTGGCGCAGCTGCTCGTTGAAGGCGCGTACGGCGCGGGTGTCGTGGTCGTTGGCTTTGAGCGGATACGTAGGCAGGGCCTTGCCGCCCCACAGCACATTGTCCACTATAACCAGGCCCCCCGGCCGCACCTGCTTGATTACAAGCTCAAAATACCGTCCATTATGGAGCTTGTCGGCGTCAATAAAGACCAAGTCCCACACTTCGCCGACCAAGCCGGCCAAAACATCGCGCGCATCGCCAATGTGCACACTCACGCGCGCCGTGAGGCCCGCCGCCGCTACGTAGCGCCGGATGCGGCTTTCGCGCTCGGGGTTGATTTCGATGGTGTGCAGGAGCCCGCCGTCGGCCAGCCCCTCGGCCAGGCACAGGGTGGCGTAGCCCGTAAACGTGCCGATTTCCAGCACCTTACGCGGCTGCACGAGGTGCGAGAGCATACTCAGCAGCCGGCCCTGCCAGTGGCCGGTGGCCATGCGCGGCATCAGCAGCTGCAAGTGGGTTTCGCGCCAAAGCTGGTGCAGCAAAGCCGGCTCGGGGCCGGAGTGTTGCTCGGCATATTCTTGTATGTCGCTGTCAATCATGGCGTTGGCTTTTAATTTGGAATGAGGAATTTGGAATGAAGAATTGTCATCAGGATAATTCTTCATTCCAAATTCCTCATTCCAAATTCTCCCTAAAAGGCTCCAGCCGGAAGCGGTACACGTGGTAGCCCGACTTGCCGGTTACGTACTGTTGCGCCACCACGCGCCACAGGCCCTCGTAGCGAAACTGCCACGCGGCGGGCGCGCTGTCGATGCGCCGATACACGCGCACGGGCCGGCCGGTTTCCTGGCTGCGGGCCAGGCCCTGGTTGCGGTAGTCGAGCTGCTGGTCGGTTACCTGGTGGCCGGTTTTGGCATCGCGCCCGCCGTGGCCCGCGTACCAGAAGTAATCGTCGTGCACTTCATCGTCCTCGTACTGGTCGGCCAGGATGATGCTTTCGGCTCCCTGGGCCGCGGTGGCGCACACGCCCGCCCGGCGCGGCCGGTGCTGCCCGCGCAAAGCAAGGTCGATGCGCGAGGCAAATAAGTCGCCCGGCCGGGCCGAGCCCACGTGGCCAAAAATGGGAGGAGGCATAAGGGGAAGTAGCGCGAAGTTTCACTTCGTGCGCGAGCGCAGCGAGCAGCTCGCGTTTGGGTCGCCTGGCGCGGTGCCGCCTGCTCGCGCTTGCGCACGAAGTGAAACTTCGCGCTACTGTTACTTCTCGGGCACGTACTGCAGGATGCTGAGGTGGTCCTCGGCCAGCACTTCGTTGGCCAGCTGGCGCAATTCGCTGGCCGTTACGCGCCCGATGCGCTCAAAAATCTCGGGCAGCGGCTCTACGCGGCCCAGGTCGAGGGTGCTTTTGCCCAGCAGCTGCATCAGGCCCGAATTGCTTTCCTCACTCATGGCGAGCTGGCCCATAAGCTGGTTTTTGGCTACGTGCAACTGGCTGGTAGTGAGTTCTTTCTCGCGTAGTAATTTCAATTCCTTCTGCACCAGGCCCAGCGTGCGGTTAAGCTGCTTGGCTTCGGTGCCGAAGTAAATACCAAACAAGCCGGTGTCGGTATAAGGCGAATACGAGCTGTCGATGGTGTACACGAGGCCGTATTTTTCGCGCACGGCCAGGTTGAGGCGCGAGTTCATGCCGGGGCCGCCCAGGATGTTGTTGAGCATGAAAAACGGTACCCGGCGCTCGTCGGTGAGCGGGTAGGCGGGGCCGCCCACCAGGCAGTGCGCCTGCGAGATGGGCCGCCGCTCGGTGCGGTCCTGGCGCACGTAGCCGCTGAAAGGCAGGCGCTCGCGCGGACCCAGCCGGGCCGGAATGGGCGCCAGAAAGCGGTCGGCCAGCCGCTTTACTTCCTTGAACGGCAGGTTGCTCACCGAGCTGAAAATAAGCCGGTCGGTGCGCACGTTCTCGTTGTAAAAGGCATGAAAATCAGTTGTTTGGAAACCACTTACGCTCTCGCGGGTGCCCAGGATGTTGATGCCCAGCGGGTGCTCCCCATAGATAACGGCGTCGAAGTCGTCGATGATGGCATCTTCGGGCGCATCCTGGTACATGCTCATCTCTTCCAGAATTACGCCGCGCTCCTTCTCCACTTCCCGCTCCGGGAATAAAGAGTTGAAAGTCAGGTCAGTAAGTAGCTCAAACGCCCGCTCGAAGTGGGTGCTGAGCAGGGTGGCGTAGAAGCAGATTTTCTCCTTCGTGGTGTAGGCGTTGAGCTCGCCGCCCACGGTTTCGAGGCGGTTGAGGATGTGAAACGACTTGCGCTTGCGGGTGCCCTTAAAGGCCATGTGCTCCCAGAAGTGGGCCAGGCCCTGCTGATGGGCCTGCTCATCGCGCGAGCCGATGTCGAGCAAAAAGCCGCAGTGCGCAATCTTGGTGTGCGGTACCTCCTTGTGTAGCAGGCGGATACCGTTGGGATACTCGAATTGGTGGTAATCAGACATGGATACTATAACCAGCGAAAGCAACAAAGTTCGCCTAGTAGCGCGGACTTTGTAGTCCGCGCCCGCGCCATGAACCCGGCACGGACTACAAAGTCCGCGCTACATGACCAGCTTCTCAGCCCGAAACAGGTCGTCGGCCGCTTGCAGCAGCTTGGCCCGCAGCTGCGGGTTGTAGCTGGGGTGCGCCGCCAAAAACGCCCGCACCGTGCGCGCCGCCGTGGGCGTCTGGTAATAGCCCAGCGTGCCCTGCAGCCACGCCGCCGGGAAAAATATGTCGCCCGTCTGCTGAATTTCTTCCAGCAGATTGAGGCTTTCGGGCAAATACTTTTCGGAGGTGGCCTGGCGTAGTGGGTGGTGCAGGTAGCCAAGGGCGGCGGTAACCCAGGCCTCTTTCTCCCGGTTTTTCTCCTCCTTAAGCGAAGCAAAAAACTGGTCGCGGGTGGCTACGTCGGGCGAAAGCGCCGGCATCAAAAATCGCAGGCGCTGGCGGCGGTCCAGGTTGGCAATGCGGCCAAGCTGCTCGGGCAGAATGGGTTGCGCAGCCGGGTAGTCGCGCACGGCCAGCGCCAGGGCCAGGCTGGTGTAGTCCTCCTCGGTTAGCCGTACCAGGCCGGGGCCGTCCTGGCTTTGCCAGATGCGGTAGAGGCGCTTTTGGGCGGCCGGCGTGCGGGCAATGCTTTGGTAGGCTTTGAAATACAGCTTTTGCTCACCGGGCTGGCGCTGGGTCAGCATGGCTTGCCAAAGCGCCTTTTCGAGGCCTGGGGCCAGCGCAGCGCGCTCGGCCGGCGGCAGAAATTGCCAGTAGATATGACTCAGCTGGTCGGTGAGTAGCTTGATATTGAGGTCGTTGCTTTCGTGGGCCGTTTGGGTTAGGTAGCGGTCGAGCAGCGGGCGCGGGGCCAGGCCCCGGCCGCTGAGCATATTTTCGTAGAGGGCGATGTAGGTACTGGCGCGGGCCACCGGGTCGGGGAGGCTAGCCAGGTGGTCGGCCACCTGCGGGGCCACCGGAAACACGCCGTAGCCGAGGCCCTGCGCATTGAGCAGCACGTAGCTGGGCGCGCCCTGGCCGGCGGGTAGCGGCACGCGCACCTCGCGCTGGCTCATGTTGACGGGCAGCGCCACGGGGCGGCCGGGGTACATGGCCAGCACCTCAAACTGCTGGGGCCAGAGGCGGTCGGAGCCATCCTCCGCCTGCTGCCTGATGACAAGCTGTTGGCCCTGATTATCAAGGGTATAGCTGAAAACCGGCCGGCCGGGCTGGTTGACCCACACCTGGTTCCAGGCAGCCAGGTCGGCGGGCGTGTGGTCATCCAGAATGGCAATGAGGTCGGGCCAGGTGGCATTGCCGTGGGCGTATTTGTAGAGGTATTCTTGCACGCCCTCCCGAAAGGGCTGCTCGCCCATCAGCCGCTCCAGCTGGCGCATCATAATAGGCGCCTTGTGGTAGATGATGTTGCCGTAGAGCGAGCCCGCTTCCTGCAGATTCTGCAGCGGCTGCCGAATGGGGTTGGCCCCGGCGGTGCGGTCCACGGCGTAGGCGGCGGGGTAGTGGTCGGTCACGAACTTGAGCAGCTGGTCCTCGCCATCGGAGTGGTCGCTGTTCAGCTTATCGGCCATAAAATTGGCGAACACCTCCTTCATCCACACGTCGTTGAACCACTGCATGGTCACGAGGTCGCCAAACCACATGTGGGCCGTTTCGTGGCCGATGAGGCTTTGGCGGGCTAGCAGCTGGTCCTTGGTGGCGCCCTCATCCAGAAACAGCGTACTGGCCTTGTAATCAATGTTGCCCACGTGCTCCATGCCGCCGTACTGAAAGTCGGGAATGGCCGTGAAATCGAATTTCTGAAACGGATAGGGAATACCCGTGTACTGCTCCAAAAAGCGTAAGGCCTCGCCGTGCAGCCGGAAAATAACCGGCACGCTGAGGCGAATTTTAGTGGTGTCCGTTTCGCGGTGCAGGAAATTCATTTGCCGGCCGTCCACCGTGTGCCGCAGCGGCGCGAAGCGCCCCGCCGCAAACGAAAACAGGTAAGTGCTAATCGAATCGGACGGCGCAAAGCGGTAGGTTTTCATCCCCGGCAACACCCCAGCGAGGGTGCTCACCGAGTCGCGCAGCGCCCCGTTGGCCACGGCCTGCCACCGCCGGGGCACGGTAAGGGCCAGCGTAAAAACGGCCTTCAGATTGGGCTGGTCAAACACCGGCGCCACCGTGCGGGCGCGGTCGGGCACGAGCAGTGTGTAGAGGTAATCGGCATTGCGGTTGAGTGATAGGTCGCCGGCGTCGAAGCTGATTCTTACCTCATTAGTACCAATTCGCAGCGCGCTGGCGGGCAGCACCAGGTGCTCCGAGCGGTAATCGGTAGCGGCCGGCTGGCCGTTGATAGTGAGGCTGTGCAGCTGGCTGGCTTGCCCCTTAAAATCGAGCGGCACCAGCGCGCCGTTGCCGTGTAGGCGGAAGGTGATAGTTTCCTCGGCCCGCACCGGGTCGGCCTTGCTGGCGGGCACGGTCAGGCGCAGGTCGTAGGCCACGCGGCTGATAACTTTCTTGCGAAACTCGGCCAGCTCGCGGCTCACGCCGGGCACCACGGGCGGCGCGGCAACGGGGGTGGCTAGGGTAGCGGTAGCTGCCGAAGTGGTGGGATACGTGGCGCGCTGGCAGGCAGCGGCCAGCAACAGGCCGCCGAGCGCCCCATATTTACGGTAGTTTAAAGGCATCGCAAGCGAAACGGGCAAGTGGCAAATTTTCCAAAAATAACCGGCTGCGCGCATGATTGACCTGCTGCCAGCCCTGCGCCTGTATCCGCTGGGCGACTCGGCCGTGGTGCTGGAGTTTGGCCAGGCTATCGACCCGGCCACGCACCAACTCATTCAGGCGTTTGCGAAGGTGCTCGACCAGCACCCGCCGCCCGGCCTGCGCGAGTACGTGCCCGCCTTTATTACGCTCACCGTTTATTATGACCCGTGGGTACTCAGCCAGTACAACCAGCTCAGTCAGCGCACTCAGCTACCACCTTACGAGCAGATAGCCAGCCATTTACAAAGCTTGCTGCCCGCCGCCCAGGCCGCCGCGGCCGACTACCGGCCCGGCCCCCTGGTCGAAATCCCGGTGTGCTACGGGGGCGACTTTGGCCCCGACCTGGCAGCAGTAGCTGCTCACGCGCAACTCTCTATAGCAGAACTAGTTGACTATCACGCCCGCCCCGAATACCTGGTGTACATGGTGGGTTTCGCACCTGGCTTTCCCTACCTCGGCGGGCTGGATGCGCGGCTGGCCACCCCGCGCCGTGCCCAGCCCCGGCCGCTGGTGCCGGCCGGCGCGGTAGGCATCGCAGGGCTCCAAACCGGCGTGTATTCGCTGCCCACGCCGGGCGGCTGGCAGCTTATCGGGCGCACGCCGCTGCGGCTCTTCGACGCCGGGCGGGCCCAGCCCAGCCTGCTGCAAGCCGGCAACCGGCTGCGGTTCGTGCCCATTTCAGCCGCCGAATTCCACCGCCTGGCGTATGTCCATTAGCGTGCTGACGCCTGGCCTGCTGACCACGGTGCAGGACCTGGGCCGCGTGGGCCACCAAAAAACCGGCCTGGTCGTGAGCGGTGCGCTCGACGCCGCCGCCCTGCGCACCGCCAACCTGCTGGTGGGCAATGCCGAAAACGCGGCCGGCCTCGAATGCACCCTGCGCGGCCCCACGCTCCGCTTCGAAGCCGACGCGCTGCTGGCGCTCACCGGGGCCGACCTGGCGGCCACTATCGCGGGCCAGCCGGTGCCGCTGGGGCGGCCGGTGGCGGTGCGGGCGGGCGCGGTGCTGGCTTTTGGCACACCTACTACACCTGGCCGGGCCTGGCTGGCCGTGGCCGGCGGCGTGGCGGTGCCCCTGGTGCTGGGCAGCCGCGCCACGTATCTGCGCGCGGCCTTGGGCGGGCTGGCGGGCCGGGCCTTGCGGGCCGGCGACGTGCTGCCGGTGGGCGAATGGTTGGCTACCGCGCGGCAGCTTTTTGATGCTTTAAAGTTAGAAAACCCCCTGGGTTGGGCCGCGCCCAGGTGGCGCGTTGCCGCCGGGCGGGTGCTGCGCCCCGGCGAGCCGCTGGTGGTACGTGCCATGCCAGGCCCTGAGTACGAGCAGTTTGCGCCGGCGAGCCAGCGGGCTTTTTGGGGCGGGGCGTTTGCCGTCACCACCGAGGCCGACCGCATGGGCTGCCGGCTCAGCGGCCCGGCGCTGGTGCGCACCACAAAGGCGGAGCTGCTGTCGAGCGCCGTCACCTGTGGCACGGTGCAGGTGCCGGCCGGGGGCCAGCCCCTGGTGCTGCTGGCCGACTGCCAAACCACCGGCGGCTACCCGCGGCTGGCGCAGGTAATCTCGGCCGATTGGGGCCGGCTGGCCCAGGCGCTGCCAGGCACGCGCCTGCTTTTTCAGCGGGTAGATTTGGCCGGGGCGCAGGCGCTGTATCTTGCGCAGGAGCAGCGGCTGCGGGCATTGGCGCGGGCTGTTTACTTGAAAACCCTGCCGCTATGAACCTATGACTCCTCCCGCTACCGTCGATTTGAACTGCGATATGGGCGAAAGCTTCGGCACCTGGACCCTGGGCCAGGACGCCGAAATTATGCCGCTTATTACCTCGGCCAACGTGGCCTGCGGCTTCCACGCCGGCGACCCCGGCGTGATGCGCCAGACCGTGCGCCGGGCGCTAGCCCACGGCGTAGCCATCGGGGCGCACCCCGGCCTGCCCGATTTGGTTGGCTTTGGCCGCCGCAATATGGATATCTCGGCCGAAGAAGCCTTCGACCTGACCGTGTATCAGCTCGGGGCGCTGGCCGCCGTGGTGCGTGCCGAGGGCGGCCAGCTGCACCACCTCAAGCCTCACGGCGCGCTCTACAACATGGCCGCTACCACCGCCGCCCTGGCCGAGGCCATTGCCGAAGCCGTGTATAAGGTGCAGCCTGAGTTGCTGCTCTACGGCCTGGCGGGCTCCGAGCTGACCAAGGCCGGCGAGAAAATCGGCCTGCGCACCGCCCACGAGGTATTTGCCGACCGCACCTACCAAACCAATGGTACGCTCACACCGCGCCGCCAGCCCGATGCGCTCATCACCAGCGCCGAGGTAGCCATTGCCCAGGTGCTGCGCATGGTGCAGGGCGGCTGGGTGCGCACCCAGCAGGGGCCGGAAGTGGCCATCCGCGCCGATACGGTGTGCCTGCACGGCGACGGCGCGCACGCGCTGGAGTTTGCCCGGCAGCTGCGCGCGGCGCTGGCCGAAGCCAGGGTGGTGGTGCAAGCTACTGGTCTGCCAGCCAGCACGTTACCCAGCGCCCGATGAAGCCAAAGTTCCGCGCCTTTGGCGGGGCCAGCCTGGGCGCCGCTTTCCTGATGGCCAACTCCTCCATCGGGCCGGGGTTTTTGACCCAAACCACGGTGTTTACCCAGCAGCTGCTCACCAGCTTTGGCTTTGTCATTCTGGTGTCGGTGGTGCTCGACGTGGGCGCGCAGCTCAATACCTGGCGCATCCTCACGGTGAGCGAGTTGCGGGCGCAGGACCTGGCCAACCGGCTGGTGCCGGGGCTGGGCTACTTCCTGGCGGGCATGGTGATTTTGGGCGGCTTCGCGTTCAACATCGGCAACATTGCCGGCTGCGGGTTGGGGCTGAACGTGCTCACCGGCCTCTCGTTTGAGCAGGGCGCGGTCATCAGCTGCGGGGTGGCGCTGCTGCTGTTTTGGGTGCGCGAAATCGGCAAGATGCTCGACGGCTTCACCAAGATTTTGGGTACGGTCAAGATTCTGCTCACGCTGGGCATTGCGGTCAGCGCGCACCCGCCGCTGCTGCAAGCCCTGCACCACACGCTGCTGCCGGCCAAGCTGAGCGCGGCGGCCATCGTGACTATTGTGGGCGGCACGGTGGGCGGCTACATCACGTTTTCGGGCGCGCACCGCCTGCTCGATGCGGGCATCAAAGGCCTTGATAATCAAGACGTAGTAACGCGCAGCGCCGTGAGCGGCATTGTCATTTCCACCTTCATGCGGTTCGTGCTGTTCCTGGCCATTGTGGGGGTGCTGAGCCACGGGGCCACCCTGGCGGCCGACAACCCGGCGGCGGGCGTGTTCCGGTCAGCGGCGGGCGAGGTAGGCTTCCGCGTGTTCGGCGTCATTTTGTGGAGCGCCGCCATCTCTTCCGTCGTGGGCGCGGCCTACACCTCCGTGTCGTTTTTTAAGACGTTTCACCCGGTGTTTGAGCGCTACGAGCGGGCCTGCATCTCCGTATTTATCATCTTGTCAACCAGTGTGTTCGTCTTCATCGGCAAGCCAACGCAGCTGCTCGTGTTCGCCGGAGCCCTCAATGGGCTGATACTCCCCATCGCCCTCAGCATCGTGCTGGTGGCCGCCACCAGCCGCCGCCTCATGGGCACTTATCACCATCCGCGCTGGATGCTAGTCGCCGGCTGGCTGGTAGTGCTGATAATGGGCAGCCTCAGCCTGCGCGTAGTGTGGGAGCAGCTGCGTGTAGCGTAAGCTTCAGCTTGCGAGCGAGCGCCGCGAGCAGCTCGCGGCTGGTTATAACCCCTTGGCAATCAATCCTAAGCGCAAGCTAAAGTAAGCGCAAGCTAAAGCTTACGCCACGCCCGCGCCTCAGCCAGCGCCGCCAGCAGCTGCGGCGTCGCTATTTCCCGCGCGCAGCGGAAGTGCCCCAGCGGGCAGCGGGCGTGCCCGTGCAGCCCGCACGGCCGGCAGGCCAGCGGCCCCGGATGCTCCACCACGCGCGAAAATGTGCTCAGCGGCCCAAACCCAAACGCCGGCACCGTGGAGCAAAAAATAGCGCACACCGGCGCATCCACCGCCGAGCATAGGTGCAGCGGGGCCGAGTCATTGACATAATTCAACACCGCCCCGCGCATCAGCGCCGCCGAGGCGGGCAGCGACAGCCGGCCCGACAAATTGACCAGGCCCGGCCGGGCCGCCGCCTGCGCCAGCCGCTCGCAAGCGGCCGCGTCGGGTGGCCCGCCGAGCAGATACACGGGCAAGCCGGGCGGCAAAGCGGCCAGTAGCTCCAGCCATTTCTCCGCCGGGTACTGCTTGGTAAACCACACCGAGGTGGGCGCCAGGCACAGGTATTCGCCCACGGCGGCGTAGGGCGCGGCCGCGGCTTCGTCGGCCGCCGTAGGGTAGAGGCGGGGGAAAAATTTAGAATTGAGAATGAGGAATGAAGAATTAGCAATTTGTAATTTCTCATTCCTCATTCCTAATTCTTCATTAAGTAATCGCAGATTACGCTCCACCTCGTGCGTGCCGTCGCCGATGACGTGCGGCACACGCCGCGTAAAAAACCGGCTAAACGGGTTCTCCGCAAAGCCCACGCGCTCATCTGCGCCCGAAAACGCCGTAAGAAACCCCGTGCTTGCAAAGCGTTGCAACGTCACCACCCGGCCATACTGCGCCTGCCGAATCTGCCGCAGCAGGCGCAGCAGGTTGGGGTATTTCTGGTCCTTTTTATCCCACACCAGCACCCGCCGGATGTGCGGGTTGCCGGCCAGCAGGCCTTCGTTGCCGCGCCGCACCAGCACATCGAGCGGCGCGGTAGGCGCGTGCTGGGCCAAGTACTCGACCAGCGCCGTGGCCAGGATAACGTCGCCGATAAAGGCAGTTTGGATGAGCAGGATAGCGGGCGAAGCAGCGGACATGGGCAAGCCTCAAAGGTAGGCGTGCGCCGTAAAAAGGCCGGAATATGATGAGTGACCACCTACCGCAACCTAATAAATCGTAAATTAGCTTGGCAGTGGGGTTTATGCCGACGAGCGGCTACTCAGCTTACTTGACTTCAAACATCACCTAATGAACTCCTTACTCGTTTCCCCTTCCTCAGCAGCAGAGCTGAAACTGGTGTTGGCGTTGCTGAAAAAAATGGATATTGCTACTAAAATTCTTTCTGACGAGGAAAAAGAAGACTTAGGATTGAGTTTGCTAATCCGGCAGGGAGTTGGTGGGCCCAAGGTTTCGCGCGAGGCGGTAATGCGCAAGCTAAATCAAGGATGAAGACTGAGTTCAACCGGCTATTCTTCAAGGACTTGGATAAGTTGCCGAAGGAGTTGAGAACAGAAGTAGCGAATATAATTAGGCAGTTGAGCGCGTCACTACCTTGGCTGAGATTACGAATGTTAAAAAGCTTAGAGGCTATAAAACAGCTTATCGTATTCGCGTTGGGGACTTTAGAATCGGCTTGGTCTTAGTAAAAAATACCGTGGAGTTTGTCCGGGTTGTGAACCGCAAGGATATCTATAAGTTGTTTCCGTAAAAGCGTAAAAGGCCCAGATGGAGAGTACCAACTGAGCCTTTTACGCTTTTAGAAGGAGGCTAAAAGCTACGCAGCCGGGGCCGCGCTCATCTTGTCCAGTGCCTCCATTACCTCTTTCACATGGCCGCGTGAGGTTTCGAGCAGCGCCTTTTCGTCGTCGTTGAGCTGTAATTCAATCACGCGCTCCACGCCGTTTTTGCCCAAAATAACCGGGGCCCCGAGGTACACGCCGTTGATGCCGTACTCGCCCTGCAGCTCCAGGCACACCGGAAACACGCGGCGCTGGTCGCGCACGATGGCTTCCACCATCTGGGCGGCGGCCGCGCCGGGCGCGTACCAGGCCGAAGTGCCCATGAGCTTCACCAGCTCGCCGCCGCCCTGGGCTGTGCGCTGCACAATGGCGTCGAGCGCCGCTTTGTCAATCAGCTCCGTCACCGGAATGCCGCCCACGGTGGTGTAGCGGGGCAGGGGCACCATGGTGTCGCCGTGGCCACCCATCAGCACCGCCTGAATGTCTTTCGGGCTCACGTTCAGGGCCTCGGCCAAAAAGGCGCGGTAGCGGGCCGTGTCCAGGATGCCGGCCATGCCGAATACCTTTTCGCGGGGCAGCTTGGAGGTGAGGTGGGCCTGGTAGGTCATCACGTCGAGCGGGTTGCTCACGATGATGACAATGGCGTTGGGCGAGTGGGCCACTACCTGCTCGGTCACCGATTTCACGATGCCGGCGTTGGT
>CAXTFI010000123.1:0-14589 GCA_964243255.1 uncultured Hymenobacter sp.
CCCCCTCCCCCGCAGGGGAGGGGGCCGGGGGGTGGGGCTGCACACGGAGGGCGACGGACCCCACCTCAAAATTACTGTATTTACTATACAACCCTCAGCTAGCCAGATAATTACCATACCCCACCACCACCGTAGAAAGCACCACAATCCCAATGCCCAGCGAAATCGTGCGCAGCGTGCGCGGGTTAGCCCCGCGCCACTCGTGCAGCACCAGCCCCCACATCGAGCTAAAGGCAATGATAAAGGCCATGTGCAGCGTCCAGCCCGAGAAGCGGTAGGCACCCATCTGGCTGTCGCCCATGCCGTAGAAAAAGAACTGGAAATACCACGTCAGGCCCGCCAGGGCGCAGAAAACGATGTTGCGCAGGGCCGGGAAAGACGGGTTGCGGTAGTCGGTATACGTGCCGTTTTTGATGTTTAAATACAGGCACCAGAGGGCGTTGGTAGTCAGGCCGCCGGCCAGAATCACGACCAGAATGGCGTTGTTGACGAACAGCGGGTTGGTGCCGTTTTGGGCGGCTAGCGCCGCAATGGGCTGTCCGGCCGTGAGGCCAAACGAAAAGCAGGCGCTCATAATGCCCGAAAACACGGCCACCAGCAGGCCCTTGCGCAGGTCGAACTCCGCCACGGTGGCTTGCTTTTCGGCCTGCGTCTGCGATTTTTCCTTCAGCAGCCCCGCCCCGCCGCAAATGAGGATGCCCAGCACGCACACCCCCAGCCCCAGCATAATAAAGCGGCCCGAAGCGGTGCCGACCAGCTGGCCCAGCGTGCCCGCCCACAGCGGCGGCACCAGCGTGCCAAACACCGCGCACAGCCCCAGCGTGACGGCCATGCCCAGCGACAACCCCAAATAGCGCATGGCCAGGCCAAACGTCAGCCCGCCCGTGCCCCACAGCAGCCCCCAGAAGTAGGCCCAGGCCAGGGTGCTGCCCGCAGTCTGGTGCAGCACCTCAAGCAAGTGCGGCACCGTGAGGGCGCCCAGCACCCAGGGCGCCACCAGCCACGACACGATGCCGCCCACCAGCCAGTAACTTTCCCAGGCCCAGCCGTTTACCTTTTTATAGGGAAGGTAGAAGCTGCCCGAGGCAAAGCCGCCGAGCGCATGAAAGAGGACGCCGAGAACAATTAGCATAGGGTGGGAGGATTTTTGACAAAGCTGCAAGCCGGTGGGGGGCTAGCCGTCCTGCACCCACCTGCGGCGTCCTGCACTCACCTGCGCCGGGCCGTGCCCTCCGGCTGAAATATAGGGTAACGCGCTGCTGCCGAGCGCCAACAGCCGGCCGTAGCGGGGGCGCCGCCGGGGGCCCGCCGGCCGGCTAGCCCCTAGCGTGGGGCGGCAACCGGGGCTAGCCCCGCCCCCAGCGGGCGGCGCTGAAGCCTGCTACTAGCCCGCCAGGGCCAATCAGCCGGCAATCAGGCCGCACGCGCCGGTAGGGCAGGAGAGTACAGGAAGTTGGCCGCCGCGCGGCCGGCAAGTTTTGCGGTCGCTGCTCCCACTAGCTTTTCCACGGCTCCTACCCGCCCTGTTTTTATGAAAGATACCCTTGCCTTCCAACACGTTAGCTACCTCTGGGACGACGCTCACGCCGCTGGGCTCGTCGGCGATGAGGTCGCCCTGTTTCTCTACCGCTCCAATCTGCTGGGCGCCGACCTGCGCCTGACCAACTACGCGGGCGGCAACACCAGCTGCAAAATCCAGGCCACCGACCCCGTAACCGGCCAGCCCGCCGAGGTGATGTGGGTCAAAGGCTCGGGCGGCGACATTGGCACGCTCACCCAGGCCGGCTGCGCCAACCTCTACGTCGAGAAGCTGCACCAGCTCAAAGCCCGCTACCGGGGGCTCGCCCACGAAGACGAGATGGTGGGTTTGTTCGAGTACTGCCTCTTCGACCCCAAGTGCGCGACGCCCAGCATCGACACCCCGCTGCACGGGCTGCTGCCCTTCCGGCACATCGACCACCTGCACCCCGATGCCCTCATTGCCATCGCGGCCAGCCAGGACGGCGAGCGCATCATGCACGAGATTTGGGGCGACACCCTGGGCTGGCTGCCCTGGCAGAAGCCCGGCTTCGACCTGGGCCTGCAATTGGAGAAGATTGTGGCCGACAACCCGCACCTGCGCGGCGTCATCCTGGGCGGGCACGGCCTCTTTACCTGGGGCGATACCAGCTACGAGTCGTACCTCAATACGCTGGAAGTCATTGAGATGGCCGCCAATTACCTCGAAGCCCACTACGGCACCAAGGGCCCGGTCTTCGGCGGCGTGAAACTTGAAAATGGCCCCGACGCGGCGGGTCGCCGCCAGCAGGCCGCCGCCATCATACCGGTGCTGCGGGGGCTGGCCAGCAGCCAGCGCCGCATGCTGGGCCACTTCACCGACGACGCGCGGGTGCTCGAATTTGTTAACTCGCATGACCTGAGCCGCTTGGCCGCCCAGGGCACCAGCTGCCCCGACCACTTCCTGCGCACCAAAATTCGCCCCCTCGTGCTCGACCCAGTGCAGATGCAGGGTGAGCCAGTCAGCGTCAAAACTTACCTGGAAGGCCAGTTTGCCGCCTATCGCCAGGATTACGTGGCATACTACGAGCGCAGCAAGCACCCCAACTCGCCGGCCGTGCGCGATGCCAACCCCGTCATCATCCTCTGGCCGGGCGTGGGCTTGTTTTCCTTCTCGAAAGACAAGCAAACGGCCCGCGTGGCGGCCGAGTTCTACACCAACGCCATCAACGTGATGCGCGGGGCCGAGGCCGTGAGCACCTACCAGGGGCTAGCCGAGCAGGAAGCCTTCAACATCGAATACTGGCTGCTCGAAGAAGCCAAGCTCCAGCGTATGGCTCCACCCAAAGCCCTCTCGGGCAAGGTGGCCTACGTGACGGGCGGCACCGGCGGCATCGGCAAAGCCATCTGCGAAGAATTGCTCAAACACGGCGCCTGCGTGGTGGCCGTGGACCGCGACCGTCTAGCCGAAACCCAGGCCGCGCTGCGCCAGCAATTTGGCCCGGACAGCGCCCTGAGCACGCCCATCAACGTGACCGACGCCGCCAGCATCGCCGAGTCGCTGCGCCAGAGCGTGCTGCAATTTGGCGGCGTCGATATTATCGTGAACTGCGCCGGGCTGAGCATTTCTAAGCCCCTGGCTGATACCACGCAGGCTGATTGGGACATCCTCAACGACGTGCTGGTGAAAGGCCAGTTTCTGGTCAGCCAGCAGGCGGTGGCCATCCTGCGCCAGCAGGGGCTGGGGGGTGATATCGTGAATATCGCCAGCAAAAATGGCCTGGTGGCCGGTCCCAACAACGTGGCCTACGGCACGGCCAAGGCTGCCCAGCTGCACATGAGCCGGCTGCTGGCCGCCGAGCTGGGCCCCGACAAAATCCGCGTCAACACCGTCAACCCCGACGCCGTGCTGCGCGGCTCCAAAATCTGGGAGGGCGACTGGGCCGCCGGCCGCGCCCAGGCCTACGGCATCACCGTGGAGGAGCTGCCGGCGCACTACGCCAAGCGCACGCTGCTGGGCGAGGAGCTGCTGGCCGAAGACATTGCCAAGGCCGTGCGCGTGTTCGTGGACGGCTCGCTGAGCAAGAGCACCGGCAACGTGCTCAACGTGGACGGCGGCGTGGCCATGGCCTTCGTCCGCTAGCCCCCGCTGCGGCCCCCTGGCCGCGGGCAGGGAAGAAATGCGCTTGCCCATCTCACTATCTATCAGCCTTCTTAACTAGAATTCCCATGACTGCTTCCTACTCCCGCAAGCCGTGGCTGCTGGCCGGCTGCTCGCTTTTTCTGCTGCTGTGGCTGGCCCTGAGTTCGGCAGCCCTGGCCCAAGGCTCCCAGACCCTGACGGGCACCGTGTTCGACCGGGACAACAACGGCCTGCCCGGTGCCACCGTGCTGGTGAAAGGCACTTCCAACGGCGCTACCACCGACGAGCACGGCCGGTTCAGCATTCCCAACGTGCCGGCCGGCACCGTCACGCTCGCGGTGTCGTTTGTGGGCTACGTCACGAAAGAGCTGACGGTGCTGCCCAGCCAGCGCGGTAATGCGCTGGCCGTGAACCTGGCCAGCGACTCGAAGCAGGTCGACGAAGTGGTGGTAACCGGCGTGTTCGACCGGCGCGAGCGCATGGATGCCTCCATCGCCATCTCCACGCTCTCGGCCAACCAGATTGCGGTGCAGGTGCCCATCTCGGCGGCCGAGCTGCTCAAAAACGTGCCGGGCGTGTACGTGAATTCCTCGCTGGGCGAAATCCGCAACACCGTGTATTCCAGGGGCGTATCGGCCGGCTCGGTGGAGGCGGCCAGCGGCTACTACTACGTGTCAATGCAGGAAGACGGTCTGCCCGTGACCAACGCCACCTTCGGCAACTACGGGCCCGACTACTTCCTGCGGGCCGACGCCACCATCGGGCGGCTGGAGGCGGTGCGCGGCGGCTCGGCCGCCATCACGGGGCCCAACGCGCCGGGCGGCATCTTCAACTACGTGTCCAAAACGGGCGGGCAGAGCTTTGGTGGCGAGGTGCGCACCAAGTTTGGCCTGGAAGGCAATTCGCAGCCCTTCTACCGCGCCGACGTGAACCTGGGCGGCAAGCTTAATGACAAGGGCGACCTCACCTTCAACGTGGGCGGCTTCTACCGCTACGCCAACGGCGCGCGCTACCCCGGCTACCCCATGAACCGGGGCGGGCAGGGCAAATTCAACATCGTGAAGACCTACGATAAGGGCTCGCTCAAGCTCTATGGTAAGTACCTGGATGACCACAACGGCTGGTTTGAGTTCTTGCCGGCCACCGATTTCAGCAACCCCAAGCTGGCGCCCGGCGTGAAATCGACGGACTCGTATTTGCCCAACAAGAGCACCAGCTTTGCCTATCCCTTCAACTCGGCCGGCGACATTCGGCAGTTCGACCCCGCCAACCTGGTGCATTCCATCGACCGGGCCGTGGGCCTCGACTGGCAGCACGACCTGGGCCACGGCTTCTCGTTTCAGAACAACGTGAAGTACAGCAACAAAAACCGCGACTGGAGCTCGGGGGCCGTGATTTCGCCGATTCCGCTCGATGGCATTTTCCCCTACGCCTTCATCGGGGCGCTGGGCACGTTTGGCACCTATACCTTCCGCGACCACCAAACCGGCCAGACGCTGGCCACCGTGGTGCAGTCGCCCAACATTATCAACGGCAACTTTGCGGGCTTCAACTTTACAAAGGTGAACACCGCCGACCTGCCGGGGCAGAACATTCAGGCCAACTCGGTGCTGTTTACGCCCACGCTGCAAAACAACCTCAAGGTGCAGGAGGTGCTCGACCAGGGCACGGTGTCGAAGAAATTCGGCGACGCCGTGACCGTGACGGCGGGCACCTACATCGGGGTGTCGCACCTCAACTACGTGCAGGGCGGGCCGGGTACTACGCTGACTACCATCGAGAACCAGCCCCACGCGCTGGATATCTCGGCAGTCGGCTTCGACGGCAAAACCTACCAGTTCACCAACCCCCAGGGCGCGGCGGCGCTCGGCAGCTTTCAGGGCCAGGGCTTCACCACCAACGACTACCGCCAGACCCAGCTCTCGGGCTTCGGGGCCGTGACCTGGAAAATAACGGACATGCTGACCTTCGACGGGGGCCTGCGCTACGACCACGTGAAGGTGAAGGGCTATAACCTGGTGGGCCTCACCAACCCGGCCGCCGCCACGGCCGGCTACGGCGGCCTCGACGGCAACCCCCTCACGGTGTACGACAACCAGTTTGGCGTGGCCGGCACCACTCCCTTCAACCTGGAGAAGACCCTCGAAACCGTGTCGTTCTCGGGCGCGCTCAACTACCGATTCTCGCCCAGCGTGGCCCTGTATGCCCGCTACTCGGACGGCAAAAAGGCGCCCGACCTCGACCTCTACATCAGCGCCAACACGGCCTTCACGGCCGCTACCATCGACCCGCAGCCTCAGCACGTGCAGCAGCTCGAAGCGGGCTTTAAGATGCAAAAGGAGCGCTACAACCTGTTTGTGACGCCCTTCTACTCGCTGCTCAGCAACGTGACCAGCTTCGTGGCCGCCTCCAACGCCGATAATACCATCTACAACACGCCGGTGCTGCTCAACTCCATTCAGACCTACGGCGTGGAGCTGGAAACCAACTACTCGATTACCGAGCACTTCTCGGTGCGGGCGGTGGGCACCGTGCAAAAGGCCACGGCCAAAAACTGGGGCGTGTGGGTCGTGGGCAACCCCGGCGCGGCCGACGACAAGGTGCAGGACTTCTCGGGCAACCGGGCCGACAACGTGCCCAACCTCATGTTCAACGTGAGCCCCAACTACACGGCCGACAAGTTCTTCGCCTTCGGCAACTACCGCTACATGGGCAACCGCGCCGCCAACGTGGCCGAAACCTTCACCCTGCCCGGCTTCAACCAGGTCGACCTGGGCGTGGGCTACAACTTTACCAAGCAGCTGGCCCTGCAAGCCAACGTCAATAACGTGCTCGACGGCCAGGGCGTGATGGGCTTCCAGGCGCCCGGCGGCTTCCCCGCCTCGCTCGACCGCCAGGGCTTCACGCCCGATAAGCTGGCGGCCAATCCGAACGCGACGTTCTCGATTCTGACGATTCAGCCGCGGTCGTGGTATTTGTCGGCGGTGTATAAGTTTTAGGGTAGTAGTTACCGAGCCGGCTTGTCGCCCTCCGCGGGGACCCCACCCCCTAGCCCCCTCCCCGATGGGGAGGGGGGACTAGTCTTGGTCTATAGCTCTAGTTGCTAGATTTTTAAAGTTATAAACTAGTCCCCCCTCCCCATCGGATTCCGCGCATCAAGCGGCGTGGGGCTAGGGGGTGGGGTCCCCGCGGAGGGCGGCCACGCTAGCCCAAAAGCTGCCCTAGCAAAACCACCCAACCAGCCGTTATTTCCCGCCTACTTTCCCACCCCACCACCTACTCTCCTCATGGCCAAGCACCTCCAGCCGCTCACCGCCACGCTCGCGCTAGCCGCCCTGTCTTTCCAGCTACACGCCCAAGCCCCGCCCGCCGACCCGCTGCGCACCGGGTTTGCTACCCCGCCCGCGTCGGCCAAGCCGCGGGTGTGGTGGCACTGGATGCAAGGCAACATCACCAAAGACGGTATTCGCAAGGACTTATTCTGGATGCAGCGGGCCGGCATCGGGGGCTTCCAAAACTTCGACGCCAACCTGGCCACGCCCCAAATTGTGACCCAGCGGCTGGCCTACATGACGCCCGCGTGGAAGGACGCCTTCCGCTACATGACCCGGCTCGCCGACTCGCTGCACCTGGAAATGGGCGTGGCCGGCTCGCCCGGCTGGAGCGAGAGCGGCGGCCCCTGGGTGAAGCCCGCCGATGGCATGAAAAAGGTGGTCTGGACCGAAACCCGCGTCCGGGGTGGGGCTAGCCGCATCGCAGTCCCCAAGCCGTCGGGCATTGCGGGGCCTTTTCAGAATATTGCCAAGCAGCCGGAGTTTGGGGGGCCCGCCGAGGCCGGCCCCAGCTACTACCAGGATGTGGCCGTCATCGCCTACAAGCTGCCCGAGGCCGATAAAACCCTGCGCGAGCTGGGCGCCACCGTAACGGCCAGCGGGGGCAATTTTCAGCTCGCGCAATTGACGGATGGCGACCTGGACAAGGCGGTGCTACTGCCGCCGGATGCGGCCAAGGGCTATGCGTGGGTGCAGTTTGCCTTTCCGCGCGCCCAAACCATCCGGGCCGTGACGATGGTGGGCGGCGGCAATCCGGGCCTTTTTGGCGTGGGCACACCGGCGGCCGACTCGCGGGCGCTGGAGGCGAGCGACGACGGGGTTACGTTTCGGCGGGTGGCCTACGTGCCGCCGGGCGCCGTGATGCAGCAAACCGTGACGATACCCGAAACAACGGCCCGGTATTTCCGGGTGACGGTCAAAACCCCGCCGCCCGTCGTGGACATGATGGCGGTGATAATGGGCGCGAAGCCGGCCCCGCCCAAGCCATCGCCCGGCACCGAAATCGCCGAAATCGTGCTGCACCCGGTCGTCCGCATCAACCGGTATGAGGAGAAGGACGCCTTCGCCCCCGCCACCGAATTCAACCGCAAGCCGACGCCCGCGGCCCCGGACGCCATTAGCCCCACCGACGTGGTGGACCTCACCAGCAAACTGGATGCCGCCGGAAACCTCAACTGGACGGCCCCGGCCGGCACCTGGGCAGTGCTGCGCTTTGGCTACTCGCTCACGGGCATCACCAACCACCCGGCCACCCCGGAAGCCACTGGCCTGGAAGTAGATAAGCTCGACCCCATAGCGGTCAAAAGCTACTTCAATACCTACCTCGACATGTACAAAGACGCCACTGGCGGCCTCCTGGGTAGCCGGGGCGGCCTGCAATACATTGTAACCGACAGCTGGGAGGCGGGCGCCCAAAACTGGACGCCCAACCTCGTGGCCGAGTTTCAGCAGCGGCGGGGCTACAGCCCGCTGCCCTGGCTGCCGGTGCTCACCGGCCATATCATAAAATCGAGCGAAGCCAGCGAGCAGTTCTTGTTTGACTACCGCAAAACGCTGAGCGACCTGGTAGCCGCCTACCACTACGATGCCCTGACCGATATTTTGGCCGCCCGCGGCCTGAAGCGCTATACCGAATCGCACGAAAACGGCCGGGCCCTGATTGCCGACGGCATGGAGGTCAAGCGCACCGCCGCCGTGCCCATGTCGGCGATGTGGACGCCGAGCCCTTCCATAAACGGCAACGACCAAACCGTGCACCAGGCCGACGACCGGGAGTCGGCTTCCGTGGCCCACCTCTACGGCCAGAATATCGCCGCCGCCGAATCCATGACGGCCTTCGGGCCGGGCGGGGCGGCCTATTCCTACGACCCGGAGAATCTGAAGCCCACCGCCGACCTGGAGTTTGCCAGCGGCATCAACCGCTTTATGATTCACTCCATGGTGCACCAGCCCGTCGATGACAAAATACCCGGCTTGAGTTTGGGGCCGTTCGGGCAGTGGTTTAACCGCCACGAAACCTGGGCCGGCCAGGCCAAGGCGTGGACGACCTACCTGGCGCGCACTTCGTATCTGTTGCAGCAAGGCAAATTCGTGGCCGACGTGCTCTACTACTACGGTGAGGACCAGAACATTACCGCCCTGTTTGGCAAGAAGCTGCCCGCCATTCCCGACGGCTACAACTACGACTTCATCAATGCCGATGCCCTCATCAACCTGCTCTCGGTGAAGGATGGCCGGCTGGTAACCCCCAGCGGCATGAGCTACCGCGTGCTGGCCCTCGACAGCAGCGCGCGCCAGCTCTCGCTGCCCGCGCTGCGCAAAATCCGGGACCTGGTGAAAGCCGGCGCTACCGTAGCCGGCGCGAAGCCCGTGCGTACGCCCAGCCTGAGCGACGACCAGGCCGAGTTTCAGCGCTTGCTGGCTGAGGTCTGGGGTGGTGGCAATGCTAACGTGTTTACGGATAAGCATTTAGCTGAGGTGCTAGCCGCCGCCCGCGTCGCGCCCGATTTTATGTATTCCAAACCGCAGCCCGCCACCAAGCTGCTTTTCGTGCACCGCGCGTTGCCCGATGGCGAGGTGTACTGGGTAAACAACCGCCAGGACGCCAGCGAAACGGTCGAAGCCTCCTTCCGGGTCACGGGCAAGGCGCCCCAGCTCTGGCACCCCGAAACCGGCAAAACCGAAGCCGCCGCCTACTCGATGGCCAACGGCCTCACGAAAGTGACCTTGCCGCTAGCCCCCCACGACGCCGTGTTTGTCGTCTTTCGCACCGCCACCACCAAAACGGCGCTCACCCTGCCCGTGGCCGCCGAAAAGAAGCTAACCACGGTAGAAGGCAACTGGCAGGTAGCGTTTCAGCCCCGGCGGGGTGCCCCGGCCAGCGCCACCTTCGCCAAGCTGACCTCCTACTCCGACAACAGCGCGGCGGGTATCAAGTACTTCTCCGGCACGGCCACCTACACCAAAACCATCACCGCGCCCGCCGCCTGGTTCACTCCCAAAGCCCAGCTGTGGCTTGACCTGGGCGAGGTAAAAAACCTGGCCGAGGTGCTGGTCAATGGCAAATCGGTGGGCGTGGTCTGGAAAAAGCCCTTCCGCGCCGACGTCACCCAGGCCCTGAAACCAGGAGCGAACAAGGTAGAAATTAAAGTAACCAACCTGTGGGTCAACCGCTTGATTGGTGACGCCCAGCCCGGTGCCACGGCGAAAATCACATATACGTCGATGCCCTTTTACCAAGCTGATGCTCCGCTGCAACCTGCCGGCTTACTGGGGCCAGTGCAACTGCTATCAGTAACCAGATAATGCCAGGGGTTTACGCATGACAAGGAAAGGGTAGCTGCGGGTTTGCTACCTGTCCGACCCAGCCGTGCGCCGCGACTACCAGCGGCAGGGCATCGGCCAGGGGCTGCTAACCCTGACCAACGAAGCCGTGGGCGACCAAAGCCTGGTACTTTTGCTGGCGGTCCCAACGGCCGTGGCCTACTATCCGGCCATCGGCAGGGCAGCCGCTCCCAACGCCTTCCTGCTACCCCGTGCCCGCCAGCCTGGTCGCCCACCGGTTCTTTCCGGCACCAGTCACCGCCGCCGTTTTACTTCTTCCCCCGTCATGACATCCGGAACCAAAGGCGTACTATACGGGCTACTGGGGGTAGCGGCGTTTAGCCTGACCTTGCCCATGACCCGCCTCGCCGTGGCGGACCTCGCGCCGGTTACCGTCGGCTTGGGTCGTTCGCTGGTAGCGGCGCTGCTGGCGCTGGGCTTGCTGGCATTTAGGCGCACCCCGTGGCCGCAGCGCGCGCAACTGCCCGGCTTGGGCCTCGTGGCCGCGGGGGGCATTGTGGGGTACCCGCTGCTTTCTACCTGGGCCATGCAGCGGGTGCCGGCCGCGCACGGCGCCATCGTGGTCGGGCTGCTGCCCCTGGCCACGGCTCTGGCCGGCGTGCTGCGGGCCGGCGAGCGGCCGGCCCCGAGCTTTTGGGGGTTCAGCCTGGCCGGCACGGCCCTGGTGGTGGGCTACGTGCTGGGGTCGGGGGGCGGGCAGTACCAGGCGGCCGACCTCTGGCTGCTGCTCGGCGTGGCGGTGGGCGCGCTGGGGTATGCCGAGGGAGGGCGCCTGGCCCGGCAAATGGGCGGCTGGCAGGTCATTTGCTGGGCCCTGGTGCTGGCCGCGCCGCTGCTGCTCGGGCCGGTGGGCTGGTCCATCGGCCAGCACGGCCTCCACGCCTCGGCAACGGCCTGGGCCGGCTTTGCCTACGTGAGCGTCGTGAGTATGCTGTTGGGGTTTGCGGCGTGGTACCACGGCTTGGCGCTGGGTGGGATTGCCAAGGTAGGCCAACTGCAACTGGTTCAGCCGTTTCTGACGATTATTGCGTCGGCGGCCCTGCTGGGCGAAACGCTCGCCGTGGGCACCGTGGTGGTGGCGCTGCTCGTCGTCGGCATCGTCGCGGCGGGGCGGCGCGCCGGCTCAGTGGCGCATGCTCCATCCTCCCCGGCTACCGCTTCTTCTGGGCCGGCGCTGGTGCGCAAGGTGGGGTAACGTTCGCCCCGTAGCGGCGCGAAGGCGCAGGCCACCAAGCAGGAGGCCCTTGCCTTTGCTCCTGCGTAAAGGCTTGTCCGGGAAGTAGGTCCGCAAGCGCCCAGGCCTAGCCCACGGCACGGTCTGCTACAAAAGATGCTCCACAAGTAAAAGCTTCGTGCCTTGCCACGCGGGCCGGCCGGCGAACAGCCGCAGCCGATTGAGCTGGACCGAAAAAGCCACTTGCACCAGGTTGGAATGCGGGGCCTGGCGGCTGAGCTGGCGGCTGTAGAGCACCTCACCCATGTAGCGGCGGGCGAACGGGCAGGTCAGGCCCAGGTAGGCTTGGTTGAGGGTCCAGCGCCGCGCGGGCCCGTCGTAAAAAAGCTCATCTGCCCCGTACACCGTGAAGCGGAGGTGGCCCAGGCGCACGGTGTCTTCCACGCGCAGCATGTTGCGGTAGCGGGTGGCCGCGCCCGCTTCCTGAAAGCGGCGCTCAACCAGGCTGCGGTCGCCGACGGAGAAGCCGGGCAGTGGCAGGGTCAGCAGCAGGGCTAGCCGCGCCCGGTTGTCCTGGGGTTGGACGCCATCGGCCCGCCGGGGCAGGAACAGGCCGAAATAGCCCGGCGTGACGGCCACGTACCGGCTCAGCCGTACGCGCACATTCGCCGCCGTTGCCGCGCCGTGCAGGTGTACCCCGGAGGCCAGCAGCCCCAACGTGCACACGCCCACCAGCCGCCCCAGCAGGCCGCGCACCCCATTGCGGGCACTGAAGACGGAAAACAAGGCGCGAAACATGCGTTAAGCGGCTCAAGTAGCAGGGGATTGCCGGCACCCCGCCCCAGCCCTGGCGGCCGCGTCGCTACCGGTTGGGCGGTCCTTTGCCCGCGCGGGCACGGGGGCTGGTATCCCCGCGCAGGTTGCTGTGCGGTTTATTGGCCCGTGTAGTAGGTGCTGTAGTTGAGCGGCACCCACTCGTAGCCGGGGCCGTTAGCCCGCACGTGGCCGATGCCGGGAAACGACACGTGGTCCGCCGCCACCCAGTAGCCTTGTTTCACGGCCTCGGCGCAGGCCTTGGCGCGGGTGGCGGCGGCCAGCTGGGGGGCCAGGTCGTAAACGATGGTGATGCTGGGCTTGGGGAACTGCACGGCGGCCGCGTGTATCAGGTCGCCCCAGAACACCAGCTGCTGACCCTGGCTTTCGAGGGCGTAGAAGCTGTGGCCGGGGGTGTGGCCGGCGCTGGCAACAGTCCGCAGGCCGGGCCACAGCTCCACGTTGCCGGTGAAGAGCTTCAGCTTGCCGGCCGCCGCGTAGGGCTGCACCTTGGCGCGCCCCGCCAAAAAGGTTTTCTTGGCCGCGGCGGGGGCTTGGGCCAGGTTGGCGTCGCTGAGCCAGTAGTCTGCCTCGGTCTGGCTGACGTGAACCGTCGCGTTGGGAAAAGCCAGCTGGTCGCCGGCCAGCAGCCCGCCGCTGTGGTCGGCGTGGATGTGGGTGAGCAGCACGTCGGTAATTTGCGCGGGCTGGTAGCCGGCGGCCCGTAGGGCGGTCAGCAGGTGGCCCGTGGTAGGGCCCATCAGGTCGCCGGCCCCAGTGTCGACCAGCACCAGCCGGCCGGCCATCTCCAGTAGGTAGACGTTGACGGAGGTTTCGACGGGGTTTTGTAAGTCGGCGTGTGTTAGCAGCTGGTCTGTTTCGGCGGGGGTGGTGTTGGTGAGCTTCTGGTGCAGGTCCTGCGGCACGGTGCCGTCGGAAAGGGCCGTGACCCGGATGGCCCCCACCTGCATCCGGTAGTAGCCTGCCTGCGTCGGCGGGGCGGGGCTAGGGGCCTGGCCGCGGGCCGGCCACAGCTGGGCGCTGCCGGTGAGCAGCACCGTGGCCAACGCGGTTCGCCGCAGTACCCCCGCCACCCAGGTCGTCGAAAAAACAGGGGTAGCGCTCATAATACCTGGCTTAAGAAGCTGTTCAAAAAGTGTTGGTACCAGGATGAGTTTCTGCCCGCCTGAGCTGCAAGTACGCCAGGCCAGGGCGGCGGTTTCCTGTTAGAAATCCTGCTTTTTGCTGATTTGCGTCATGTGCAGGGAAGGGGCGTCGGCCCCAATTTTGGCTTTGCGCCACGGCGGGCGGACCCGCTCCTGCAAAGGGCTGCCCGCCGCTGAGCCGCGCTTACGCTGGCAGAGCTTTCACCTACCCCCGGCCATTCTACCCCGCAACCTCATGAACAACGTAATCGGCCTTGTCGCAGGCAGCCTGCGCAAAGAATCGTATTCCAAGAAAATAGCCAACACCCTGCTGCCGATGGCTTCCCAGGGGTTTGAGTTCAAGCTGATTTCGTTGGAAGGACTGCCCATCTACAACCAGGACTTCGATGACCACAACGAAGTGCCGGCAGCCTACACGGCTTTCCGAAACGAAGTGAGGGCGCTGGACGGCGTTATCTTCATCACGCCGGAATACAACCGGTCGATGCCGGGCGTCCTGAAGAATGCGCTGGATGTGGGCTCGCAGCCCCACGGCCAAAACGTGTGGGATGGTAAACCGGGGGCCGTTTTTAGCAATTCGCCGGGCAGCATCTCCGGCTTTGGAGCCAACCACCACTTGCGGCAAAGCCTGGTGTATCTCAACGTGCCCGCCATGCAGCAGCCGGAAGTCTACCTGGCGAAGGTAAACGAGCTGTTTGACGAGCAGGGAACCATGCACGAGGGCAGCACCAAGCAGTTCCTGCAGCAGGCCGTGGCCGCCTACCTCGTCTGGTTCCGAAAAAACACGGCCTAGGGCCAGGCCGCATTTTTTTGGGGTTGGGAAGCTGATGTAAATCAGGGTTTACGCTAGGTTTAGTCATGGCAAGGCCGGGAGGGACCCGGTAGTTTTGGGCGGGCAGCGACCACCCCTTCACCCCCGCGGCCATGGCCGCCGACCTGCCGGGCCGGCTAGATACCGCCGACCTATCGCCAGAAAACCGGCGGCTGTTCCTGCGGGCCAACGCCCTGGCCACCGCCACCTCCTTCCTCCCCCCATGCCATTTTCTCACTTTCTGGCGGCAGCATTGGCAGTCAGCGCCCTCGTTCCGGCCGGGGCCGCCGGGGCGCAACGCCCGCCCG
>CAXTFI010000124.1:0-14565 GCA_964243255.1 uncultured Hymenobacter sp.
GGGGCAGCGGCGGCGGGCGTTCCGGGCCAGCGCGCCCCCGCTGCGCTTCGCCCAGGTGGAGGTGCTGGGGCTGAGGGCTGACCAGGCTGCCTACGTGCGCCGGTTTTTCCGGCGCGCGGGGGCCACCTACACCGTAGCTGAGGTGGAAGCCGGCTATTACCGGCTGGCGGCCGAGGAATATTTCCGCAACCTGTACCCGCGCATCCGCTACGACGCCGGGCTGCCGGGCTACGTGTTTTCGGTGGATACCCAGCGGCGCGAAAACCTGAAGCTCGACGCGGGCCTGCTGCTGGCCAGCCGGCCCATCGACAACCTGTACGTGGGCGCCGAGTACCGCTACCTGCGCCGCCTGCTGTACTCGGTGGGGGCCAACGTGAGCCTGGGGCCGTTTTACAACGCCGCGCGGGGCGAGTTGCGCGTGAGCGTGCCGGGCCGGCTGCCCTTGTTTGTGGAGCCGCAATTCACTTACAATCAGTGGAATTACCAACGCACCGGGGGGCTGTTTGGGCGCGACGCACTCGGCCCCGAACTGCGGCAAATCGACCGCCGCCTGGGCGTGCAGGTGGGAGTAGGGCCCCGCTACCGGGGCCGGGTGCTGCTCGACATGGCCGCGGTCGCGACCCGCGACACTTACCCCCGCTCCCCGAACCCAACCGGCGGAACCACCCCTGACGAGTTGGCGCTGCGCGGCGGCACGGCGGCCGTGCAGCTGACGCGCTACACCCTCAACCGCAAGCAGTACGCCACAGCCGGCCAGTTCCTGACCGCCGGGCTGCGCGGCGTGCGCGCCACGGCCACCTACGCGCCCGGCGCCGGGGCCGCGGTGGCCGCCCGCACCGACTACCCGCGGTGGCTGCAGCTGCGGGCCTCGGCCGAGCAGTACTTCCCGCTGCGGGGCGAGCACCACGCCTGGGGCTACGCGCTGGCGCTGCTGGCCAGCGGCCAGGGCGCCTTCGCCACCTACCGCGCCACGCTGGTCCGCGCGCCGGGGTTCGAGCCCCTGCCCGATGCGCGCACCCTGTTTCTGGACCACTACCACGCGGCGCACTACGCCGCGGCCGGCCTGCGTTACATCCGGCCGCTGCCGGGCAAGCTGGAATGGCGCACGGAAGTGTACGCGCACGTCAACTTCCGGCCTTGGCGTGAGGGCGAAGGCCAGCAGGCCGAGCGCGCCAGCGGCCTGGAGCGCCCGCGCCTGACGGCCAGTACGGGGGTAGTGTATCTGACGCCAGTGGGGCCGCTGGCCTTGCACGCCCGCTACTACGACGACCCGGCCGGGGGCTTTGGCGTGTACGCGCACCTGGGCTACCTGCTCTTCCGGGACCGCGCCCTGGACTAGCGGCAAATTAATTTAATAAGTCTTCGTCTTTCCGCAAATAGCGCCTCTAATCAACAGTAATTCAGAATAGTCTATACTATAATGGCTTAACCCCCGGCAGCCCGCCTGTACCCCGTCCGTTTGTCAACGCATGACGGTTTCTTAAGGCCTTTAATTCGGGAACAAGTCTAGATTCTTGCTTCTGGAACAAGTCTACCGGCTGAGTACTTATCTCGCTGCGCCGCGCTTGTTTTTACCTCCTGAACGCCCCAGCCACTGCCGGCTCCCGCCTCCTGGAAGGTGCCAGCCGCAAACCAACTGCCAGCTCGCCGAGGCGTTTTGGGCGCGGTGGCCGTGCGCTTTCCCAGCGGCTTCCCGCTGCCGGATTACGTCCCTAACCGCAACGCGCATGAGCCTACTTAATTCTTTGGCCCGGCAGGTGACGCAGCAGGCCTAAAGCGTCGTGGGCTCGTGGGCTAAATCGTAGGTGTCGCCCCCGGCATAGCGGGGGTCGTCCAGGGCGTAGGCGGCGCGCCTGGCGGCCTCGGTGCTGTTGTGGGCTTCCCGCACGGCCGCCGGGTCTTGGTTTTGCTCGACGTGGCCTAGCTGCGGGTAGGGGTCGGGCGGCAGGCTGAACAGCTCGTCTTTAGGTCGCGGCGGCGCGGGCGCGGCTTCTCCGCCGCGGCCGGGGTGGCCGTAGCTGCCGTAGCGGGGAGTACCCTCGTGGGCCTTCAGCACCACGGCAGAAAGCGCCAACGGCGAGGTGAGGAGTGGGTGCATAACAGGAGACTGGATAAGCGCGGATGCGGGCGGGTGGCCCTGGCCCGTAAAGTTGGTGGCGTTGCTTCAGGCCCCAACATGACATAAGTCATCAAGAAGTAGGATTTTCATCAGAAAAACACCGGGCTACCCGGCGGTACTTGCCGCCGGATTCGCTTACTCGGGCTGGCCGCTGGCCGGGCCTTCAGCGGCACCCTCTTCCTCATTCCTGGCTTCCTTCTCATGCGCCTTTCTCTTTCTTGCTGGCTAGGCCGGCGTGCGCTGCTTGTGCCGGGGTTGCTGCTGGCGGGCCTGGGCGCGCGCGGCCAGGCGCTGGCCCCGAAGCCCGCCATCGACCAGAACAGCCGGCCCAGCCAAGCGCTGGCCCAAACCCGCAACATGCCCGGCCAGCCCGCCACCCTGCCGGAGCCGGTGGGCCTGGCCCAGTGCCTGGACTTTGCGCTGCGCAACCAGCCGGCCGTGCGCCAGGCCCAGCTTGACGAGCGCATTGGCGAGCACAGCATTCGCCTGGCGCTGGCCGACTGGCTGCCCCAAATCAACGCCACCGGCAACTACACCCGCAACACGCGGCTGCCCACGTCGGTGCTGCCCAACTTTACCGACCCCACGGGCCCGCCGCAGCTGATTGCCATCGGGCTGCCCAACGTCACCACGCTGGGCGCGCAGGGCACCCAGACGCTCTTTAGCAGCGACGTGCTGCGGGCTGCCCGCTCGGTGCGCGACACGCGCCTGGCCAACGTGCAGAACACCGCCAGCACCAAAATCAACCTGGTGGTGGACGTGAGCAAGGCCTTTTACGACGTGCTGCTCACCCAGGAGCAGCTCAGCATTCTGGAAGAAGCCGTGCAGCGGCAGCAGCGGCAGCTGCGCGATGCCCAGGCCAAGTACGAGGTGGGCACCACCGACAAAACCGACTTTTTGCGGGCTTCCATCTCGCTTAAGAACGCGCTGGCCGAGCGCCGCACCACGGCCGAGTCGCTGAGTGGCAAGTATGCCACCCTCAAGCAGCGCATGGGCTACGCGCCCGCCAGCAACCTAGCCCTGGCCTACGATACCGCCCAGCTGCGGCGCGAAACCCGGCTCGACACGACCCAGGTGCTGGCCTACGCCCGGCGCATCGAGGTGCAGCAGCTTCAGACCCAGCAGCGGCTCCAGCGCTTCACCGTCGACTACTATCGCTACGGGTTTCTGCCCACGCTCTCGGCCTTCGGCAACTACAACCTGGTGTACCAGAACAGTAATTTTTCGGACGCTTACAGCCGGTCCTTTCCCAACTCGAACCTGGGCCTGCAGCTGGGCCTGCCCCTTTTCACGGGCGGCAAGCGCCTGCAAAACCTCAAGATTGAGGAGTTGACCTACGACCGCCTCGACCTGGACCTGGCCAGCACCATCAGCCAGGTAAACACCGAGTTTCAGCAGGCGCTGGGGGCTTACAAGGGCAACCTGAACCAGTGGCTGGTGCTGCGCCAGAACGTGGCCGACTCGAAGGCGGTGTACGCCATCATCAACCTTCAGTACCGCGAAGGCCTCAAAACTTACCTGGAAGTGACCACGGCCGAAACCGACCTGCGCACCGCCGAGCTGAACTACTACACCGCCCTCTTCAGCGTGCTGGCCAGCAAGCTGGACGTGCAGAAAGCCCTGGGCGACATCGCCTTCACCCCCTAACTCCGCCGCTCATGACACAAATTTTCAGCCGGGCCCGGCTGCTCCTGCTCTGGGGTGGCAGCGCCGCGCTTCTGGGGGCCTGCGGCGGCAAAAAAGCCGCTGGCACCGCCCAGCCGGGGCCCCCGCCGGCCGTGGCGGTGGCCGTGTACCGGGTGCAGCGCCAGCCCGTGGTGGGCACCGACGCCTACCCCGGCACGGTGGTACCGCTCGACCAGGTGGAAATCCGGGCCGAGGTGGGCGGCTTTCTCAACGAGCTCTACGTGAAGGACGGCCAGCACGTGGCCAAGGGCCAGCCGCTCTACGCCATCGACCGCACCCGCTACCAGGCGGCCTACAACCAGGCCCTGGCCGCGCTGCAAACCGCCCAAACCAACTACGTGCGGGTGGCCAAGGACAACGACCGCTACCGCCGGCTGGCCGCGCTCGACGCCATTTCCCGGCAGCAGGTGGACGTGTCGACGGCCGACCTGGCCAACGCGGCCTCGCAGATTGGGGCCGGTCGCGCCGGCCTCAGCACCGCCGCCCTCGACCTGGGGCACGCCGTGCTGCGGGCCCCGCTGGCGGGCACCATCGGCATCGCGCAGGTCAAGCAGGGGGGGCTCGTGACCGAGGGCACAACGCTGCTCAACACGCTGTCGGCCGAAAACCCGATTGGGGTCGATTTCGCCGTCACCGAAGCCGAGATTCCGCGCTTTGCGCGGCTGCAGCGCGACCGGCGGGCACTGCGCGACTCGGTGTTTACCCTGGCCCTGGCCGGCGACCAGCGCTACGCCACGCCCGGCAAAATCGTGACCATCGACCGGGCCCTGGACCCGCAAACCGGCACGCTCAAGGTGCGGGCCCAGTTCGCCAACCCCGACCGGGTGCTCAAGGCGGGCATGACCGCCTCGCTGCGCGTACTCAACGCCGACGTGGGCAGCCAGCTCGTCATTCCGGGCAAGGCCGTGGCCGAGCAGATGGGCGAGTTCTACGTGTTCGTGGTGGGCGACAGCAGCCGGGTGCACCAGCGTAAGGTGGTGATAGGCACCCAGGTGAAGGACCTGGTGGTGGTGCGCAGCGGGCTGAAAGCCAACGAGGTCATCGTGAGCGACGGGCTGCAAAACCTCCAGGACGGTGCGAAAATCCAGGTGGGCAAGCCCCGACCGTCGGCCGCCGCCGGCCCGCCGGTGGCGGCCAAGTAACCTTCACTTTAAGCCGCAGCGCTATGATATCCGACGTTTTCATCCGGCGCCCCGTCACGGCCATTGTCGTGTCCATTCTGCTGCTGGTGCTCGGCACGTTCGCCATCCTGGCGCTATCCATCAGCCAGTATCCCGACATCTCACCGCCCGTGGTGCAGATTACGGGCATCTACACCGGGGCCGACGCCCAGACGGTAGAGCAAACCGTGGTAACGCCCATCGAAACCCAGGTGAACGGCTCGCCCGGCATGGCCTACCTGAAAAGTAACGCCACCAGCGACGGCCGCATCACGACGGATGTCACCTTCGAGGTGGGCACCGATGTCAACATTGCTACCCTCGACGTGCAGAACCGGGTGAGCGTGGCCCAGCCCGCCCTGCCCGACGAGGTGAAGCGCCTGGGGTTGACGGTGAAAAAGCGTGACCCCTCCATTCTGATGGTGGTGGCCCTGTACTCGCCCCGCAAAAGCCACGACATCAAGTTCCTGGACAACTACACCAATATTTTCGTGCGCGATGCCCTGCTGCGGGTGAAGGGGGTAGGCGACGTGACCAACATCGGCCAGGACTTCAGTATGCGGGTCTGGCTCAACCCCGATAAGCTGGCCCAGTTGGGGCTGAGCGCAACCGACGTGACCACGGCCTTGCGCGAGCAGAACGTGCAGGTGGCGGCCGGCTCGGTGGGGGCGGCCCCCCAAAACAGCACCCAGGCCTTTGAGTATACTATTCTGGTGAACGGGCGCCTGAGCAAGCCCGAGGAGTTCGGCAACATCATCGTGCGCACCAAGCCCGAAGACGGCTCCGTCGTATACCTGCGGGACGTGGCCCGCGTGCAGCTCGGCAGCTTCGACTACAGCCGGGCTTCCACCGTGGACGGCGAAAACGCGGCCCTGCTGCTGCTCAACCTGACGCCCGGCGGCAACGCCCTGGACACGGCCGAAGGCGTGACGGCCGCCCTGGAAGCGCTAAAGGCGAAATTTCCGCCCGATGTGGCCTACAAGGTGCCCTTCGAGTCGGTGTCGGTGGTCAAAGTTTCCATCAAGGAAGTAATTGAGACGCTGCTCATTGCCCTGCTGCTGGTGACGGTGGTGGTGTTTGTGTTCCTGCAAAGCTGGCGCGCCACGCTCATCCCTATTCTGGCTGTGCCCGTGTCCATCGTGGGCGCGTTTATTTTCTTTATTCCGCTGGGCTTCAGCATCAACACGCTCACTTTGTTCGGCTTCGTGCTGGCCATCGGCATCGTAGTCGATGACGCCATCGTGGTGGTGGAAGCCGTGCAGCACTACATCGACTCCGAACAGCTATCGGCCCGCGAGGCCACCGAAAAGGCCATGCACGACATTACGGCCCCCGTTATTGCCATTGCCCTGGTGCTGGCGGCGGTGTTTATTCCGGTGGGCTTCATTCCGGGCATCGTGGGGCGGCTCTACCAGCAGTTTGCCATCACCATTGCCATTTCCGTGGTGTTGTCGGCCTTCGTGGCCTTGTCACTCACGCCGGCCCTGTGCGCGCTGCTGCTGCGGCCCAGCGAGCAGAAAGAAGATGCCAGGGGCCTCAACAAGCTATTTTACCGCTTTAACCAGTGGTTTGGGCGCGTCACCGAGTCCTATGCCAACGGGGTTACGCGGGTCATCAAAGCCGCGCCGCTGGTGTTCGTTGCGCTGGCCTGCGTGTACGTCGGCACGTTCTTACTGTTGCGGGGCAAGGCTTCGGGCTTCGTGCCCAACGAAGACGAAGGCCGCCTGTTCATCGCCGTCGAGCTGCCGCAGGGCGCCTCCGGGGCCCGCACCCGCGCCGTCATCAGCCAGATGACCGACATCGTGCGGCGCAAAGTGCCCGCCGTGGGGTATGTCGCCGCCGTGGGGGGGTTCAATGCCCTGAACTCGTCTTCCAAATCCAACAGCGCCACGTTCTTTCTGCTGCTCAAGCCCTGGGACGACCGCCAGGACGAAAGCCAGCAACTGGCGGGCGTAATCGGGCAGCTGCAGCGGGAGTTTGCGGTGATTAAGGGGGCCAACATCGTGGTGGTGCCGCCGCCGGCCCTGCCGGGCCTGGGCAACTCGGGCGGCTTCAGCTTTATGCTTCAGCAGCGCAGCGGAGCCGCCGACATCAAGGCCTTCGAGGCGGTGGTCGGTAAGTTCGTGGGGGCCATCAACCAGCGGCCCGAAATCGCGCGGGCCTATACCTTCTTCACGGCCAAAACCCCCACCTACCAGGTCACCGTGGACCGCGCCCGCGCCCAGCAGCTGGGCGTGCCTATCAGCAGCATCTTCGGCACGATGGCCACTTACATGGGCAGCACCTACGTCAACGACTTCACCGCCTACGGCCGCAACTTCCGGGTGGTGGCCCAGGCCGATACGTTTTACCGCAAGGACATCGCGGCGCTGGGCAACTACTACGTGCTCAACCAGCGGGGGGGTTCGGTGCCGCTCAGCGCCCTGATTAGCTACAAGCTGGTGGAAAACGCCCCGCTCATCTCGCACTACAACCTCTTCCGCTCGGCCGAAGTCAACGGCGACGCCAAGCCCGGCTACAGCTCCGGCGACGCCATCCGGGCGCTGGAAGAAACTGCCAAAAAGGTGCTGCCCGCCGACTACAGCTACGAGTTTTCGGGCCTGAGCCGGGAAGAAATTAAGTCTGGCAACAGCACCATCCTCATCTTCGGGGTGTGCATCGGGCTGGTGTTTCTGCTGCTGGCGGCGCTCTACGAGAGCTGGGCCGTGCCGTTCTCGGTGCTGCTGGCCGTGCCGCTGGGCATCTTCGGGGCCATCGTGGCCCTCACACTGGTGCCCCGGCTCACCAACAACGTGTACGCCCAGATTGGCATGATTACCCTCATCGGGCTGGCCGCCAAAAACGCCATCCTCATCGTGGAGTTCGCTAAGGAGCGGGTAGATGTGGGCGTGAGCGTGCTCGACGCCACAATGCAAGCAGTGCGCCTGCGCCTGCGGCCCATCGTCATGACTTCGCTGGCCTTTATCCTGGGGGTGCTGCCGCTGGTGTTTGCTTCGGGGGCCGCGGCCGTGTCGCGCCAAACCATCGGCTACACCGTGCTGGGCGGCATGCTGGCGGCCACCTTCCTGGCCATCTTCGCGGTGCCGGTGCTGTTTCTGACCATCGTGAAGGCCGCCTACGGCCAGAAGAAGCTGGCCGAACTGGCCGCCGCCCACCAGCCCGAAGACCACGGCCAGGCCCCGCACAGCGCCCCCGGCCCCGAGCCGCCCGGCCCGAACAGCCACGACCCGCAGCCCCCCCCGCGCCGCCAGCCCGTGCTGGCCACCCCCTGACGGGGCCGCCCGTCGGGCCCGCGCCCCAGCCGGTAAGCGGCGCAGTGCTCAGGCTGCGCTTGGGCACTGCGCCGCTTACCGGCTGGGGCGCGGCAGATTGATTTAGTGTATATACATTAAATGTATGCACATTTGCGTAAAGTAAGGGGACGTTCCTAATAGCGCGTCTAGCCCCAGAAGCAGTAAGTTAAGCAGTATGGAAGTCGGAATTGATAGTTTTGCCTCGCACCTGCTCCAAAACGGGGGCGACCTGCTCAGCGGCACCGAGGCCATGCGCCTGCTGCTAGAGCGCATTGAGCGCGCCGACCAGGTGGGGCTCGACGTGTTCGGCATCGGCGAGCACCACCGGGCCGAGTACCTCGACTCGGCCCCGGCCGTGATTCTGGCCGCCGCCGCGGCCCGTACGAAGCGCATTCGCCTCACCAGCGCCGTCACGGTGCTCTCGGCCGCCGACCCGGTGCGCGTGTTCCAGGCGTTTGCCACGCTGGACTTGATTTCGCAGGGCCGGGCCGAGCTGGTGGTCGGGCGCGGCTCGTCCACCGAAGCCTTCCCGCTGTTCGGGTTCAGCCTGAACGATTACGACGAGCTGTTCAGCGAGAAGTTGGGGCTGCTGCTAGCCATCCGCGACCAGGAAAAAGTGCATTGGACGGGCCGGTACCGGCCGGCGCTCACGGGCCAGGGAGTATACCCGCGCCCGGCGCAGGCGCAACTGCCCATCTGGCTGGGCGTGGGCGGCACGCCCGAGTCGTTTGCGCGGGCCGGCACGCTGGGCCTGCCGCTGATGGTAGCCATCATCGGGGGCGATACCCACCGCTTCCGGCCCCTGGTCGACCTCTACCGCGAGGCCGGCCGCCGGGCCGGGCACGCCCCCGAGCAACTGCGGGTGGGCCTGCACTCGCTGGGCTACGTGGCCCCCACCGCCGCGGAAGCCGTGGCCGACTTCGTGCCCGGCTACCTCGCCACGTTCAGCAAGCGAGCCCGCGAGCGGGGTGGCAGCCCCCTCACGCGGGCGCATTTCGAGGCCCAGGCCGGTCCGCTGGGGGCCCTGCTGGTGGGCAACCCCGACGAAGTAGCGGCCAAGATTCGGCGGCACAGCGAGGCGCTGGGGGGCATCGCGCGGGTCACGTTTCAGCTGGACGTGGCCGTGCTGCCGCACGAAAAAATCCTGCGCGCCACCGAGCTGATTGGCACCCGCGTAGCGCCCCTGCTGCGCTAAGACTCGCCAGCCAGGCCATGTTGGAGCTATTCAATAAAAACGGTCATGCTTCGGGCGTGCAGACACCCAACAAAGCATATTCGTTCTTTTGCAGCCTGTTCAGCTAGCGTCTCCGTAACCCGATGACTTTTCGGCTGCCCGCTTCAGCAACAATGACCAAGTATCCCCTAACTAAGAATTTTTACCCCGGTTGTTTAACGCCGCCAAAGAAAGCCGGTGAGCAGCTGCGCCGCTCATGCCTCAGAATTCCAGGTGGTCCTTTACTTCTTTCCTCACTAGCCAAAATAAGTGCCATTACCTAACGTAACGCAACAGCTACGGGAGCATCTGGGAAAAATATTCCCCCTCACGGAGGAAGAGTTTGCGTTTGTGCTCGCTCGTTTCACGCTCAAACACTATAAAAAACACCAGTTTCTCGTCCGAGAAGGCGAACCGGTCAAGTACAATTATTTTGTGGTGTCGGGGTTACTCAAGCTGGTCTACCGGGACGAGGCCGGCAAGCAGCACCTACTCTCGTTTGCGATGGAAGACTGGTGGGAAAGCGACTTTCAGGCCTACTACACCCAAACGCCGGCCACCTTCGCGTTGGAATGCGTGGAGGATACCACGGTGTTTTGCCTGACGCTCGAAGATTACCACATGCTTTGTGCAGAATTGCCCCAGATGGCCCGTTTCTTCCTCCAAAAACTAACGCTAGGGGCCATTGCCGCGCAGCAGCGCCTCTTGTCGTTGCTCTCGACCAGTGCCCAGGAACGGTACGAACAGCTACTCAAAAAATACCCGGCGTTGGGGCAACGGGTTTCGAAAACCCTGCTGGCTTCCTATTTGGGGGTAACGCGCGAGACGCTGAGCCGGCTCACTACTTAATCTTAATGTGACCTACCGCACGCGGGAATAGTGCAGTAGGTCACGCGGGCCGCGGAGCGTTGCCGCGGAACTTTGCCACGTCAATTACAACCGACCCGCATGAAACGCCTCACCACAATAGTCGTCCTCACCCTTTTAGTCACGGCATCGGCCTTGGCGCAAACCCCAAAAGCAAAGCAAATGGACACGCCGAAAAAAGAAACGCAAACGCACGGCATGCCCTGGGAAGCACAATACGGCTACGCCCAGGGCCTGAAGCAGGACGGCACGGTGTGGCTATCCGGCCAGCTGGGGCACGACGCGCACGGAGTGGTGGCCGGCGACATGGAAACGCAGATGCGCCAGACGTACGCCAACATCCGCAAACTGCTGGCCGGTTTCGGCCTGACCATGGGCGATGTGGTGGACGAAACAATTTACGTGCTGGACAACAACACGGCCTTTGACGCGCGGCAGAAGCTGGGCCGGGAAGTATACCCCGACCCGATGCAGGTGCCCAGCACCATGATTGGCGTGGCCGCCCTAAACATCCCGACGCAACTGGTGGAAATTAAGGTGGTAGCCAAGAAGTTAACTAGCGTCGCCAAATAAGCCGCGTGCGGGGAAAGCCGCCGGCCTCGTGACGCGGACGGCCTATGCCGCCGTGCCTCCCCGCGCAGGCCATGCCCTACCGGTGAGCAGCGCGGTGCTGACCCCCATTTTAGCGCAACCGCCCGAGTGGGGCGGCCGGCTAGCGCCAGCGATACCAGCCCGTAGTTACCACGGATGCCCTGTCTGGTGCGAGAAAAAGCCACCCGTAGGTACCCCCCCGTTCAAACCAGCCAACCAAACGGCAACCCTGGCTCCTTCCGCCACCGTGTTGGGTGCTGCCGGCCCGCCCATGTCGGCTTGCGTCCGGCCGGGGTCGGCGCTATTGACTTTGATGGGGCCGTTGCGCAATTCCTTGGCCAGCAAAACAGTGCACACGTTAAGGGCTGTCTTAGATGCCGAATAGCCCAGGGGCACGGCCGCCGCTCTCATTACCGATTTCGATGGTTGCCAGCGGCAATGGCTAGCGTGGAATGCGCCCCTGCTAGGCTCGCAGCCGCAGTCAGGCAGCCGCAGTCAGTAGGCCTCGGCCCCGGCCGGCTGCTCGGCCGCCTGCTTCAGCCGGGCCAGCCAGACCTGAATGGATTTGTCCAGCGCGCGCTGAAACACGGGCTTCAGCAGGCGCACCAGCCAGCCCTCCATGCTTTCGTCCACCCGCACTTCGGTCGTGCCGTCGGTCTGCAGCTCAAACGTCCAGGTGTGAATGGCAAACGAGCCCAGGGCGGGGCCCGACCAGCCGATGGCCCGGTTCACGTCCACGGTGTGCAGGGTGGAGCGGATGGTGAGCCCCCCGCTTTTCCAGCTGAAATCGGTGCCCACCTGAAAAGGCCCGTACAGGTGGGGGGCCACGATGTCGGGCTGCCACGAGGTCCACGCGTCCACGTCGCTCATCAACTGCCAGACTCTTTCTGGCGGGGCCGCAATGGCGATGCGCTGGTGCGTTTGCACGGGGGCATCGGCCCGGATGTGCTTGGTGGCGGCGTAGGAGCTGGTTTTTTCCAGATATACCGCCGTGGCGGCCAGCGCTCCAAGCCCGAGCGAGAGGAGGCCGTACGTTGTTTTGCGTTGCATGATGCGAAAGCGAAAAGCGTTGAAAAAGGGGGTAGCGGGCCAATGCGGCCGTAAACGTCGCCGCCACCGGCCCCTGCATTGAGTTTTACCGAGGGCGAAAGCGGCAATTCTTGTCGCCATCACCGCTCGCGGCACACCGCGCCGCTCAACAACGGGCCTACCAGAATTTATTTGTGCTCAGACTGGTGTGCCAGAAGCCGTCAGAGTATTTCAAGCCGGTGCCGATGGTCCGGTCCATGCACGAGTGGGCGAATAGGATGAGGCCCGCCAGCATGGCCTTTTGATTGCCCCGCGCGAGGCCCAGCAGCCCGATGGCCACGCCCACGCCTTTGAAATGCACGAGATTGTAGGAAACGGCCCCCACGGCAGGGTTCACCAAATACCCAATCATCCCCAGGTCGGGCAGTAGTAACAGGGCCGGAAACCACCACCATTTGTACTCCAGGCGGGAAAACAGGTAGATGCAACCGAGAAATACGGTGAATTCCTCGACTTGAATGAGAATTTTCATGAAGCTGATTTTAAAGTACTTAGTCGTTAGCAGCAAGGAGTGTTGAGCTACAATTGGCTTTAAAAAATAACCTTGCCGGCGTGCTGCTGCACCAGCTTGACGCCCCCAGCCCGTGCGCATCAGGCCTTAATGCTGGCAGCGGGTTGAGGAACCAAGCGGGCGCGGGAAAAGCGGGCGATTACCCGGCCGAGGGCCTGCGCAAACGGCGCGGGCTCCAGCAAAAACGCCAGGTGGTTGCCCGGCACGGTTTCCCAGGGGCAGCCCAGCTGCTCGGCGATAAGCGGCACGGTGCGGGCGTAGTACGCCCCAGTGCTCAGCGCGCCCACCAGGACGACCGCCGCCACGTGCGCGGCGCGAATCGCGGCCAGGTCGGGCGCGGCCAGGGTGATGTGGTGGTATTCCTTGCTGAAGAAGAACGTTTGGTCTTTGGCCTGGCCCAGGCCGTTGCCCAGCCCGGCCGGGCCCGCGCCGGGGCCGCCCGGTACCGGCGCGGCACTCGCCGCCGGGGCGCCAGGCTTGGGAAAGCCCACCAGCGAGGTAGCAAAGAGTTGCAGGGCCGCCGGGGCCCCCTCGGCCAGAAACGTCTGGTATACTTGCTCGACGTAGGCGCGCAGCGGCTCCGCATCGGGCAGCAGGCCGATGACGGGCGGCTCGTGGGCCACCAGCAGGGCTACTTGCGCGGGGTGGCCGGCGGCCACCTGCAGGGCGATGTTGGCCCCGCCGCTGTTGCCGAAGATGATGCCCTGCGCGTAGCCGGCCGCCCCCAGCACGGCCACCACGTCGCGGGCCTGCTGGGCCATGTCCAGCTCGACTGTTGCGTCGCCCGTGCTGCGGCCGTTGCAGCGCCGGTCGTAGGTGATGACCGTGAGCTGGTCGGCCAGCAGGGGCGCAATGCGGGCGTAGACGTCGCCGCCGCCCCCGGCCCCCGCAATGAGCAGGAGCGGCGCGCCGGCCCCCTGCACGTCAAATGCCAGCTCAGCGCCTTCGCTGGTTACCGATTCGGTGCGTTTCATACTGCGTTGTTTTTTAATATTTTATGACATTTTTCTGGTTCGAGGCAAAGCAATTAGCTCGTCATGCTGAGCGGAGCCGAGTCGAAGCATGAGAGGCCAGCGGGTTGTTTACTCACATCTAAACGTATCCAGGTCGTGCGCCACGACCACCCGGCCCTGGAAGGTTTCGTGGGCCCCGCGGATAAGAGTAGGCGCGGCGGCTTTAGTGGTGCCCACGAGGCTCAAGTGGGTGAAAACCAGGGTAGCAGCCCCGGCCGCCGTAGCCAGTTGGCCGGCCTGCTGGGGCGTGAGGTGCTGCGTCTTCATGTGCGCGATAACGGCCTGCTTGGCCGGCGCCGGCAGGGCGGCGGCGTTCGTCAGGGCCCGCATTGCCGGCAGGTCGACCACCTCGCTCACCAGCGGGCGCACGCCCTTCACCAAGCGGGTTACCGCCGCGCTCGGCCCGGTGTCGCCGGTGTCGCCGATGCCGTAGCCCTGGTAATCGAAGCGGTAGGACAGCGACTGGCTGCCGGCGGCGGCGGGGTAGCCGGGCGAGCGGTTAAAGTGCGCGTTGCGCACCGCCCGCACCCGCCCGCCATCCACGGTTAAGTCGTTGCCGTCCTGCACGATGACTACCTTGGTCAACTCTGTGGGGGTAGCTACTTTTAGCCCGGCCCCTTGCTCAATCTGGAGGGGGGGCTGCAACGATTGCATAATACCGGCCACCACCGCGTCGGTGCCCGGTGGGCCGTATATCGTCAGCAGCGCGTGAGGGCCCGGCTTAAACCAGCGCAGCCCAATCAGCCCTTGCAGGCCCCCGGTGTGGCCCAGGTGCAGGTGGCTGATAATCGCCGTGTTGACCCGCACCGGGTCGTAGCCCGCTGCCGCGAGCCGCTCCAGGGCCCCGTCGCCGCAGTCGACGAGCCAGGGCTTGCCCGCCGCCACGAGCAGGTTGGCGGGCTGCGAGCGGGTGGCGTTTGGCAGCGGTCCGCCCTGCGTGCCCAGCGTGGTCCAGCGCAGCGGTTGCGCGGGCGGGCGTTGCGCCCCGGCGGCCCCGGCCGGAACGAGGGCGCTGACTGCCAA
>CAXTFI010000125.1:0-14506 GCA_964243255.1 uncultured Hymenobacter sp.
GACGCTGACTTTGCCGACGCGCCCCAGCAAGTGGTGCTGCAAGACCAGGCCGGCGGCATCCTGCTGCCCGAGGCTTCGCTGGTGGTAAGCGGGGGCCGCGGCATGAAAGGCCCCGAAAACTGGAATCTCATCGAGGACCTGGCCAAGGCGCTGGGCGCAGCCACGGCCTGCTCGAAGCCGGTGAGCGACGTGGACTGGCGCCCCCACCACGAGCACGTGGGCCAAACGGGCATCACGGTGTCGCCCAACCTGTACATTGCCTGCGGTATCTCGGGCGCCATTCAGCACCTGGCGGGCGTCAACTCGTCGAAGGTGATTGTGGTGATTAACAAGGACCCCGAAGCCCCGTTCTTCAAGGCGGCCGACTACGGCATTGTGGGCGACGTATTCGACGTGCTGCCCAAGCTGACGGCCGCCGTGAAGGCGCTGGGCTAACTGCTGATTGCTTACTGGGTAACCCCAGTGAGCAAATAAGAACGTCATGCAGACCGTAGGGAAGCAGCTCGCTCGCTTCATTCAACGAGGCGAGCGAGCTGCTTCCCTACGGTCTGCATGACGTTCTTATTTTCTAAACTTCTGCGATAATTTCAGCTTTTCGCAAGCCATTTTCGGTTGTAATCGCTTTATTTGTCGTAAATAACTCCTACTACCGTCTCCCGGACTCGAAACGTCCCCGCGAACCTTGAAAAAAATTCCGCTCGAAATTCTGGGCTTGTCCTCCTCGCAGTCGCAATCCGGCTCCTTTGCCCTCATTTTGGGCGAGAAGCATGGCAATCGCCGTCTGCCCATTATTATTGGCATGTTTGAAGCGCAGAGCATTGCCATTCAGATTGAAAAAATAAGTCCCAACCGGCCCCTCACGCACGACCTGTTCAAGGCCTTTGCCGAGCACGTGCATGTTACTATTATTGAAGTAGTTATCTCCGACCTCAAGGAAGGCGTGTTCTATTCGCGCATCGTGTGCTCCGACGGGGCCACCACGTTTGAAATCGACGCCCGGCCCTCCGACGCCATTGCCATCGGCCTGCGCTTCGGCGTGCCCATTTTCACGGTGGAGAGCGTGCTGGGCGAAGCCGGTATTATCCTTTCTGACCTGGATGAGGCCAGCGAAGAAGGCGAGGACGACGACGACCACGACGAGGATGAGGACGACGACAACGACACGGAAGCCGCCCGGCCGGCGGCCAAAGCCGCCGAAACGCGCGAGCCCAGCGGGCAGGTTTCGCTCGATGAGCTGACCAAAATGCTGGCGCAGGCGCTGGAAAAAGAAGACTACGAGAAGGCCGCCAAAATTCGAGACGAGCTCAACAAGCGTAACGGCTAAGCTGCTCCTCTCCTACCAAAGTCCCGGCCGATACCTCGACCGGGACTTTTAGTTACCTCTTTTCTGTAAATTATTCAGTACTATGTCGTTATCCGTGTCGCAGCGCGGGCAGGAGATGCCCGTTTCCCCGTTTCGCAAGCTGGCCCCGTTTGCCGTGGCTGCCGAGCAGCGGGGCAAAAAGGTGCATTACCTCAACATTGGCCAGCCCGATATTGCTACGCCGCCCAGCCTGCTGGAGGCCGTGCGCCAGGCCGATATTCGGGTGCTGGCGTATAGCCACGGCGCGGGCACCGACAGCTACCGCCAGAAGCTGACCGCCTACTACCACCGCGCGGGCATTGAGGTAGAGACGGACGAGATACTGGTGACCACGGCCGGCAGCGAGGCCATCCTGTTTGCGCTGCTCACCTGCCTCAACCCCGGCGATGAGCTGGTGGTGCCCGAGCCGTTTTACGGCACCTACTCGGCGTTTGCCATTGCGGCGGGGGTTAAGATAGTGACCGTGACGGGCACCATCGACAACGGCTTTGCCCTACCGCCACTGGCTGATTTTGAGCAGGTTATTACGCCGCGCACCAAGGCTATTCTGCTCTGCAACCCCAGCAACCCCACGGGCCACGTGTATACGCAAACCGAGCTCGACGACTTGCTGCGCTTGTGTCGGCAGCACCAGCTGTACCTGCTCTCGGATGAGGCCTACCGCGAATACTGCTACGACGGGGCGCGCTCGATTAGCGCGCTCAACCTGGCGGGCGGCGCGGAGTACGTGGTGGTGCTGGACACCATTTCGAAGCGGTACAGCGCGTGCGGGGCGCGGGTGGGCTCGCTGGTGACGCGCAACAAGGCGGTGTTTCAGACGGCTTTTCGCTTTGCGCAAATGCGCATTAGTCCGCCCGGCCTGGGCATGCTGCTGGGCGAGGCCGCCGTGGCGCTGCCCGAAAGCTACTTCGACGAGAACCGGGCCGAGTACCAGGCCCGGCGCAACCTCACCGTGCGCCGCCTGCAAGCCATGCCCGGCGTGCAGTGCCCCGTGCCGGGCGGGGCCTTCTACGTGATGGCCCACCTGCCCGTAGACGATGCCGAGCGCTTTGGCGAGTGGCTGCTCACCGACTTCAGCTACCACAACCAGACGCTGATGCTATCGCCGGCCAATGGCTTTTACCAAACGCCGGGCCTGGGCCGCCAGCAGGTGCGCCTGGCTTATATCCTCAACCTGGCCGACCTCGACGCGGCCCTCACCTGCCTGGAGCAGGCGCTGCTGATTTACCCTGGACGCACGCTGGAGCTGGCGGCGGCGGCGGTAAGCGCGCGTGCGGTAAGCTTTAGCTTGCCGGGTTGAGAAATAAGTTAACTAATTGCTTATCAATATTTTATTTAACCCGGTAAGCTAAAGCTTACCGCACACTTGTGCAAACTACTGCGACCCCTGCTACAACTACCCACGACTACTCGGCTGCCATGCGCGTGTGGCACTGGGTGAATGCCGCGCTGGTAGCGGGGCAGCTGCTAACCATTCTGTTTCAGAAGGTTATCGTGAATGCTAGGGGGGCCGTGCCCGCGTTTCAGGCGGCTATCAGTGAGGGCGGGGGCACCCTTACGCAGCAGCAGGGGCGAGCCGTGGCGCACGTTATCAGCGAGCGCATCTGGACCTGGCACGTGTGGATGGGCCTGGCGCTGGCTGCTTGCTGGCTGCTCTGGACGGTGATGCAGGCGCTGGACCCGGCTGGCCGGCGCTTTGGGGCGCGCCTTGGGGCCGCCGCCCGGCGCTACCGGCTGGCGGCCCCGGCCGGGCACGCCGACGCCCGGCGCGAGCTGCTGGCCAAGCTCACCTACGCAGCTTTCTACCTGTTTATCACCGTGCTGGTGGTGACCGGGCTGGGCTTGGTTTGGGCCGATGACGTTTCCTTTTTGGGAGATATGGAACATAGCCTGGGCGCGGTTCACAACGTGACGATGTACCTCATCATCGGCTACCTTGTGGTGCACGTGGTGGGCGTGGTATGGGCAGAAGTCACCCACGACCACGGCTTGATTTCGCGGATGGTGAGCGGCCCGGCGCGCCCAAAAACCCCGCGCAATCCGTAACGAACGGTCGTTAGGTTGGCGCGGGGGGCAGTAGCTTTGCGGTTACTCTTCCTTCCCACCCGCCGCCATGCTCAAAACAAAGAAATCGGTCAAGCGCGAGCTGATTCTGGCCGAAGCTGCCAAGCTCTTCAAAGACCGGGGCTACAGTGGCACCTCCATGCGCGACCTGGCCGGGCAAGTGGGCATGGAAGCCGCCAGCATGTACAACCACATCAAGTCGAAAGACGAGCTGCTGGACACCATTTGCTTTCGCATCTCGGACACCTACATTTCGCAGCTCACTGCTATTGAGCACACGGCGATTTCGTACGGGGCCAAGATAAAGGCGCTGGTGCGCCTGCACATCCGGCTGATGGTGGAAGACGGCGCGGCCGTGTCGGTGGCCAACCACGACTGGAAGTACCTGCCCGAGCCCCGCCTCACCGAGTTTAAGCAGGCCCGCAAAAGCTACGAAAAAGGCTTTGCCGCCCTCATTGAGGCCGGCATCGCGGCCGGCGAGTTTCGGCCCGTCAATGCCTCGGTGGCGCTGTTTACGGTGCTCTCGGCGGTGCGCTGGGTGGAGCTGTGGTACCGGCCGGGCCGCGGCCTGAGCGCCGAGGAGCTGGAAAATAATATTATTACGGTGCTGCTGGGGGGGCTGGAGCAGCGGTAGCCTAGCGGGCACGCGGGCACCTCACGCCCTAGCCCCTACTCCTTCCGCCGGGCCAGCTGCGCGTCCAGCTCTTTCCAGTTGGGGAGGTGGCGGCTTAGCTCGGCCCAGAAGGCTTTGGAGTGGTCCTTCACCTTGGTGTGGCACAGCTCGTGCACCAGTACGTAGTCGATGAGCGAGTAGGGCAGCTTGATAACGTTGGGGTTGAGCACGATAACATTGGCGGCGGTGCAGCTGCCCCACTGCTTTTCCATGGCGCGCAGCTTGCAGCCGGCGTAGGGTAGGCCGGTTTTGGCGGCCCACTGCTGCAGGCGGGGGGCCAGCTTCTCCTCGGCCTTGGCCCGGAAAAAATCGGTGAGCGCCTGCGCCATGGCGGGCTGCTGGCCGGGGCCGGAACCCACGTGGATGCGGAAGCGGGAGTGGTTGAACACCACGCGCGCCGGGGCGGGGGCCTCGCCCACCAGCACTTCGGTGTAGTAGTGCCGGCCCAGGTAAGCCAGGCGCGAGCCCGTGACCAACGCCTCGGGGGCGGCGGGGCGCACCAGGGCCAGCTTGTCGAGAATCCAGCGGGCGCGGCCCAGCACCAGCTTATCGGCCTGGGCGGGGGGCAGGCGCTGGCCCTTGAGCACTACGCCCTCGTGGGGGTCTACGCTGAGGTAGTGGGCCTTGAGGTGGGGCCGGTGCTGCTCGGTGTAGCTAATGGTGTGGGGGCCGTACTGGACGCTGCGCATGGCTGGGGCTAGTTTTTGCGAAGGATATCGACCAGCTCGCGGGCTTTTTGGCGGGCTTCGGCGCGGGGCAGGCAGGCGGCCAGCAGCTGCCTGATTTTGGCTTCCATGTCGCTGCGCACCGCGCCTTTTTCCTGCCAGCCCACGATGCTTAGCTCGCCGCTGAGCGCCGCGAAAAGCTGGGTGGTGGCGGCGGCGGCCTCGCCGCCAAACACCGTTTTGAGGGAGTTGAACACCGCCACCTGGCCATCGGTGCGGAAACCGTGGGCGTGGCCCTCGTCGTTTTCGCCGATTACCTGGTCTTGCAATTGCCCGAAGGCCAGCAGCAGCTGGGCCTGGCCCAGGCGCTGGGCTTCGTAGGCGGCCAGCAGCTCTTCGAGGCGCTGGGCCAGGGGCTTGTAGTAGTCGGGGTTGCGGTCGAGGCCCAGCCGGATGACGTGCTTGAGCTGGTTGCGCATCTTGAGCAGCTTGGTGCCCGGCGAGGCGTGCAGGATTTCCTGCCGGAAGGCTTCGCGGTCGATGATGCTTACGGGCTCGGCCAGCAGGTTTTGCACGCCCTGGGCCGTGAGGTGCTCGTTGAGGAGCTGCTGCAGCATGCGGCTCTCGTCGGGGCTCACGCGCAGCTCGTCGTCGTCGGGGTAGGCGTTGCGGGCGCGCACCTTTATTTCGTTAAACAGCTTAAAATCAGCTTCATAGCGCATAGCGGCCGGATTGGGCAGCACGATGTTCACCGACTTATTAAACGCCCGCAGCAGGGCCTTGAACTCATCGCGCCGGTGCAGGGGCTCGATAAACCCGATGGCCTCGTCGAGGAAGGCGGCGCGCTGGTACTGGCGGTTGGCCCGCAGGGGCTTCACGAAGGCCAGCAGCTTGCCGTGGTTGAGCTGCAGCTGGGGCAGGGCCTCGCTCAGGTTTTGGAGCAGGTCGTCGGGGCGCACGTCGCCGCTGAATATCTCCAGGGCGTGCAGCAGGTGCTGGGTTACGCCGCTGTAGTCGATGATGTAGCCGGCGGCCTTGCTGCGGTAGGTGCGGTTGACGCGCGCGATGGCTTGCAGCAGGGTGTGCTCTTTGAGGGGCTTGTCGAGGTAGAGGCAGGCGGCAATGGGCGCGTCGTAGCCGGTGAGCAGCATATCGGCCACAATCAGGATGGCCGTGTTGTCGTGCTGCTTGCGGGTGCCCGACTGGTCGCGCGCGGCTTCGTCGCCGAAGGGCAGCTTGAAGTCTTCGGTCACGGCCCTGACATCGTCGGGCAGGGTGGCCAGGGGCCGGGGCGGCAGCTCGGGGTGGGCGGCGTTCCAGCGCTGGCGCTCGAGCTGCTCGGCGGCCAGCGCGTCGGACTTGGGCGAGCCCAGGCTCACCACCACCTTGGTCGTGAAGTCGTGGAAGCCTTCGCGCCGCAATTGTTCTAGCACCTCCTGGTAGTGCAGGGCGGCCCGGCGGCCCGCGCACACCAGCAGGGCCTTGAAGCCATCGGCGTAGATTTTGGTGCGGTAGTGGGTGAGCAGGTGCTTGGCTACCTCCGTCACGCGCTCGGTCGAGTGCTGGTACTTGCGCAGGGCCTCCTCCTTGAGCTTGGCTTGGCGCGCTTCGGTTTCGTGGCCGAACTGCTGGGCGAATTTGGCGTCGAGGGCCTGCTTGCGCACGTCGAGGCGGGCCACGCCGGCGTCGTAGAGCAGCGGCACGGTGGCGCCGTCGGCCACCGACTCCACAATGGTGTACACGTCGAGGTACTGCGCGCCGTAGAACTCGGCCAGCGTCGACTTGTCTTCGCGGGCGATGGGCGTGCCGGTGAAGGCGATAAACTTGGCTTTGGGCAGCACCGTGCGCATGAAGGCCGCCAAAAAGCCGTAGTGGCTGCGGTGGGCCTCATCGACCAGCACGTACAGGTTTTCCTTTTCCGACAGCTCGGTCAGGGTTACTTCCGCGCGGCCGGTTTCGAGCCACTGGCCGGTGGCGGGGTCCTGGGCTTTGGTGATGGTAGTGAGCACGTTGCCGGCCATGTGGCGCTCGCGGCGCAGGGCGGCGGTTTCGGCAGTGGCGGCCGCTTCGGCTAGCTCGGGGCCGGGCGGCGGGGTGGCGGCGGGGTCGGTGGGGTCGGGCTGCTGAAACTTCTGGAGCGTGGAGGTGATGATGCCGCCGTAGTCGTTGCGCAGCAGGCGGCTGAGGTGGCGCACCGAGCTGGCCTGCTGCACCTGCCCAAAGCCCACGTTGCGGAAAGTGGCAGTGAGCTGGCGGTCGAGGTCCTGGCGGTCGGTGAGCACGAGCACCGTGGGGTTGTCGAAGCCGTACTCGGGGGCCTGGAGCTTGCGCACTAAGTAGGCCATAGTCAGCGACTTGCCGCTGCCCTGGGTGTGCCACACCACGCCGCCCTGCTGGTGCTGCTGCAGCTTGGCAATGGTTTTGTTCACGGCGCGCAGCTGCTGGTAGCGCGGCAGCTTCTTCACGGTGCGGCCCTCCTCGCGCTCAAACAGCACGAAGTGGCGCACCAGGTCGAGCAGGCGCGCCGGGCGCAGCAGGTTGTACAGCAGCTTGTCTTGCTCGGTGGGCGCGTGGCCCAGCAGGGCGAGCAGGGCGGCCTCGTCGGCGGCATCGGCCCGGAAGTGCGAGTAGAACGCCGGGGGCGTGCCAATGGCCCCGTAGCGCCCGCCCACGCCCCAGATGCCCACGCACAGCTGGTTGTAGTGAAACAGCCGTTCGGAGTTGCGCTGGTAAAAGGCCAGGTCGCTGTGGGCGCTGGCCCAGGCGTTGGGGGCGCCGGCGGCCTTGCATTCGAGCACGGCCAGGGGCAGGCCGTTTACGAACACCACCAGGTCGGGGATGGACTCGCCGAGGCGGCCGGGCAGGCGCAGCTGGCTCACCACCAGCAGGTCGTTGCGGGTGGGGTCGTGGTGGTCGAGGTAGCTGACGGGCAGCTGCTGCACCTGGCCGGCCACCTCCTGCGGCAGGCTCAGGCCGGTGTTGCCGCGCAGCAGCTGCCACACCTGCTCGTTTATTTCGAGCAAGGAGGCGCCGGGCGCGGCCGTGAGGCGGTCGTAGGCCCGCTGCTGGTTGGCGTCGTCGAGCAGGGGGTTGAGGCGGGCAATGGCGGCGCGCAGGCGCTGGGGCAGCACCACCTGCCCGGCCTCGGGCCGCTCGGAAGCCAGGGCGGGGCCACTAACATGCTGGTAGCCAAGCAGTTGCAACAAGGCCAGGGCGGGCTGCTCGGAGGTCAGGAACTCGGGGGTGGCGCTCATGCCAGGGCCGGGGCTAGGTGAGGCAGCCGCACCCGCCGCTGCCCCGTGAGCAGCTGCTGCATCAGCCCGCGCTTCAGCTCCTGGTACTGGGTTTTCTTGTCGGTGAGCACTTGGAGCTTGTCGTCGAGGGTAGTCAGGATTTCAATTATTTGCTCTTGTTCAGCAAATGGAGGGAGCGGGAAAGGATATTTTTTTAATTCATCCAAATCAACTCCTGTTTGCCCTCCACCCCTTTGAGAAAGATTTTCGACGAAAGCCCATACTTCATACTGAGATATATAATAAAAAAGATACTCACGCAACACCTTGACTTCATTAGGAATAGCTTTAATGAGTGCAACATTATACGCACCCTCAATTCCTCTTAAAATCTGAAAAATGGGTGGACCGTAACGACCAATCATAATATCAGATTTTGTACACTTCTTCCGAGTTAATGAAACAGGAATATACGTTTTGTATTTATCGGTACGATAATCACGAGTTTGAACGAGCCTAATATATCCTTCTTGCGGCTCAAATACAAACGTACTTCTGGGCGGTTGAGCTCCACCTGAGAATTTCACTAAATCATTAAATGTTAACCCTTCCCAACTAGCCGGTATCTCGCCCAGCGGCGAATCTTTAAAGGCGGTATGGCCGATGCCTTTCGTCAGTAGGTGCTGCATCAGGCCCTTTTTCAATTCCTGGGTTTGCGCTAACTGACTGTCAATCACAGTCATCTTCTCATCCAGCGTGGAGAGAATTTCGGCTATTTTCTGCTGCTCGGGCAGCGGGGGAAGCGGAACAGTTAGCTCCGCAATAATTGGTTTACGAAGAGATTGTACCGTTGAACCTACTGAAGTACTAACTAGCTTTTCGAGCTTACTGTCAATTACTTCTTTAAAGAACTGAAGATTAATTGGTTGTTTACCTGAGCTTGTAAGAACGTAGGTTCGTTGATGCACGTCGAACTTTCCCACATAATACTTAAGCTTGAAATTGCCTTCCCCAGCAATAAAAAGCGCTTCGGTATCATAAGAGTAGGTATCAATTCGAGGAATATTTACTGCCCTCGTGAAAAATGGAAACTCTCCATCTTCAACTGCATCTTGCGCATTCCTTTTACCTGTTTCAATAGTAAGTACCTCTCCCAGTTTCACCACTTCCCAATCCACCGGAATCTCCCCGATTTCCGTCTGTTTAAATCCGTCTTTCATATTCCAATTTCCGCCAGCAGGCGTTCGAGTTTGGCGTCAATTTCGGCTTCTTTGGCTTCGAGCTCGCGCAGGGCGGCGTGCACGGTGGGCAGGTCGATGGCGGCGGCGGCGGTGCTGCGGTCGATGTAGCGCGAGATGTTGAGGTTGTAGTCGTTGGCCTGGATTTCGATTAGCGGCACCACGCGCATAAACTTGTCTTCGTCGCGGCCCGCGTCGTAGGCCGCCACCACGCGCTGCACGTGGGCATCGAGCAGCTCGTTCTGGTTTTTACCTTCCTTAAACTCCTGGCTGGCATCGAGCAGCAGCACGTTGCCGCGCCGGGCGGCGGGCTTGGCCTTGGCCAGCACCCAAATGGCGGCCGGAATGCCCGTGTTGTAGAACAGCGCCGAGGGCAGGCCCACGATGCCCTCCACGAGGTCGGCTTCGAGCAGCTTCTGGCGGATGCTGCCCTCGGCCCCACCCCGAAACAGCGTGCCGTGGGGCAGCACCACGCCCATGCGCCCATCCTGCCTGAGCACGGCCAGCATGTGCTGCAAAAAGGCCAGGTCGGCGTAGCCGCGCGGCGGAATGCCGTAGTGCAGCCGCCCGAAGGTATCGACCACCACGCTGGCGTAGTTGGGGGCTATTTCCTTTTCCTTGCCCTGCTTGTCGAGCTTTTTCTCCTGGTTGACTTCGGCGGGCGTCCACCACCTATCCTGCGAGAAGGGCGGGTTGGCAATCACGCGGTCGAAGAGCATGAGCTCGTTGGCGGCGTTGCGGTGCTGGGGGTTCACGAGGGTATCGCCCTTGCGCAGGTCGGCGCTGTCGAAGTTGTGCAGCAGCATGTTGAGCTTGGCAATGGCCCAGGTACCCAGGTTTTTCTCCTGCCCGTAGAGCGACACGTTGATGTTGCTGCCTACCTGGCCGCCCGGCTGCTGGGCCACGTAGCGGGCGCTCTCGATGAGCATACCGCCCGAGCCGCAGGTGGGGTCATAAACCCGGTTTTTGATTGCGGGCTTGATGAGGCCCACCACCAGCTTCACCACCCCGCGCGGGGTATAAAACTCGCCGCCCTTCTTGCCCGCATCGTCGGCAAACTGCTTGATGAGGTACTCGTAGGCATCGCCGAGCAGGTCGGGGGTGTAGAGGTCGGCGTTGCGCAGCGAGTACTGGTTGAAGTGGCGCAGCAGCCGCTGCAGGGTATCGTCGGAGAGCTTGTCTTTGTCGCCAAACTTGGTGGCCGTCATCACGCCCTCCAGCTGGGTGTTTTCGCGCTCAATGGCGGCAAAGGCCTTGTCGAGCACCACGCCCAGGTTTTCGGTCGCTTTCTTGACTTCGGCCCAGCGGGCTTCGGCCGGAATGCGGAAGTAGGTTTCTTCCTCGGCCTCGGCGCGGGGCAGGCTTTCGCGGGCCACCAGGGCGTCAACCTCTTCCTCAAACACGTCGTTGGCGCGCTTGAGAAACAGCAGCCCGAAGATGTAGTTCTTGAAGTCGGAGCTGTCGATGCTGCCCCGCAGGATATTGGCCGAGTCCCAGAGCCAGGATTCGAGGGTGGGCAAATCGAGCCGGGGCGCGGCCGGGGTAGCCGGCTGCGGGGCGGGCGCGGGCACGGCCGGGGTGGCAAAAATATCGAGCTGGGGCATGGGCAGGGAGGGGCGAGCGGGCAAAAGTAGCGGCAAAGCCACCGGCTTCGCGCCACAAAAAAGCCCCACTCCTGGGGGAGCGGGGCGGGTAGTGCAGAGAGGATGGGATTCGAACCCACGATAACCTTTTGGGCTATACACACTTTCCAGGCGTGCTCCTTCGACCACTCGGACACCTCTCTGAATGGGAGGGCAAAGATAGGGCGGGGTTTGGTGTTTTGGTTGTGGGGGGGTGGGTGTTTGGTTGGGGGGGCACCCCACCCCCCAGCCCCCTCCCCGATGGGGAGGGGGAGCCTGACGTACTGGACAATGGGCAGGTAGCAGTGAGTAGTTGTTCCTTGCTACTTGCTCATTGCTTCTTACTGATTGAAGACTGGCTCCCCCTCCCCATCGGGGAGGGGGCCGGGGGGTGGGGTCCGCCGTTAGGAGTCGCCGCTCCCCTACCCCAGGCTTATCTCCCCGCGCAAATTGTGACTAAGCAAGCGGCGCGTTTCGGCCTCCCCTGCCTCCAGGCCCAGCACAAACATGAGCTTGGTGATGGCTGCCTCAGTGGTGATGTCGTCGCCGCCGATTACGCCCAGGCTGGTGAGGTGGGCGCTGGTTTCGTAGCGGCCCTGCACCACGCGGCCCTCTTCGCACTGGCTCACGTTGAGAATATAAACCCCACGCTGACAAGCCTTTGCAAGGCACGCCAGAAACCAGGGCGCGGTGGGCGCGTTGCCCGAGCCGTAGGTTTCGAGCACGCAGCCGCGCAGGCCGGGCACGCCCAGCACGGCCCCCACCACGGCCTCGGTGATGCCGGGAAACAGGCGCAGCACGGCCACCTGGTCGGCCAGCTGCTGGTGCACGTGCAGCCGGGCGGCGGGCAGCAGCCGGATGCTTTTGTCGTTGAAGTCGAGGCTGATGCCGGCGCGGGCCAGCGGCGGGTAGTTCTCGCTTTTGAAGGCCGCAAACTGCTGGCTCTCCACCTTTTTGGCGCGGGTGCCCCGAATGAGCACGTCGTTGAAGAAGAGCCCCACCTCGGGCAGGCGCACGGTGTGGGCGCGGGGGTGGCGGGCGGCGACTATCTCCAGGGCCGTGAGCAGGTTGCGGGCCGCGTCGGAGCGGGTGCGGCCCACCGGCACCTGCGCCCCGGTAAATACCACGGGCTTGCCCAGGTGCTCCAATAAAAAGCTGAGCGCCGCCGCCGAATACGCCATGGTATCGGTGCCGTGCAGCACCACAAAGCCATCAAAATCGGCGTAGTGCTGGCCAATGAGCCGGGCCAGCAGCAGCCAGTCGGCGGGCGTCACGTTGCTGCTGTCGATGAGCTGGGGCAGGGTCAGCAGCGCCAGGCGGTAGGGCAGCTGGCGCAGCTCGGGCAGCTGGCGGCCCAGCTTCTCGAAGTGCATGGGCACCAGCTCCTGGCGCTTGTTGACAACCATGCCCACCGTGCCGCCGGTGTACAGAATGAGCAGGCGCGGGGCCGTGGTATCGGCGGCATCGGCAGCGGTGGGCAGCGTGAGCAGGGGCAGGTGGGGGTCGGCGCTCATGTAGGGTAAGAAAGGTGGGCTGGGGGAATTAAGGGGAATTTATTGGGTTAGCGTATATCGCCTTCCGTGGCGGACCCCACCCCCTAGCCCCCTCCCCGATGGGGAGGGGGAACTAGCTTTAGTTCTAGAATCTATATTTTTAGAATTAGAAACTAGTCCCCCCTCCCCATCGGGGAGGGGGCTAGGGGGTGGGGTCCACGGGGAGGGCGACCAGGCGCGAACGTATTCTTAACTCCCTAATCCGGCAGCCGAAACAGCTCCTGGGCGTTGCGGGTAGTGGCCGCCGCCACGGCCTCGGGCGACTGGCCCACCAGGGCGGCCACCCGGTGCAGTACCAGCGGCAGGTAGGCGGGCTCGTTGCGCTTGCCCCGGTAGGGCACGGGGGCCAGGTAGGGGCAGTCGGTTTCGAGCACCAGGTGCGCTAAGTCAATGTGGGGCAGCACGTTATCGAGGCCGCCGTTTTTGAAAGTAGCCACGCCGCCGATGCCCAGCTTGAAGCCGCCCAGGGCAATGATGCGCGCGGCTTCCGCCACCCCGTCGGAAAAGCAGTGAAACACGCCGCGCAGGGTGCCGTCCTGGGCTTCGGCCACCAGGGCAAAGGCCTCCTCAAAGGCGCTGCGGGTGTGCAGCACAATGGGCAGGTCGTGTTGCTTGGCCAGGCGCAGCTGAGCCCGCAAAGCTTCCTGCTGCTGAGGCAGATAGGTTTTGTCCCAGTAGAGGTCGATGCCGCACTCGCCCACCGCCACAAACGGGCGCCTGGCGAGCCAGTCCTCCACCAGGCGCAGCTCCTGCTCAAAATCGGGCCCTACCGAGCAGGGGTGCAGGCCCATCATGGCCAGGCAGGTAGTGGGCGCGGCGGCCTCGAGCGCCAGCATGGCGTCGATGGTGGTGCGGTCCACGTTGGGCAGCAAAATGGTGCCCACGCCGGCCGCCACGGCCCGGTGCAGCGCCTCGGCCTGGTCGGATTTAAACTGCTCGGAGTAGAGGTGCGCGTGGGTTTCTATTAGCTTCATTATGAGTAGTTTAGCCTAATCTAATTGGTAGCTCAGCCGCAGGTAGGGCACATCGCCTTTGTAAAAAACTTCTCCCTCGGCCGCCAGGCCAAAGCGCTGGTAAAAGGGTAGCGTGTGCTGCCGGGCATCGCACCACAGCGTGCGCGCGCCCTGCGCCCGCGCAGTTGCCAGTACGTGCCGCAGCAGCGCCGTGCCCAGCCCCCGCCCCTGCCAGGCCGGGTCGGTGGCAAACTTGCGGAAGCGGGCTACGCCAGCAGGCCCTACGAACAGCGAAATTACCGCCACCAGCGCCCCACCCACGAACGCGCCGAAGTGCTGCCCGGCCGCATCGTCGGGCAGCTGCACGTAGGCCAGCGGCTTACCGGGCCACAGCACGGCGTGGCGCAGGGCATAAGTAGCCGCCGGCGCAATGGGTTGAATGGTGAAAGTCAAGTTGCTCATGGTTTAGGAAGCTAGCAGACCGTCATGCAGACCGCAGGGAAGCAGCTCGCGTGCAGCACTAACTCCATCGTGAGGACGAAGCGGGCGAGCTGCTTCCCTGCGGTCTGCATGACGGTCTTTTTGCTCATTGATAACTGATGTAACCGATAACTGCTAACCACTCACTGATACTGCCGGCCTTTCCACTCCACGCCGCGCCGGCCCAGGAAACGCGCCAGCGTGAGGTGCGTAGTGAGCGCCAGCGAATAGACCTCAAACGCAGGCAGCAGCCACCACGCCGGGCGCGGCAGCCCCGCGCGGTGGCTGGCCGCCCGCGCCAGGGCGTAGTGAGCGGTCATTTTCAGGGCCAGCGCCGCCAGCGCCAGCCCCGGCTGCCCGGCCGCGGCCAGGCCCAGCGCCGCCAGCCAGTAGCCGCTAAAGAACACCAGCCCCGCTTGCACGTGCCAGGGCAAAGCCGCCACGCCGCGCAGCCAGCGCAGCCGCTGCCGCACCAGCGCGCCCCACGAGCCAGTGGGCAGCGAGGTGGCCCGCACGGCCGGCGCAAACAGCTGCCGGAAGCCGTAGCCCCGCGCATTTACGGCCTCAAACAAGGCAAAATCTTCGGTGACGGAGAAGGGCAGGGCCTCGTAGCCGCCGGTGGCCTGGTAGGCGGCGCGGGTCACGAGCATGTTGTTGCCCAT
>CAXTFI010000126.1:0-14396 GCA_964243255.1 uncultured Hymenobacter sp.
AAGGGCGGCTGGGCGTAGAGGCCGGCCGCCAGCTTCCAGCTGCGCTCGGGGTGGCGGCGGTCGCGCGAGGCAAACTGAATGCGCGGGCTGATAACGGTCTGCCGGTTCACCGACCAGTAGTGGGCCCGCACACCGTAAGTCAGGGTTTTGAGGGTGTCGAGTTGCCAGGTGTGCTGCACGTAGCCCTGGGTGCGCTGGCTTTCGAGGCTAAGGTCGGCGGCGAGGCGGGTGCGGCGGGCATCGGGCACGTAGTCGGCCGAGTCGGCAAAGCTGTACTCATCGAGCTGGTCGTGGATGATTTCGCGGCCCGTTTTCACCCCGAAGCGGATTTGGTGCGGGCCGGCGGGGTCGCCGCCGGGGTTCCAGCGGCCGCGTAGCTCGCCGGTGTACACCCTGGCCGTGAGGTCGTTGCGGGCGTGGTTGAAGCTGGAGCCGATGTTGCGCTGGCGCACCGGCTGGTTGAAGTCGGGGCTCGTGGGGTCGCGGTTGACGTCAGCGAAGGTGTAGGCCGCCTCCACGTCGCGGAACTCAAACTCGCGCGTCAGCAGCGCCGAGGCCAGCAGCTCGACCTGCAGGCCGGGGTGGAAGTTGTGCTTCAGGCTGAGCCCGCCCTGGTAGGTGTCGTACTGCATCCGCTCGCGGCCGTCGTAGTAGATGTTGACCCTGGCAAACTGGTTGGTATTGGTCGAGAACGTGACCTGCCCGCTCACCGGCACGAAGCGGTAGTCGTTGTGGGCCACCACGCCCAGCAGGCCCAGGCTGGTTTTCTGCAAGTCGCCGCCCCGCTTGCCCAGGCCAATGTTCACGTAGGCCTGGCCATCGTAGAAAGTCGGGTTGTAGTTGCCCTGATTTTGCTTGAGCGCATTGAACACGTACTGCGCATTCTTGTAGCGCACGCCGGCCAGGTAGCTCACCCGGCCGCCAGCGGAGCGGGCCTCCGCGTGGGCCGCGCCGCCCACCAGGCTGGCCGTGGCCGAAGCGGCAAACTTCTCGGGCTCCTTGTACTGAATGTCGAGCACCGAGGAGAGCTTATCGCCGTACTTGGGCTGCCAGCCGCCGGTACTGAAATCGACGCGCTGCACTAGGTCGGGGTTGATGAAGCTCAGGCCCTCCTGCTGCGCCTGCGTCACCAGGAACGGCCGGTATACCTCAAACCCGTTGACGTAGAGTAGGTTCTCGTCGTAGTTGCCACCGCGCACGTTGTAGGTGCTGCTCAGCTCGTTGTTGCTCACCACGCCCGGCAGCGTCTTGAGAATGGCGCTAAAATCCCCGAACGGCGACGGGATAACCTTGGCCGTGCGCGGGTCGAGCTGAATGAGGCTGGCCTGCTCGCGCTGGTCGGCCCCCGCCGAGCGGGCCCGCACCGTGACGCCGCCCAGGGCCTTGGTATCGGGTTGCAGGGCCAGGCGCAGGGGCTGGCCGGCCGCGGCGGGCAGGGTCAGCGGCAGGCGTAGCGGCTGGTAGCCCAGGCGGCGCGCCACCAGCACCACCGGGCCGCTCACGGCCCGCGTGAGGCGCAGCGTGAAGCTACCCTGCGCGTTGGTAGTGGCCCCGCCGGGCTGGCCTTCGAGGGCGACCACCACCAGCTCCAGGGGGCGGCCCTGGGCATCGCGCACGGTGCCCGTTAGGGTAGTGAGGTCGGTGGCGGCCGGGGCGGGCACGTCCTGGGCCAGCGCGGGCCCCGCCACCGGCAGCAGGCTCAAAACAAGCAGTAGGGGTAGAGGCTTCAACTAATAAATTGGGAATGAGGAAGTTGGAATGAAGAATTCATTCCCTGGACTAGTAGGCTACTATTTACGCTTCGTGCTGGCTGGTAACGCCCGGCAGGGCGCTTTCCGCATCCGCCACCCGGCTTTTAATTCCTCATTCCTCATTCCTCCTTCTCAATTCCCGCCGCAGGCCCGCCAGCGTGGCCACCGGCCCGCCGGGCGACTTAAACACGAAGCTGCCGGCCACCAGCACGTCGGCCCCGGCCTGCACCAGGGCGGCGGCGTTGGCCTGGCTCACGCCGCCATCGACCTCAATGAGGGCATCGGAGCCGGCATCGAGCAGCAGCTCCTTGACGGTGGCCACTTTCTGCAGGGTGTGCGGAATGAACGCCTGGCCCCCAAAGCCGGGGTTCACCGACATGACGAGCACCACATCCAGCTCGGCGGCAATGTCGACCAGCAGGCTGGCGGGCGTGGCGGGGTTCAGGGCCACGCCGGCGGTGCAGCCCAGGCTCTTGATTTGCTCCACCACGCGGTGCAGGTGCGGGCAGGCCTCGTAGTGCACGGTGAGGTGGGTGGCGCCCGCGTCGCGAAACGCGGCCAGGTAATCCTGGGGCCGCGCTACCATCAGGTGCACGTCGATGGGCTGCCTGGCGTGGGGCCGCAGCGCCTCCAGCACGGGCAGGCCGAAGGAGATATTGGGCACGAAGCGGCCGTCCATCACGTCGAAGTGCAGCCAGTCGGCCTCGGCGGTGGCCAGCAGCTCGGCGGTGGCCTGAATGTTGGCCAGGTCGCTGGCCAGCAGTGAAGGCGCTAGCAGCGGCTCGCGGCGCGAAATGGGGTTGGGCAAGGAGTAACTCATCGGGGGCAAAAGTACAGTACTACTCAACGGTAAACTGGTTTTCGCGCAGTGTTTCGCGGTGTTAACGCGCAGTGTTCCGCAGTGTCGTTCTATAAAAACACTGCGGAACACTGCGCGTTAACACCGCGAAACACTGCGCGAAAAATCACCAGCCCTACTTGCCCGTCACCTTAAACTCGGTGCGGCGGTTGAGCTGGCGGCCGCCGGCGCTGGTGTTGGGGGCCACGGGGCGGGTGTCGCCGTAGCCGGCGGCGGCCAGGCGGGCGGCGGCCACGCCGTGCTGCGTCAGGTACGCCACCACGGCCTGGGCGCGGCGCTGGCTCAGGTCCTGGTTGGCGGCGGGCCGGCCCACGTTGTCGGTGTGGCCGGCCATTTCCAGGCGCAGGGCGGGCTGCTCGGTGAGCAGCTTGTAGAGGCGCTCCAGCTCGGCGGTGCTCTCGGAGCGCAGGGTGGCTTTGCCGAAGTCGAAGAAGATGTTATTCAGCACGATAACTACGCCCACTTCAAGCTTTTTCAAGGGCACGTCCTTCACCACTTCGGCGTAGGCGGCGCCGGCCGGCAGGTCGAAGTTTTCGGAGTGAAACAGGTAGCCCTCCTGCCGCACCACAATGCCGTAGTTGAGGCCCGAAGGCAAGCTCACCAGGTACTTGCCCGAGGTGGCGTTGCTGTGAAAGGTGGCGATGGCCTGGCCCGTTTGGTTGTCAATGAGGTCGATGCTAGCCTCCAGCGGCTGGTGGGTGGCGTCGTCGGTTACGGTGCCTTTGAGGATGGTGACCTGGGCCGTGGCCACGGCTACCGGCGGGGCCAGCAGCGTTTGGGGCTGGGGCGCCAGGCGCGAGGCCAGCAGCTGGCTTTCCTCGCTGAGCACGGGCGGCTTTTCGGGACCCAAAAAGGTGATGCGGTAAATGTCCTTGCTGCCCAGGCCGCCCGGCCGCTCGGAGGCGTAGTAGCCGTGCCGCCCCGAGGCGGAGGTCACGAAAAACACGTCGTCGTCGGGGGTATTAATCGGCCAGCCCAGGTTCTCGGGCTCGCCCCACTTGCCGTCGGCGAAGGTCGATTTGAAAATGTCGTAGCCGCCCATCGAGTTGTGGCCCTCCGACGAAAAGTACAGCGTTTTACCGTCGGGCATCAGAAACACCGCCTCCTCGCCGTAGGGCGTATTGATAACCGGGCCCAGGTTTTCGGCCGGCGCGCGCCCGTCGAGCGCCACCTTATAAATGTCGCGCCCGCCGCGCCCACCCTCGGCCTTGTCGCTCACGAAGTACAGGGAGCGCCCATCGGGCGAGTAGGCCGCCGACGACTCGTGGGCCTTGGAGTTGATGCGGCTGCCCAGGCGCTGGGGCTTGCCCCAGGCCGTGCCCTTGAGGGTGGTTTCTTCAATGTCGCCGCCGTTGGCGTCGGCGTACACGAGCAGGCGCTGGCCGTCGGGGGCCAAACCCACGGTGGCGTCGTGGCCCTCGCCGTTGACGGGCGCGCCCAGCGAAGCAGCGGCGGCCCAGCTCTTACCGAGCCAGGCCGTTTGGTAGATATCCTCGAAGTAGCTGTCGCCGTCGGGGTCTTTGGGCGCGTTGGGCCGGCCGGGCCGGCGCGAGGTGAAGAGCAGGGCCGCCTCATCGGCCGACACCACGGGGCCATAGTCCGAGTAGGCGGAGTTGACCGCCGGGCCGGCGTTGTCGATGAACACGCGGGCGGGGTGGGTTGAAAGTTCCTGGCCGTTGCGGCACTCGCGCACGCGGCGGGCCAGGTCTTCGGCCGTTACCACGAGCGGGTCGCCTTCGGCCCGGCGGCCCCCGGCGAGCGGGCCGGCCAGCTGATACTCCCTGATGGCCTCGGCCCACTTGGCGCTCAGGTGCAGGGCGCGGGCCAGCAGGTAGTGGGTGCGCGGGTCGGCGCCGGGGGTCAGCTGCTGGGCGCGCTGCAGGTAGCTCAGGGCCTGGGTCTTGGTGCCCGAGTGCAGATAACAATCACCCAGCTTGCTATTCAGCTCCGCGTTATCAGCATTAAACTGCTGGGCCGCCAGGTAGTGCGGCAGCGCCAGCTGGTAGCGGGGCGGGTCGGCGTGGTAGGCCTCGTCGCCGGCCTTTAGCTCGCGCAGCGCCTCCCGTAGCCCCTGCTTGTCCTCGCTGAATTTTTCCTTCGAAAACTCCACGCTTTGGGCGTAGGCCGGGCCGCCCAGCAGCCCGCCCAGCACGGCTACTACCGCGGCAACATTAGGTATCTTCACTGCTTTATAAAGCTAACTTATTGTTTAATAATTACTTAGCAGCTGGCACCTCCGCCGCCTCGCCCGCGCAGCCCGCGGCGGCGGCGTAGCCGTTGCCCTCGGCCCGGCCCAGGGCGGCGGCGGCGCGCCAGTCCTGGCAGGCTTCGTCGGCCTGGCGCAGCATTTCGCGGGCGTGGCCCCGGTTGAGGTAGGCCTCGGCGTACTGCGGGTTAAGGCGCAGGGCCTCAGTGGCGTCGGCCGCGGCCTTGGCGTACTGGCTTAGCTTGAGCTCGGCGGCGGCCCGGTTGTTCCAGGCGTAGGCGTAGTTGGCATCAAGGGCCAGGGCGCGGGCGCAGTCGGCCACGGCCCCGGCGTAGTCCTGGTTCTCGAAGCGCGCGTTACCCCGGTTGGTGAACGCCAGCGGGTTATCGGTTTTTTGGGTGAGGTAGGCGTCGTAGTCGCGCAGGGCCGCGGGCAGCTGGCCGAGGCGGCGCTCGGCGGCGGCCCGGTTGAGCAAGGCCGGCAGCAGCGTGGGCTGCAGGGCCAGGGCGCGGGTGTAGTCGGGCACGGCGGCGGCGTAGTGGCCCAGGCGCAGGTGGGTGCTGGCGCGGTCGTGGTAGGCGTAGGCCTGGGTGGGGTCGGCCTGCACGGCCCCGTCGAAGTCGGTGAGGGCCGCTTCGTACTCGCCCTTCTCAAAGCGCAGCACGCCGCGGTTGTACCAGGCCGGTGCGTAGGCGGGGTTGGCTTTGAGCGCCGCGCCGTAGTCGGCCTCGGCCTCGGGGGCGCGGCCGGCGGCCTCGCGCACCTGGCCCCGGCCAAAGTAGTGGGCATACGCGCCCGGCTCCAGCTGCAGGGCCTGGTCGTAGTCGGCCTCGGCGGCGGGGTAGTCCTTCAGGGCCAGGCGGGTGGCGGCCCGGTTGGCGTAGGCGGGCGCAAAGCCGGGCCGGGCGGCCAGCGCCTGCCCAAAGCTGGCCAGCGCGGCCGGGTAGTTCCGGGCCTGGTAGCTGGCCAGGCCGGCGTTGTAGGCCTTTTCGGCCAGCTGCGGGCCAGGCAGGGTGCTGGCCCGCACGGTATCGACCTGGGCCTGGGCCGGCGCGGCGGCCAGCAGCCCGGCGGCCCCCAGCCCCCAGGTAAGCAACGTGGTAGTTCTGCGCATAAAATAGCCTGCCCGCCAAGGGCAGCCCCGCGAAGGTAGCGGCCCGATTTGCGCGCATCAAGGGCCAACCAGACGGTTCTGTTTAGACTACAAAATTTTCATCCTCCCCTCCTACTTTGCTTCCGTTAGGTTTGGCTTTGTTGAAAGCTGGTTTGCCAGCTGCCCTTGGCAGCGTAAGCCGCCCGCGCCGCTGGGCCGGGTGAAGGCCGCTTTCCAACCAGCCATTTTGCGCGGCCAGCCCCCCGACAACACCTCGCGGCAGCCCCTGCCAAATTCAGTGCTGGCACTGATGTGACCGCGCAAACGGGCCGGTTCCTTTGCAGACCATTTTAAGCGTTGGCGCTAACCCAAAAAAAGCTGCGCTTTTGCCAGCCTACCCAAGCTAGCTAAGCCAGCGTGCTACGACAAAACACTACAAAAAACGATAGCAGCTGACTGGTAGCGCCAGCCGGGCGGGCCGGGCGGGCGGTAGCAAAACCAACCTTCTTCGGCGGCAACCGCGCCGGGAGACACGAGCAGGAGAAGAAAAACGGAGGGCTGGCCCGGCCAGCGCTTGCAGCCGGGAGCGGCCACAGAACCAGCGAGTTACGGGCTTTTGCCCGGATAGCCCCGCCCCGGCGAGCAGCCGGGCCAAGCGCGGCGGCGGCCTCGCTTTACAATCGGAGCAGTGCCGCTAGCTGCGTTTCAACGCAGGGACGGCGGCCTAGAGAGGGGATGCTGCCTGGTTTTTTTGAGGCAAGGCGCTGGGGAAGCAGCGCCGAAACCCCGAGCCGCCCGAGCCGCCCGCGGCGCCTGCTGCGCGTCGCGGCAGCCCGCGGCAGCAGGCACCGCGGGGCTACCCCCAAAAATCGGCGGCACTACCCCTACTGAGGGCTGCAAGGCCAGCCGCCGGGCCGGCCCGTGCAGCAGGCTACCCGCGCCCGGCTAGCAGCCCCGGCAGGCTGCGCCGGCCCCGGCCACTTGCGGCGGCGCGCCTTGGATTGGAACTGCGCCAACTAGCCAACTACCTACCTACGCCCACCCTTTCCCACTTTTTAACGCTTTCTACCCATGAGAAACAGCAAGAATAAACGTACGGAAGACAACCAAAACGGCCACACCAGCGAGATGGCCGAGCCCAGTGCCCCCACCTACGCCGAAACCCTTAGTACCGAACGGCGGGAATCACTCTCCCCCACGCTTTACATTGGCGAAGAAGGGGCGCTCGCCTCTAATGGCTATGATGACCCGGCGGGCGCCGGCGTAGGCTACGAGCTGGCCGTGGACGAACAGCTCCAGCCGAAAAAGACCATTCCAACGCCGGTTTCGGCGCCCTTTCCCCTGGTTAGAAACAAGGTGTATGGCACGTACCGGGGCGCCAGCGGCACGTTTGAGCTCGAAATGCGCGTGGATACCGACGGGCCCACGCCCCTCAACATCGTAAGCGGTGACTACTACACCATTAGCGGTGCTACCAAAAATTACTTTGGGTCGTTTATGGTGCGGGGCGTGGCCGTTACCACTGCCGGGGGGGTTATCACCATCACCGGCACCGCCAGCACCACCTGGGTCACGCCCTACAACAAAATCCGGCTCACCCTCAACCAAACCAACCTGGGCCTGCCCCTGGCCCCGGCGCACATGCAGTGGATACACGGCACCACCGGCGCGCCGGGGGCCCTCTACCTGTGCAACTACGCCAAGCGCGGCTACCGCAGCGTGCGGCTCGAGCAAGACCGCACCTCCGACGTGGCCACCTCGTTTACCGGCTACAACACGGGCTCGCTGCCCTCGGGCGGCCCGGCCCGGCTGCTCACCATCAATGCGGCCTACGCCGAAGCGGGCGTCGACATGGCGGCGGGCGGCGTTACCAGCGTGGTGCCGCTGGCGCTGGCCGGCACCGACGCCAAGTGGACCGATGCCGAGCTGCACAACGCCATGGTGAGCCACTTTAGCTTGTACAGCAGCACCAAGCCCGCCTGGGACGTGTGGCTGCTGCACGCCATGGACCACATTCTGGGGCCGGGCCTCTACGGCATTATGTTTGACCAAAGCGGCCTGCAGCGCCAGGGCTGCGCCGTGTTCTACCGCGGCATCGGGGGCAGCACCCCCGAGCAGAAGCGCCTGCAGGTGTACACCTGCGTGCACGAGCTGGGCCACTGCTTCAACCTGCTGCACTCGTGGCAAAAAAGCCTGGCCACCCCGCCCAAGCCTAACAACGTCAACGCCCTGTCCTGGATGAACTACCCCTGGGGCTACCCGGCGGGCCCGGCCGCTTTTTGGAATGCGTTCGGCTTTAAGTTTGAAAACTCCGAGCTCGAGCACATCCGCCACGGCTACCGCAACAACGTTATCATGGGCGGCAACCCCTTCGGCACCGGCTCCTCGCTGCAGCAAATCAACGCGCTGTTTGACAAGCCCGTCGAAAACAACGCGCCCCTCGAGCTGGTGCTGCAAGCCCGCCGGGCCTACTACCTGGGCGAGCCCGTCGACCTGGAAATTCAGCTCCGCACCACCACCTTCCGCAACAATGAGGTGATTAACAACCTGCACCCCGATTTTGGCTTTGTCACGGTGGGCATCAAAAAGCCCGGCGGCGAAGTGGTGGTGTATGAGCCCCTGGGCGAGAAATGCATTATGCCCGACCACACCGTGCTCAACCTGGACAACCCCGCCATCTACGAAACCGCCTACATCGGCTTCCACAAGGGCGGCTTCATTTTTGACCAGCCCGGCAAGTACGAGGTGAAAGCCGTGTACACGGCCGAAGATGGCTCCCGCATTGTGTCCGACATGCTCTCGGTGCGGGTAAAAAGCCCCGTAACGCCCCAGGAAGACGACCTGGCCGACACCTTCCTGGATGAGGAAGTGGGCTACCTGCTCAAATTTAAGGGCAGCGATGCGCCCTACCTGCAAAAAGGTAACGAGCTGCTCGACAAGGTTATCAACAACCACAAGGGGCACCCCCTGACTGTGTATGCGCAGTACGTGAAGGGAATTAATGCCCAGCGGGCTTTCAAAACCATCACGCCCGCGAAGGTGCTGGAAGTGCGGGAGCCGAATTTTGCCGCCGGCACCGACCTGCTCCGGCAGGCAATTGACAAATCGAAAAAAGGGCAGGGCCTGGACAACATCCGGCTCAACAAAACCATGCAGGTGCTGGCGCAGGCCTACCAGCGCGAAGGCAACCAGGAGGCAGCCCGCAACACGATGAACGACATGGTGTCGTACTTCGATAAGCAGCCCCTCAAGCCGCACGTAAAAGCGCTGATAGCCCAGCAGGCCGCCGCCGCGCTGCAAGACCAGGACCAGGACCAAAACCAGAACCGGGATAAAGGCCGCCCGGACAAGGACCGCCTGGATAGGGAGTAGGCTGCGCCGAGCCAAGCCAGGCAAGAAGGGGTGGGGACGCGTTCCCCACCCCTTTTTTTAGTGCTTTTCTGCCTGGGTCAGCACAATGGGCTGGCCCGCCAGCATTTCACTCATCCCGATTTCCTTAACCGAGCCGCTAAACAAAATCTTCGTGCCTTCCCGCTGCAAGTCCGCCGGCAGGTTGACGGGTAGCAGCACCTGGCCGGCCGCCGCCGACCGGATGCCAAAATTGGCGGGGTCCAGCTTCACTATCTCGCCTTCCTGGCGCTGGAGTTGCTGCACCGTTTTGCGCTGCGCAAACGGATGGTCGGAAGGCAGGGGCTGCAGGGCGTCGTTCATAACCAAAGGGTTTTAAGAGCCAAACCAGAAGGCATAAAAATAACCACGCGGCGCCAGAATTCATACCGGCCCCCGGCGCCCCTAAAAAAACCCGCCGCCCACGCCCCAAAACAGGACCTCGGCGGCGGGCACGCTCAAGCTCAACCTGTTTACTCGCTTACTCAGCTTTTTTTTCAAACGCCCGCCAGTCCAGCTCGCCGGTGTCGCGGCGGCGCAGGAAGTAGCTCTGGTCGTCGTCCTTGTTTTTGCCAAACGTGAGGTCGGCGCGGCACGAGAGGCACTTGACCGACGTGTACTTGTACTTGCCCTGGGCCACGCGGCTGGTCAGGTCGAGGTTGTCGGAGCCGCAGAGGCCGCAGGCCGCCACGTCGGGAAAGCTCAGGCGGTCGTACTCGGCCACGGTTTCGTGCAGGTTGCTGCCTTGCACCGTGAAGTGAAATTGCCGGCGCCCAATGCGCTTGCTGGTCATCATCTGTAACATAAGTAGGGGCGTCTGATTGACGGCTTAAAGTTACGCAAAGCAAGCGTATTCCCAATAATATTGGCCCAATAAATCTAAGTTTATTAGCAGACGCCCACGCTGCCTACTGCCGCACAAAGCGCACAGCCTGGGTGGCGCCGCCCGCCACGGGCTGCACCGTGCACAGGTAGGCGCCCGGCGCGAGGCGGCGGGCCGGCAGGCGCAGCGCGGCCGTGGCGGCGGGGCTGGCAGGCAGCAGCTGCTCGCCCACAAGCGCCCCGCGCACGTCGAGCAGGCGCACCCGCAGCACCTGCCCGCGCAGGCTGGGCGGCAGGGCCAGCGTGAGCTCATCGAGGTGACTGGGGTTGGGAAAAACGGTCAGCGGGGCTTCGGCCGCGGCGGCGGCCGCGGTGGCCAGCGGCGTGCCGGGGTGCAGCAAGTTGTAGGCAGTCACGAAGTTAGCCACGCCCCAGCCCAGGGTATTGTCGGGGCTCTGGGCCTGCGACGCGCCGTTTTTGAGGGCCGCAATCACCTGCTGGGCCGTGAGCGTGGGGTTGGCCTGCCAGAAGCCCGCCACCAGGCCCGCCAGCTCGGGGCAGGCGTAGGAGGTGCCGCTGCCGCGCACGGGCACCCCCGTGGGCGTGAGCACCGCCGAGGCCACGCCCATTGCCGACAAGGTGGGCTTGATGCGCCCGTCGGCGGTGGGCCCGTAGGAGCTGAAGAGGCCGTGGTTGCGCAGCGAGTCAACGGCCCCCACGGCGATAATGCTGTCGGCATCGGCGGGCACGCCAATGTAGTGCCAGCCGTTGCCACCGTCGTTGCCGGCCGCGTTCACCACCACCATGCCGGCGCGGGCGGCCCCGAGCGCGGCCCGGCTGCCAATGGCCGTGCGGCCATCGAGCTGGGCGTAGGTGTGCGAGAGGGCCGCGTCGTCGAAGGTGGTGTAGCCCAGCGAGGAGCTGATAATGTCCACCCCCGCCGAGTCGGCGTACTCGGCGGCGGCCAGCCAGTTGGCTTCCTCCATAAGTGATTCACTGTCAACATCTTCCGTAATGCAGAGGTGAAACGTGGCGCGCGGCGCGGTGCCTACGTAGTAGCCCGGCAGCTCGCCCCCGATGGTGGAGAGGCAGGCCGTGCCGTGGCCGTCGCGCAGGTACACCTGCCGGCCGCCATCCACAAAGTTGCGGGTGCTGGCCACCCGGCCCTGCTGCTGCACGGCCTGCAGGGTGGTGATGCGGTCGGCCCCCGGAAAGCCAGCGTCGAAGATGGCCAGCTGCATGGTTTCGCCCCGGTAGCCGGCGTTGTGCATGGCCACGGCCCCGATGAGCTGGTTCTGGGCGTAGGCCTTGCCGTAGGTGGCGCGGGGAGTGGTGGGGGCGGGCGGCGTGGGCGTGGCGGGCACGGCCGGGGCCGGCCGCGGGGCCTGGGGCGGCACCCGGCTCAGCAGCTGGGCGCTGCCCACGGCGGGCAGCTGCTGCACCCGCACCAGGGTGGCCGAGTCGCAGGCCAGCACCGCGCCATTCAGCCAGCGCGAGGTAAACACCACCTGCGGGCTGCCGCTCACGGCGCGCACCTGGGTGAGGTAAGTGGGGCTCACGGGCAGGTCGCGGGCGCGCACCGCAATGCCCTGGCGCGTGCGCCGGGCCAGCGCCCGCGCCGACAAAAACGCCTGGGGCTGCCCCACGGTGTAGGGCGTGCCGGCTTTGTCCTTGAAATACACGAAGTAGCGGCGCACCGCGGCGGTTTGGGCCGGGGCCGCCGGGGCCGCGCCCAGCAGCAGGGCCAGCAGCGCAGCAGCCGACCAAAAAACGTTTTTCATATAAGCACAAGATAATGCGGCGAAAATAGGTGCTGCCAGGCAGGCCCCGGCGTGGCCGGCGGCCGCCCAAACGCCAAGCGGCCGGTTTGCTGGGTAGCAAACCGGCCGCTTGGGGTGCTATTTTCCTGGGCTACGCCGCGCACAGCGCTAAAGCGTGCCTGTTTCGAGGAGCGTTTCGCGGCGCGCCAGCCCGTTTTGCACCACGCCCGGCGTCAGGGTCTGCGAGCCGTCGGTGTTGGTAAGGAAGGTGTTGTAGTTGAAGCGCCGCCGCAGCACCAGCCCCACGCCGCTGGCGTACACCTGCCGCAGGCCCCGCTGGTAAAGCAGGTTCACGTCTTCCGAGCCCGTATCCAGGGTGGTTTTGGTGCTCACCGTGTTAGCGTAGGTTTTAGCGGGCGCGCCGGTTACGGCGGGCGTGGTGAAGGGCGTGGCTACGCCGGGGCCGTAGTAGCGGGTAAGGCTGGTGATGGTATCGGGCGAGGCCGTGAAGGCCTTGTAGTTCCAGCCCTTGGCGGCCCGCGCCGGGTAAATGAGCTCCACGGTGCGCACGTTGTTGCGGGTCAGCAGCACGGCCTGGGGCAGCGGCTGCACCACAAACACACTGTCGTCGGCCCAGGCCGCGGCGGCGCTGGCGCGCCGGGAGCGCACGAGGCGGTAGGCCGTTTTGCCCGCCGCATCGGTAAACTGCTCGCTCACGCGCTCGCGAAACTGGTAGTTGCTGACCGTAGCCCGGCCGCTGGTCCAGGTGGAGTCGGCCACGGCGTAGGTGCGGTAGGAGCCCACCACCACGGGAAAATAGTCGTCGTAGGCGGGCACCACCAGCACGTCGTGGCGGCAGCCGGCCACCAGCAGGCCCGCAGCCAGCCCCAACCCCAGCGCCCCGCGCCGACCCACCTTTGAAAACAAGCGAAAAACTGGATTCATAAAGCCAAAAAAATGGGCGGGAGCCTCGCGGCAGCCCCGCCCGTTCAGGTGTCTAAGGTACTACTGGCTACCGCAGCAGTAGCGCGAAGGGCTGCTATTACGGCAGTACGAAGCTAAACTACAGTTTCGGCCAGCGCGGCCGGCGCGGGCACCTCGCCGATAACGTGGCGCGCTATCCAGCCGCCGCCCAGCACGTCGTCGCCATCGTAGAACACGGCCGCCTGGCCCGGCGTAATGGCGTGCACCGGCTCGGTGAAGTAGATGTTGATTTTATCGCCGGCTTGCTCCAGAAACGCCGGCGAGCCGGCGTGGTGGTAACGCACTTTCACCACGGCCGGCACCAGGCCGCGGCCGGCCAGGCTGCCTACTTTGCCCATGTTGAGCTTGTGCACGGTGGTGGCGGTGCTGGCCAGCTCGTCGTAATTGCCTAATACTACCTCATTTAGCTCGGGCCGGATGGCCGTCACGTACACCGGAAAGCCCAGCGCGATGCCCAGCCCTTTGCGCTGCCCCACGGTGTAGAACGGGTAGCCCTCGTGGCGGCCCACCTCGGTGCCATCGGCCAGCACAAAGCGCCCGCCGGCCACCTGCGCCTCCAGCCCCGGCACGCGGCGGCGCAGAAAGCTGCGGTAGTCATTGTCGGGGATAAAGCAGATTTCGTAGCTCTCGGGCTTGTTGACCAGGGCCGTGAAGCCGCGGCGGCGGGCCTCATCGTAAATCTCGGTTTTGCGCATGGCCCCCAGCGGAAACAGCGTGCGGCTCAGGCTCTGCTGCGTCACGCCCCACAGGGCGTAGCTCTGGTCCTTGTTTTCGTCGAGGCCTTTGCTCACGATAAAGCGCCCGCTGTCAGCATCTTGCCGAATCTGGGCGTAGTGGCCGGTGGCAATAAACTCGCAGCCCAGCTGGTCGGCCCGGCGCAGCAGGGCGTCCCACTTGATGTGGGTATTGCAGAGCACGCAGGGGTTGGGGGTGCGGCCGGCCAGGTATTCGCTGGTGAAGTTGTCAATCACAAAATCGCCAAACTCTTCCCGAATATCAATGATGTAGTGCGGAAAGCCCAGGCGCACGGCAATGTCGCGGGCATCGTTGATGCTGTCGAGCGAGCAGCAGCCGGTTTCTTTTTTCGAGCCGCCGGCCGTGGCGTAGTCCCAGGTTTTCATCGTCATGCCCACTACTTCGTAGCCGGCTTCGTGCAGCAGCACGGCGGCCACCGACGAGTCGATGCCGCCACTCATGGCCACGAGTACGCGGCCCTTGGTTGGGGTTGGGTTCATTAAGAGAGGCAAACCACCCAGGGAGGTGAACGTTCCGACTGGCGCCAGTTGCAAAATTACGAATTAATAATGAGGAAGGAGGAATAGTAGGGTAAGCTTTAGCTTGCCTTGGCACCCGACAGCAAGCTAAAGCTTACTCTACACTAGCGACCTTTGCCCTAATTCCTCCTTCCTAATTCCAAATTCTAAATTAAACGCAGTGTCTCTCGCTCTTCCCGTGCTCGTGCGCGGCATCAATAACCTCTCCGACGCCCGCTACTGCGCCGGCATGGGGGCCCAGGGCCTCATTTTCACGCTCG
>CAXTFI010000127.1:0-14301 GCA_964243255.1 uncultured Hymenobacter sp.
GCAGCACCTGCCCCTCGGCCACCGACTTGGCAATGTTTTCGGGGAAAATGTGCAGGATGATATCGGCTACCGACTGCGAGGGGGCCACGGCCAGCGCGTCGGCCTTTTCGGCAATGACCGTGTGCTGAATGCCCACGCCGGCCTTGGTGAAGTTGATGGCCGCCAGCCCGATGAACAGGGCAAAGGTGGTTACTACCTCAAAGTAAATCAGGGCTTTAAGGCCCATGCGCCCCACCTGCTTGAGGTTGGCGTGGCCGGCAATGCCCACCACCAGCGTGGCAAAAACCAGCGGCGCGATAATTGTTTTGACCAGGCGTAAGAAGGCGTCGCTCAGCACTTTAAGGTTGAGGGCCACGGCCGGGGCATCGTGCCCCAGCTCAATGCCGATGAGCATGCTCAGCACTATCCAGCCGGTGAGCGAGCGGCGCGGGGCCACGGCCAGCGCCAGCGTGCTCAGGGCCAGCCAGCGGGCAGCTGCCGATACGGCCGGCGGCAGGCTTAGCAGGCTATAAGCGGCCAGTACCGTGAGGATAATGGCCAGGGCCGCCAGCCCTACGGCCAGCCCGGAAAGACGCGAAAACTTCATGAAGGATTGATGGGGGGAAGGCGTATGCGGGTATAAAGTACGGTAGGCAGCGCCGAAACCAGCCGCTACCCCGCGCCAAACGGGCCCGCGCGCCGCACCTTTGCCCGCGTCATCTGCCCGTTGCCCATCCATGACTACCCGGACTACCCAGCCCATTACCTGGACCCTCACCGCCCACGAGCTGCCGCTGCGCTACCTCTGGAAAATTGCGCGCAACGCCTCCGCTACCAAAACCAACCTGGTGCTGCAAGCCACCCAGGCCGGCACCAGCGGCCGGGGCGAGGCCGCCCCCAACGTGCGCTACGGCGAAACCCCGGCGCTGCTGCAAGCCCAGTTTGCCGACCTGCTAACCCACGGCCTCACCCAGGCCGCCACCCTGCCCGACCTCACGGCGCTGCTGGCCGCCCGGCCCGTGGCCCACGCCCTGCGCTTTGCCCTGGAAGCGGCCCTCACGCACTGCCTGGCCGCCCGCGCCGGGCAGCCGGTGTGGCAGTGGCTGGGCGTGCCCGCGCCCAGCCCGCGGGTGGCCACGGCGTTTTCGCTGCCCATCATGCCACCGGGCGCGGTGGCCGGCTTTATTGCCGAACACCAGGCCGAGCGCTTTAAGCTATTGAAAATCAAGGTGAACCAGGAGAGCGGCCTCGACCTACTGCGGGCCGTGGCGGCGGCCGTGCCCGGCCGGCCGCTGCTCGTGGATGGCAACGAAGCCTGGCCCGATGCCGACAGCCTGCTCCGCTTTCTGGAAGCCGCCGCGGCGGTGCCCGGCCTGCGGCTGCAGCTGCTGGAACAGCCCCTGCCCGCCGCCTGCGCCGCCGACTACCGCTACCTGCACGCCCGCGTGGCCGTGCCGCTGCTGGCCGACGAGTCGGTGACCGATGCCGCTGATTTTGAGGAGATTGCCCGGCAGTTTCACGGCGTCAACGTGAAGCTCATGAAGGCTGGCGGCTACCAGCGCGGCATCGAGCTGCTGCGCCAAACCCGCGCCCACGGCCTGCTGCCCATGCTGGGCTGCATGGTCGAAACGTCGCTCGGCATCTGGTCGGCGCTGCAAGTGAGCGCCCTGGCCGATGTGCACGACCTCGACGGCCTGCTCATCGTGCGCGACGAGCCGTTTGGGCTGGTGCGGGAGGAGGCTGGTGAGCTGATTGGTGAGGAGTAAGTGTCTATTACTCTGTAGTTTGTAATAAAAAAGACTGTCATGCGGAGTTTGCCGAAGCATCTCGCTCGCGCCGTTAGGGTTAGTGACCTTAACGGCGTGGTAGAGATGCTTCGGCAAGCTCCGCATGACGGTCTTTTTTTTCGCTATAAATAATGGATTATCAACTACTTAACTCAAGTTGCGACGTCTAGCGCCGCCCTGCAAACTTGTCAGGTGGGTCCTTCCCCCGGTCCGCCGGCTTGCGCTGGCGGACCGGGATACGCCCCAACTTGGGTTATTTAACAGCCTTTAGCTGCGCATCCAAATCTTGTAGCTGCTTGTCTACCACCCCGGTATCGGGTGGGTTGGGATGGGTTTGCTGCAGCAGGGCCACCTTGCGGGTGAGCAGCTCTACCTTTTGGGTGAGCAGCTGCTCGCGCTCGCTGGGGGCGTTGCCGATAACGGTGGTGGCCGCGGTGCCTACCTGCACGTACTTCTCGTACTTAGCGTTGGCCGCCACCGAGTTGTCGCCGCGCGCGGCGGCGGCGCTGGCGGGCGTGCTGAACACAATGCCGCCCTCGGCGTTGATGTAGTCGCCCTCGTGCAGGCTGGTGATTTTGCCGCCCGGAAACTCCACGATGCCGCTCTTCACGTTAATTTTGGTACCGTTGGGCAGGCGGATGTTTTGCGCAAGGGGCGTAACTTGGGTGCCCAGGCGCTGCACCACTTCCCCGTTGCGAAACACAAACTGGGCGTTGCGATTGGGGCGAACGGGCGCGCCGCCCGACTGGGCCTGGCCAGGCAGAGCGGTGAGGGAAAGCGCAGCGCCGAGCAGGGCTACGGCAAAAAAGTGGGGGTGACGCATTAGCGGGGTGAAAGAGAGGCGAAGAAAACGGCTTGAAAAGCCGGGCTTTCTACGCGGCAGAAAAAAAATCGATGAATTTTGCGAATAATGTTGCTACATTTAATGTATATACACTAAATTTGCACTCGTACCTCAACCTACTCCGTGCGCCTCGAAGACGAAATCAAGCAACCCACCTTTCAAAGCGAAGGCCAGAAAGCCTACCTGAACATCCTGTTCACGTCGGGCTGGCTGTCGCTGCGCCAGGCGGCCGCGTTCCGGCCCTATGGCGTTACGCTGCCGCAATTTAACGTGCTGCGCATCTTGCGCGGCCAGCACCCGCTGCCTGCCACTGTGGCCTTGCTCATCGAGCGCATGCTCGACAAAACCAGCAACGCCTCGCGCATCGTGGATAAGCTCGAAGAGAAAAAGCTGGTCACCCGCACCGTGTGCCCCGCCAACCGCCGCGCCGTGGACATCCGCATCACCGAAGCCGGCCTGCACCTGCTGCGCCAGATTGACGAGAGCGGCGTCACCGATGCGCGCCAAAACGGCATGAGCGCCCTCAGCGACAGCGAGTACGAGCTCCTTAACCAGCTGCTCGACAAAATTCGGGCATAAAAATTGGCCTGCGCACCCGTTGGCCGGCCCAGCGCTGGCTACTTGCCTACCTGCGTTTTCATTCTTCCTTTTTTCTCATCTAGTTTTCCCCAACCCCAACCCATGAAAAAGTTTTTGATGCCCGCCCTCCTCGGCGTTGCCCTGCTCGCCGCCCCTGCCGCCTTCGCCCACCCTGCCCCCACCAAGGTGGCCGCCAAGGGCGTTGTGGTATATAAGCTGCAGCCGCAGCTCAGCACCCTGGGCTGGGAGGGCAAAGCCGTGACGCACGGCCACAACGGTACGATGCAATTCACGGGCGGTGATTTGCAAGTAAATGGTAATCAGGTGGTTGGCGGTACGGTGACCGTGGACATGAAGACCATGAAAGCCACCGACATCACCGACGCCGACAACCAGGCCAAGTTTGTGGGCCACATGAGCAGCGATGATTTCTTCAGCGCCGAGAAATTCCCTACCTCGACCTTCAAAATCACCAGCATTAAGCCCATTGCCGGCGCGGCCGCCAATGCCGACAATGCTACCATCACCGGCGACATGACCATCAAGGGCGTGACGCAGGCCATCAGCTTTCCCGCCAAAGTGGGCGTGAAAAACGGCGTGGCCGCCGCCACTGGCAAGGTGAACATCGACCGCACCAAGTTCGGCCTGAAGTACGGCTCGAAAACCTTCTTCGACAGCATTGGCGACAAAGCCATCAATGATGAGTTTACGCTGACGTTCAACGTGGTAGCCAAGCAATAACTGCGAAGACTATCACCACAAAAGGGCCGTTTTCCCAATTGGGAAAACGGCCCTTTTTTAGTTAACTAGCTGCTCAATAGCTAGTTGGTGCGAACGGGCGTGCTGGCCGGGGGCAGGGTAGGAGCCGGAGCCGATGGCGCGGCGGGGGCCACGGGCGCAGCATTGGCGGCCATGGTGCGCAGCTCCAGGCGCAGCGGGGCCACGGTGGCTTCGCGCAGGCAGATGAGGCCGTACACCGTTTCGCCGGGGTGGATAACGCGGTTGGTGAGGTCGTACTGCTCTAGCTCATTGCGGAAATTTTTGTTGGCCAGCGAGGCCCCCAGCATGTTGCCCCCCGCAATGAAAGGACCCATGTAAATGGTAGTGCCCTCGGAAGCCGTAGGGTAGCCGTTGGTAGTAGTAGTGGTATAAAACGTGGGGTTGAGCAGTACGTAGAGCAGGTAAATAAAAACACCCTGCTTCATGTCCTGCGCCGCCAGCGTAGGAGACACTGGCATGATGGGCCGGTCACCGCTGTAGAGCACAGCATCGCGCGAAAAATCTACGTCGGCCCCGGTATTATTCTTCACCTGCACGGCCACCACGTGGTAGCCCTTCTTCTGCTCTTTCTTGACGTACTTTTTGTTGCGGCCGTGCAGGCGCAGCGCATCGTACTGGTAGCCAAACTGGAGCGGGGCCGCCACCGCCGACGACTGGAACGTGGCCACGCGCTCGGGCCGGATGGCGGTGTACGACCCGGCGCAGCTGCTGCCCAGCAGCGTGCAGCCCACCAAAAACGCGGCAAATGAACGAGTAAGGTGTCTTTTCATAAAATGAATAAAGGATGTAGAAAAAAGGCAGTCAAATATAAAGCGCAAAAAAAGCCAGGTCGATAACCGACCTGGCTTTTCTTTGAATATTGCCAAACTTTATAAGTGAATTACCTCATCATAGGCGGCGGCCGTGGCTTCCATGATGGCTTCGCTCATGGTGGGGTGGGGGTGCACCGACTTGATGATTTCGTGGCCGGTGGTTTCGAGTTTGCGGGCTACCACCACCTCGGCAATCAGCTCGGTCACGTTGGCCCCAATCATGTGGGCGCCCAGCCACTCGCCGTATTTCTTGTCGAAGATGACTTTCACGAAGCCGTCTTTCGCGCCGGACGCGGCGGCTTTGCCGGAGGCTGAGAACGGGAATTTGCCCACCCGAATGTCGTAGCCCTTGGCTTTGGCTTCGGCCTCGGTGAAGCCCACGCTGGCGATTTCGGGCTGGGCGTAGGTGCAGCCGGGGATATTTTGGTAGTTGAGCGGCTCGGGGTGGTGGCCCGCGATTTTCTCGACGCAAATAATGCCTTCGGCCGACGCCACGTGGGCCAGCGCGGGGCCGGGCACAATGTCGCCGATGGCGAAGATGCCGGGCACGTTGGTCTGGTAGAAGTTATCGACCAGCACGCGGCCCTTTTCTACCTTGATGCCCAGCTCTTCGAGGCCCAGGTTTTCGAGGTTGGTTTGCACGCCCACGGCGCTCAGCACCACGTCGCAGGCCACTTGCTGCTCGCCCTTGGCCGTTTTGATAAACACCTGGCAGCCCTCGCCGCTGGTGTCTACTTTGGTTACCTCGGCGCTGGTTAAGATATTGATACCCAGCTTGCGGTACGACTTCTCCATCTGACGCGACACCTCCTCGTCCTCCACGGGCACAATGCGCGGCAGGTACTCCACAATGGTTACCTCGGTGCCCATGGTGCGGTAGAAGTAGGCAAACTCGACGCCGATGGCGCCCGAGCCCACCACCACCATGCGCTTGGGCAGCGCGTCGGGGGTCATGGCCTTGCGGTAGCCGATGATTTTTTTATCGTCGATGGGCAGGTTGGGCAGCTGGCGGGCGCGCGTGCCGGTGGCCAGAATGATATTTTTGGCCACCACGGTTTCTTTGGTGCCGTCGGGCTTGGTTACCTCCACCTGGCCGGGAGCCAGCAGCTTGCCGGTGCCCACCACGGTTTCGATTTTATTCTTTTTAAACAGGAAGTTGATGCCCTTGCTCATGCCGTCGGCCACGCCCCGGCTGCGCTTGATAACGGCCTCAAAGTCGAAGCCCGCCTCGCCCACGGTGAGGCCGTAGTCCTGGGCGTGCTGAAGGTATTCGTACACCTGGGCGGTTTTGAGCAGGGCCTTGGTGGGGATGCAGCCCCAGTTGAGGCAGATGCCGCCGAGGCTCTCGCGCTCGATGACGCCCACTTTCAGCCCAAGCTGCGAGGCGCGGATGGCGGCCACGTAGCCACCAGGCCCTGAACCAATTACTACCAGGTCAAATTGCAATGCCATGAGGTTTAGTTGTGCGGAGGAATGAGGAAAGAAAATGCCCCGGCCAGGCCGGGGCGCGCAAAGATAACCCTAGTGCCGGGCTGCGGGTTCGGCGGGCTTTTTGCGGGGCCCCGGCGGCCGAAGCACGACCCCGGCGGCGCTTTTCCGTAGAAGGCCAGAATGCCCCGCCGCCTGGGGCGCCTAGCCTACTTATTTTTTCTGCATAATGCCTTCTCTATCTACTGCTTACGCGCCGGTTGTCCTGGCGCTGCTCGCCCTGGCTACCAGCTGCGCTACCACCACCGAAACCGACCGGCCCAGCGCCGGCTCGCCGGCAGCCGCCACGCGGAGCGCCCCCACCACGGCCGCGCCCACTGCGCCGGCCGCCACCGACCTGACGGCCCTGCCCACGCCCGACCCCGCGGCCCCCGCCCCGGCGGCCCCCGTAGCACCCGACGAAACCCTGGATGCGCCCTCGGCGGAGGCCACCGCCGCCGTAGCCGACCCCACGGCCTTGTCGGCCAGCGCGGCCAGCGCCGAGCGGGCCGCCGAGCGCAAGCTCAGCGCCGCCGACTACCGCTACCAGCTGGCCCGCGCCAACCTGGTGCTCAAAACCAAGCCCAAGGACGCCCGCGCCCACCTGGAGCGCGCCAAAGCGTACTCCAACCTGAAGAACTACAAAGACGCCAAGCCCGACTACGTGGTGGCCCTGCGCACCATGCGCGGCAACCCCGACGTGTACTACAACAAAGGCGTGAACGAGCTGATGCTCAGAGAGTATAAGGCCGCCTCGACCGACTTTAGCGGGGCCGTGAAGTTTCGGCCCGACGACAAGGAAGCCTTCTTCGGCCGGGGCGTGGCCAAGATGCAGATGTACCAGTACAAGGCGGCCGTGTCGGACTTCAGCCGTGCCCTGGCCATCGACTCACTCTACGCCGACGCGCTGGAGTACCGCGGCATCAGCTACGCCAGCTACGACCGCCTGCCCGAAGCCCGCAAAGACCTGACGAAGGCCGCCAAGCTCAACCCCGAAGCCGAAAAAAGCCTGCGCCGCTACGGCAAAAGCAACAGCATGGTGCGGAAATAGTTAGTAATGAGCAATGAACAATGAGCAATGAACAAGTAGGCTGATAATTGCTCATTGTTCATTGCTCATTAGTAATTGCAAATGTGCCAGGTGGTGGCGGCCATGCCAGGCGTAATTCACCAGGGCTTGCTCCAGGGTTTGGGTGGTTTGGTAGCCGGGGTGGTAGAAAGTGCGCTGCCACTGCGCCTCGCCGAGGTGGTGCAGCAGGGTGAGCCAGCGGCTGTGCAGGCTCTCTAACAAGCTCAGCGACACGGTGATGGGGGTGGCGGGCACGTCGGGCAGCTCGGCCCAGGCCGTCTCATTGTAGGGCCGAATGGTGGGGTTGTCCTCCGTGAGGGCCAGCCGAAAGCGGCAGTAGCAGTTCAGGTGCGAGTCGGCCACGTGGTGGATAACCTGGCGGCCCGTCCAGCCGCCGGGGCGGTAGGGCAGCAGCAGGCGCTCGCCGCCCACCTGCCGGGCCGCCGCCGTGAGCTGCGCCGGTAGCTCGGCCAGCTGCTGTAAGTAAGGCCCCCGCCCGGCGGGCGTGAGGGGCGCGGTGGGCAGCACGGCGCGGCCGATGGGGTAGCGCAGCGGGTCGAGGTCGGGGCTAGGCATAGCAATAAAGTAGGGGTTACTGGGGAGGTTGAAAGTAGCACAGCCGGCTAGGAGCACGCGCGCGCCCTACTGCCAGGCGGGTGACCCGCTATGGGCATTGCTAGACGCAAAAAGAAAGCAGAATGCAAAAAGCTGGATTTTTATTTAATGTAGTGGTAGTAAGAATGTTACATACATTTAAGCAGTTGCGGCCATCAGCGGGTATGGCATAACCGATTACTAATTATACTATAAGAAGAAGGAGCAGAGGGCTGCATTTATTTTCGACGTATTGTCTTAATTTAGAGGTGTTTTCGCAGATTAACCTGGCTTTATCGGCTAATATGCGAACCCGGTACTGCACATACGCTCACTGTTTCTCACCCTCATTCCTTTTCCAACCCATGCAGCATTTTTCTCCATCCCATGCCGGCCGCCTGCGGCGGTGCCTTTCGTTGTTTTTGCTCGCCTTGCTGACCGCCGCGGGCGGGCTGCCGGCCCAGGCCCAAACGCCCGTTGCCAAGTACGGGGCGCTTCAGGTGAAGGGCAACCGAATACTAGGGCAGGCGGGGCAAGCGGCCAGCCTGGCTGGCAACAGCTTATTCTGGAGCAACAGCGGCTGGGGCGGCGAGCGCTACTACAGCGCCAACGTGGTGGGCTGGCTGAAAAACAGCTGGAACGCCAGCGTGGTGCGCGTGGCCATGGGCGTGGACGAAGCCGGCGGCTACCTCGAAAATAACGCCCGCGAAAAAGCCAAGGTGAAAACGGTCGTCGATGCCTGCCTCGCGGCCGGCCTGTACGTCATTATCGACTGGCACTCGCACCACGCCGAGCAGCACCAGGCCGAGGCCATTGCCTTTTTTAAAGAAATGGCTACCACCTACGGCACCAAGCCCAACGTGATTTATGAAATCTACAATGAGCCGCTGCAGGTGTCGTGGAGCGGCGTGGTGAAGCCCTACGCGCAGGCCGTGACGAACGCCATCCGGGCCATCGACCCCGATAACCTGATTGTGGTGGGCACGCCCACCTGGTCGCAGGACGTGGACGTGGCCGCCAACGACCCGGTGGCGGGCGTCAACATTGCGTATACGCTGCACTTTTACGCCGCCACGCACAAGGCCTCGCTGCGGGCCAAAGCCAGCACGGCCCTCAGCAAGGGCGTGGCGTTGTTCGTGACCGAATACGGCACCTGCGATGCCTCGGGCGGGGGCGCGGTCGATGCCACCTCCACGCAGGAGTGGATGACATTTCTCAAGCAAAACAACCTGAGCCACTGCAACTGGTCTATCAACGACAAGGCGGAGGCGGCCTCGGCGCTGGTGCCCGGCACCAACCCGGCCGCCGCCTGGGCCGACAGCTACCTCACTACTTCGGGCCGCCTGGTAAAAGGCTACGTGCAAAACTGGAGCGGCAGCACTACCACCCCGGCGCCGACCCCAACGCCCACCCCCACGCCCACGCCCACCACGGGTACCAAAGTAGAAGCCGAGAGCTACCACGCCATGGCGGGGGTGCAAACCGAAACCACCACCGATACCGGCGGGGGCCTCAACGTGGGCTGGCTGGATGCGGGCGACTGGATGGCCTACACCGTGACGGTGCCCACGGCGGGCACCTACACCATTCAGTGCCGGGTAGCCAGCCCCAACGCCGGCGGCCAGATTAGCCTGGAGCAGAACGCGGGCGCTACCCGGCTGGGCACGCTCACGGTACCCAACACGGGCGGCTGGCAAACCTGGACCACCATCTCGCGCACCGTTACGCTGCAAGCCGGCCAGCAGGATATTGCCATTGGCGTGCCGGGAGGGGGCTATAATATCAATTGGTGGAGCTTTGCGCCCGCCAGCACCAGCGCCAATGCCAGCGCCCCGGCCTCCGTGGCCAGGGCCGCCGCCTACCCCAACCCGGCCCAGCAGCAGCTGCGCCTGCCGCTGGCCGAGCCCGGCACGGCCAGCTACCTCACGGTAGTGGATGCGCGCGGCCAGCAGGTGCTGAGCCAGGAAGTGCCCGCCGGTACCGCGCCCGAGGCCGTGGTACCCACCGCCACCCTGCAGCCCGGCACCTACCTGCTGCGGGTCGTAACGGCGGGCCGCACCACGACCACCCGCTTTGTGAAAGAATAGCCACCTAGCGCCGCTTTGCGATAGGGTAGGAGGTCTTCGCTGGCAGCGGCTGGCGAAGACCTTTTATAAAGTTTGGACTTACGCACGGCTGCCATCCGGTGCTTTCACGCAGGGTTTCGCAGGGTTAAACCGCAGGGTTTCGCGGTGGTCGTTCACACTGCGAAACCCTGCGGTTTAACCCTGCGAAACCCTGCGGTTTAACCCTGCGAAACCCTGCGTGAAAGCTTATTTAAGAGCTTTACGTAAGGCCTAAAAGAAAAAACCGCCGCGCCTCAAATGCCCAGCCAGATGCCCAGCAGCACGCTCACGGCGCCCAGCGCCAGCAGCAGCCCATACAGCGGCCCGGCAAAGCGCAGCCACTGGTCGTAGCGCACGCCGCAGGCGGCGAGCATGGCCATGAGCGCGCCGTTGGTGGGCGTGATGAGGTCCGTCATGCCCGCGCCGTACTGGTAGGCCAGCACCGTTACCTGGCGGGGCAGGCCGATGAGGTCGGAGAGGGGCACCAGCAGCGGCATGGTGAGCACGGCCTGGCCGCTCACGCTGGGCACGGGCAGGTGCAGGGCCGTTTGCACGCCCATCATGCCCAGGGCGGCCAGCGCCACGGGCAGGTGGGCCAGCGGCGTAGCCAGCCCCTGCACAATGGTATCGACGATGTGGCCCTGCTCGAGCACCACAAAAATGGCCCGCGCAAACCCCACCAGAATGGCCGAAAACGCAATATCGCGGAAGCCCGCCACGAAGCCTTCGGCCGTGCCCGTGAAACCCAGCCCGCCTACCAGCCCGGCCCCCACGCCCAGCAGGAAAAACAGCGCCGACATCTGGTCGAAGTCCCAGCCCAGGCTTACCACGCCGTAGGCGAAAATGCTGAATGCCAGCAGCATAAGCAACAGCACCAGGCCGTGGCGGCCGCCGGTTGCCTCGCCCCCGGCGTCCGGCGCCCCGGCGTCGGGGGCGGTGCGGTAGCGCGTGGCGTGGCGCATGGTACCTACTATCCAGATAACCAGGGCGATAGCCAGAAATACCAGCCGGTAGCCCGCCGCCGACAGCAGCGGCAGCTGCGCCAGCTGCTGCGCAATGCCCACCTGAAACGGGTTGAGGGGGCTGAACGCCGCCCCCACCACGGCCGCCCCCAGGCTGGCCGCTATCGCCGTGAGCACCGGGTAGCCGAGCCGCCGCATCAGCACCAGCAGCACCGGCACCAGGGCGATAATCTCCTCGCCCATGTTCTCCAAGGCGCCCATGGTGGCAAACAGCAGCGCCACCACCGGAATAACGGCCACCTCGCGCCCCTGCGCGTGCCGCAGCAGCCAATCGACGCCAAAGCGCAGCGCGCCCGTCTGGTCGACCACTGTAAACGCGCCGCCGGCCAGAAAAATCATGAACACCACGGCCCCGGCCGCCGCCAGGCCCCGCGGGATGGCCACCGCCACTTGCAGCGGGGCCACGGGCGTGGCCGGCACCCGGTGGTAGGAGCCCGGCACCACCACGTCGCGGCCCGTGGCGGCATTGGTGCGGCGGTCAAACTGCCCGGCCGGCAGCACGTAGCTCAGGGCCGCCGCCACGATGATAAACAGGGTTAATAATACCAGTGGGTGCGGAAAACGAAACGACTTCATGGCTGCAAAGGTGCGCCGCCGGGGCCGCGCGCGCCGCGCCGGCCAGCCCGGCCGTCGTATCTTCGAAGTAGCCCCATGACGATTACCGCCTTCAAAAACCTGCACCAGCGCCAGCAGGCCGAGCACCTGGCCCGGCACGGCCACCCCCTGGCCGAGCGCACTGAAGACAGCTTCGAGCTGCACCTTTTTGCGGTCGAAACTTACTACGCCGAGGTGTGGCGCAGCCGCGGCGACGAGGCCATCCTGTTTATCCACGTCTTCGACCGCCCCAGCGGCCTGAGCGACTACCTGCCCCTGATTTCGCTGCGCGACGTGGCCTGAGTAGCCGTAGTATCAGTGCTGGTCGGGCGCGGTCAGCCTGGTAGTAAGTAGTTGGATTACAAAGCGTTGCTCGTTGCGAGCGAAGCGGAATGCAAGGCAGGTTTGCGTCCGTTGCCTGAGTGGTGGGGCTGGCCCCGCGGTTTCCAATCTGCCCCCGCCGGTGTGGCGCAATACGGGCAAAAAGTGGTAGGATTATAACGCCTTGCGGGGTAGCGCAACTTTGCGGGCTATACTTGCCGCTCTGGCTTCTATTTCCCACCCCTGGCCCCGCCCTGCGCGGCTGAGCCACCTACTCTTCGCCGCGATGGTTTCTAAAACTTTGTTGGTAAGCTTATTAGCCTGCTCAGGCTTTGCTGCTGCCGCGCAAAATGCGCCTACCTTTCACGTTAAATCGCCCGATGGCAAGCTCGACCTGGCGGTGCAGACCGGCCCGGCCCTGAGCTGGTCGGTGCGGCATGAGGCCACCGTGGTGCTGGCTTCTTCGCCGCTCTCGCTGACCCTGGCCGGCGGCGAAGTGCTGGGCAAGAATGCCGTGGTGCAAAGCACCAAGACGGCCGAAGTCAATACCACTATTGCCGCGCCGGTGTACAAGAAAAGCCAGGTGGTGGATAACTACAAGGAGCTGACTATCAATTTAAAAGGTAATTACGGCCTCATCGTGCGGGCCTACAACGATGGGGTGGCGTACCGCTTTTTTACCCGGCGCAAGGGCAGCCTCACGGTGCAAAGCGAGGAGGCCACCTTTAATTTTGGGCAGGATGCCCCGGCGCTGATGCCCTTCGTGCGCGACTTGCGCGTGCCGACCGACGGGTATATGTCGTCGTTTGAGAGCCTATATACTCCGCTCAAGCTGTCGCAGGTGCCGGCCAAAAAGGATACGCTCGCGTTCCTGCCCATTCTGGTGGCCGTGGGCGATGGCAAGAAGGCCGTGCTGGTCGAGTCGGACGTGGAGGACTACCCCGGTATGCTGCTGCGGGCCGGTGCCGCGGGTGGGGCGGGCCTGCGCGGCGACTTTGCCCCTTACCCGGCCGAAGAGAAAGCGGGCGGCTTCCACAACATGCAGCTGGTGGTGCCGCGCCGCGAAAGCTTCATTGCCCGCACCAGCGGCACGCGGAGCTTTCCGTGGCGCGCCCTGGTGGTGAGCGTGACCGATAAAGAGCTGGCCAACAACGACATGGTATTCAAGCTGGCCGCCCCCTCGCGGGTGAAAGACCCCTCCTGGATTCGGCCCGGTAAGGTAGCCTGGGACTGGTGGAACGACTGGAACCTGTCGCACGTCGATTTTAAGGCGGGCATCAACACGCCTACCTATAAGTACTACATCGACTTTGCCGCCGCCCACAAGCTCGAATACGTGATTCTGGACGAAGGCTGGTCCGACGAGCAGGACATCCTCAAAATAGCGCCCGCCGTGGACCTGGCGGCGCTCATTGCCTACGGCCAGCAGCGCGGCGTGAGCATTATTTTGTGGGCCAACTGGCGGGCCATCGCCGAAAAGATGGATGCCGCCTACGCCCAGTATGCCCGCATGGGGGTCAAGGGCTTTAAAATCGACTTTCTCGACCGCGACGACCAGAAGATGGTCGCCTCGTCGTACCTGCTGGCCCGCAAAGCCGCCGACTACAAGCTGCTGGTCGATTTTCACGGCATGCACAAGCCCGACGGCCTCATGCGCACCTACCCCAACGTGCTGAACTACGAAGGGGTTAAAGGCCTGGAAAACAGCAAGTGGACGCCCCACGACGACGTACCCCGCTACGACGCCACGCTGCCCTTCATTCGCATGGTGGCCGGGCCCATGGACTACACGCCCGGCGCCATGCGCAACGCCACCCAGGCCGAGTTTCGGCCCAGCCACTCGCTGCCCATGAGCCAGGGCACGCGCTGCCACCAACTGGCTATGTACGTGGTATTTGAGGCCCCGCTCCAGATGCTGGCCGACAGCCCCTCGGCCTATCAGAAGGAGCCCGAAAGCACCGACTTCATCGCCGCCGTGCCCACCACCTTCGACCAAACCGTGGCCCTCGATGGCCAGGTGGGCGAGTACGTGGCGCTGGCCCGCCGCAAGGCCGATACCTGGTACGTGGGCGCGCTCGGCAACTGGAGCCCGCGCGAGCTAACCCTGGATATGGCCTTTCTGGGGCCCGGCAACTACGAGGCCGTCATCTTCCGCGACGGGCCCAACGCCGACCGCGATGCCACCGACTACGTGCGCCAAGTGCTGCCCGTGACGGCGGCCAGCAAGGTCACTATCTCCCTCGCGGCCGGCGGCGGCTGGGCGGCGCGCGTTTATCGTAAGTAGTTGATAATATGGGCGTAGGTGCGGGGCTTGCCCCCGCCCGGCGTGGCACGGTACCCGAACAGGC
>CAXTFI010000128.1:0-14295 GCA_964243255.1 uncultured Hymenobacter sp.
CCACCACGCTGGGCAGCCACCTGGTGCCGCCCGGCATGCTGCTCGACGTGGCCCTGCACTGCGGCCGCCTGCCCCTGGCCACCGACACCCTGCGCGATTTGGCCGTGCGCATTCGCCACGACGGCGAGCGCGTGCGGCTCAGCGGCATCCGGGGCAAGCTCTGGGACGGCGAGGTGCGCGGCGAGGCCCAGTGGCTCACCGACTCGTCGGCGCGGGTAGTGCCGGTAGCGTATACTATTGATTTTAAGTTTGATACGCTAAACTACAAGTCTTTGCTGGAGCGGCTGGCGCGGCCGCCCCGCCGCTCGGCCAAGGCGCCGGGCAGCCCCGCCATCCGCGAGCTGCTGCTGGCCGCCAATGGCAAGCTCAGCTACGAAATCAACTCGCTGGTGCTGCCCGATGGCCAGCGGCTGCGCGATATGCGCCTGCGCTTCGACAAGCAGGGCCCCATTCTGCGCCTGCCCTACATGTACTTCACCACCCCGCAGGGCGGCGTAGGCAGCGGCTCGGCCACGGTGCAGGTAGAGGGCCTGCACCTCGAAAGCGCCGATGCCAACCTCTACCTGCGCTACCCCACCCTCGACGTGCCCCAGCTGCTGCGGATGCTGGCCAGCGTGGCCCCGCCCCTCACCGACTCGGCGGCCCTGGCGGCCCGGCAGGCGCTGCGGGCCTCGCGGGCGCTGCGCCGCGCCGCCCGCCAGCTGCCGGGGGCGGCGCCTCCCAGCTCGCTCATGGTCGATGGCCGCTTCACGGCCCTGCTGCGCGTGGAGGCCGACCACGTCAGCTACGGAGCCGTGCAAGGCACTCGCTTTCAACTAGTAACGCACCTGCAGGCCGGCGAAGCCATCCTCGACGACTGCACCGTGAATGCCCTCGGGGGCCGCCTCACGCTGCGGGGCCACCTCATCACCAACGCCGGCCGCCAGCATCACCCCCTGCGGGTGCAGGCCCTGCTGGAAGATATCCAGCTGCCTTTGCTCTTCGGCACGGCTACTTCGCTTAACCTCAATGTGTTAGGCAATGAGAACATCAAGGGCAGCCTGCGCGCCGCCGTGGCCCTGCGCACCGACCTCGATGAGAAATTTATCCCGAACCTGGACAACACCAATGCCTACCTCAAAGCCGACCTGCGCGACCTGGAGCTGGTAGATGTGGAAGCGCTGCAAGAGGCCTTTAAGTTTTTCAAAAAGCGCACGGGGCACCTGTACTTTGAGCCCGTCAGCACCGAGTTTGTGCTGAGCCGGGGCGAGCTGCTCATCCCCAACCTGCGCCTCAACAGCAACCTCACCGAGCTGCAAATTCACGGCCGCTACGACCTCGCGGGCCCCGCCGACCTCTTTATCGGCATGAACCCGCTGCACGCCCTGCTCGGCAGCAACAACAAGCGCATTGCCCGCATCCAGGCCGGCGAAGCCACGACGCGCCGCAACGCCAAGCTCAGCTACGTGAACCTGACCCGCGACGCGCCCCGCACTAAGTTCCACGTCAAGATTTTTCAGAAGCAGGAGCAGCGCCAGGCTCAGGTGGCGCTGCGCCGCCAGTTTCGCCAGCTCGTCATCACCCAGCGCCTCGATACCACGCTGCGCCTGCTGCCGGGCTCGCCGTTTACCGCGCCGGTGCTGGCTACCCCGGCCGTGGCTGCTCCTGTGCCGAAGCTAGCTACTTCACCGTGAGGGCGTTATGAGCAGTAGTTCTGGTGGGCGCCCCACCCCCCGGCCCCCTCTCCGAAAAGGAGAGGGGGAGCCTGACGCCTGTGCAAAACCGGTGTCCCCTCTCCTTTTCGGAGAGGGGGTCAGGGGGTGAGGCGCCCACCAGAACGGCCCCGCTACCCCTTCAAAATCTCCTCAATCCGCGCCAGCTCCGCTTCGCTAAACTGATAGTTGGCCAGGCTGCCCACGGCGTCGGTCACCTGCTGGGGCTTGCTGGCCCCGATAATGACGGAGGTAATGCGCAGGTCTTTCAGCACCCAGGCCAGGGCCAGCTGGGCCAGCGTTTGGTGGCGGGCCACGGCCAACTCATTGAGCTTCTGCGCCTTGGCAATATTTACGGGCGTAATCTGGTTTTCGTCCAGCGCGCCGTTGCCCAGGTTGCGGGCCACCCGCGAGTCGGCCGGAATTCCTTGTAAGTACTTGTCGGTCAGCAGCCCTTGGGCCAGGGGCGAGAAGGGGATGCAGCCCACGCCTTCCTCGCCCAGCACGTCGAGCAGGCCCTGCTCGGGGTCGCGCACCAGCAGCGAGTATTTGGGCTGGTGAATGAGGCAGGGCGTGCCCAGCTCGCGCAGCACGGCCAGGGCCCGGCGCGCCTCATCGGGCCCGTAGTTCGACAAACCCACGTACAGGGCCTTGCCCTGGCGCACCAGCGCGTCGAGCGCCCCCATGCTTTCCTCCACGGGCGTGTCGGCGTCGGGCCGGTGGTGGTAGTAAATATCGACGTAGTCGAGGCCCATGCGGCGCAGGCTCTGGTCGAGGCTGGCCATCAGGTACTTGCGCGAGCCCCCGTCGCCATAGGGGCCGGGCCACATGCCATAACCCGCTTTGGTAGAGATAATTAGCTCATCGCGATAGGCCTGAAAATCAGTGCGCAGCAGGCGGCCAAACATCTCCTCGGCCGAGCCCTGGGGCGGCCCGTAGTTGTTGGCCAGGTCGAAGTGCGTCACGCCCGCGTCGAAGGCCGTGCGCAGGATGGCGCGGCAGTTGGCCTGCGCATCTTTCTCGCCAAAATTCTGCCACAGGCCCACCGCTACGGCAGACAGCTGCAAGCCGCTGCGGCCGCAGCGGCGGTATTCCATTGCCTCGTAGCGGGCGGGGTTGGGTTGGTAAGCCATAAAGGAAAAGGGTAAGCAAAGGCTATTTTGAGCCGCTAAAACTACTAGCCGCCGCGTGGGTTTCGGGCCATCTGGCCGCCAGCCGCCCAGCAAACGCCCGGTCAGCATTACTTTCCGGCCCGCGCGCGCTTTTTCGCGGCCTTGTTATGCCCCGCCCCTTTTCCAGCCGGCTGCTCGCCGGCGTTGCCCTAGTGGCCCTGGCCGCCGCCCGGCCCGCCGCTGCCCAGCTGGCGGCCCCGCCCACCCGCGCCCAGGATTCGGCCTTCGTGCGCCAGCACTACCGCAAGGTGGAGCAGCTCATCGCCATGCGCGACGGCACCCGGCTGGCCACCATCCTCTACGTGCCGCTCGACGCCAGCCCGGCCCACCCCTACCCTTTTCTCATGGAGCGCACGCCCTACTCGGCCGGCTTGCGCGGGGCCGCGGCCTACCCCACCCGCGGGCCCGGCCCCAGCCGCGAGCTCAGTCAGGAAAAATACATTTTCGTGTACCAGGACGTGCGCGGGCGCTACCTCAGCGAGGGGCAGTTTGAGGAGATGACGCCCGCCAGCCGCCGGGGCAAGCCGGCCAAAGGCAAAAACGCGCCCCACGACGAGAGCACCGACACCTACGACACCATCGAGTGGCTGCTCAAAAACGTGGCCGGCAACAACGGCCGCGTGGGCATCATGGGCATCTCGTACCCAGGCTTTTACGCCACGGCCAGCCTGCCCGCCGCCCACCCGGCGCTGAAGGCCGTGTCGCCCCAGGCCCCGGTCACGGATGAGTTTATCGGCGACGATGCCCGGCACAACGGGGCGTTTTTTCTGCTCGATAACTTCGATTTTACTAATTCCTTTGATGTGCCCCGGCCCCAACCGCTGGCTAAGTACGAGGAGTTGTTTCCCTTGAAAATAGCCGACGCCTACCAGTTTTTCCTGGACCTCGGTCCTATCAAAAATGCCAATGCTAAGCAGTACTTCAACGGCCGGGCGCGCATCTGGAATGAGTACTTGCAGCACGACACCTACGACGCCTACTGGCAGGCGCGCAACAGCCGCCCCAGCCTCACCAGTGTGAAGCCCGCCGTGCTGGTGGTGGGCGGCTGGTACGACGCCGAGGACCTGTTTGGAGCGCTGCACACCTACCAGGCCATCGAAAAGCAGAACCCCCAGGCCACCAACCGCCTCGTAATGGGCCCCTGGACCCACGGCGCCTGGAGCCGCCCCAACTGGAGCATATTTGGCCCCCTCAACTTCGGCCAGAACACCGCCGAGTACTACCGCCGCACCCTGGAAACGCCGTTTTTCAACTACTACCTCAAGGATAAGGGCTCCTTTAACCCGGCCGAAGCCACGGTATTCGACACGGGCACCAACGAGTGGAAAACCTACCCCACCTGGCCACCAAAGGAGGCGCAACCGCGCAGGTTTTATTTCAGAGCAAATGGAGAATTACTCTACCCCACCAGTGAGTTAGCGGAGGAAATAATAACTCATGGAGAGAAACTTGACCTGCACATCACGCGCCTGCCGGTTGTTCCAACCCCACCGCCTGTTTCCACCTTTGACGAATACGTGAGCGACCCTGCCCACCCGGTACCCTACGCCCCCGGCATTCTCAGCAGCCGCAGCAACGAGTATATGATTGCTGACCAGCGCTTTGCGGCCGAGCGACCCGACGTGCTCACCTACCAAACCGAGCCGCTAACCCAGGACCTCACCGTGGCCGGCCCGCTGGGCGTGGACCTTTGGGTAAGCACTTCCGGCACCGACGCCGACTTCGTGGTGAAGCTCATCGACGTGCTGCCCGGCGATGTGGCCGACCCCAACCCCGCCGAACCCAATACCACCCTGCCCGGCACCCAGCGCCTGGTGCGGGCCGACGTGTTTCGGGGCCGCTACCGCAACAGCTTCGAGAAGCCGGAGGCGTTTCAGCCCAACGTGCCCACGGAGGTAAAATATGAGCTAAACGACGTGCTGCACACCTTCAAAAAAGGCCACCGCCTGCTGGTGCAGGTGCAGAGCAGCTGGTTTCCGCTCGTGGACCGCAACCCGCAGCAGTTCGTCAACATCTCCACGGCCGAGGCCAAAGACTTCCAAAAAGCCACCATCCGGGTGTACCACGAGCCAGGCCACGCCTCGGGCCTGTCGCTACGCGTGCAATAGCGCGAAGCAGGCGAGGCATTTAGCCGCCGGTTGGGTGACTACCGTACAACTGGGCGTATGAAACGCCGGCATTTTCTTCCTTTACTAGGGCTGGGGCCCATAGGGCTGGCAGCTGCCACGCTTCGCCGCACGCACCTGATGCAACCCGAAAAGCTTTACTTTCAAGACGACGGTATTATTCCCAATAGCACTTATCCGCTGCTGCTGTATCGGCAGGCTTTTATGGCCCGCGATGCAGTGGGCGCGGCTTGGCTGGAAAGCCATTTTGCCGCCAACAACTGGACTAATTCCTGGCGCAACGGTGTGTATCCGTTTCATCACTACCACAGCACGTCGCACGAGGTGCTGGGTATTTACGCGGGTTCGGCGCTGCTGCACCTGGGGGGCGCGGCCGGCCAGCGGGTGCGGGTGCAGGCTGGCGACATCCTCGTAATTCCGGCCGGCGTAGGCCACAAAAATCTGGGTGGCAATAACCTGGGGGTAGTCGGCGCTTACCCCGACGGGCGCTCCTGGGATGTAAACCGCGGCTTGACCGGCGAGCGCCCCCAAACCGACAAGAATATCGCGGCGTTACCAATTCCAGGCATCGACCCTTTTTTGGGCAAAAGCAGTGGGTTAGTTAGTATATGGAAATCAACCCATTAAAACAGCGCGCCCAGCGGTGCGAAGCGCGCTGTTTTGCTCTTAAAAGACGCTCAACTAGCTAGCCTGTTTTTGAGCGTGCCAAAGCGTTAGCTGCCAGCCTTTTGCCCTGTCCTTGATATAGACCACCGCGTACTTAATCCGGGTGAAGCTGGGCTGGCCGTCGGCACCAGGCCCGAGGTCAATCTGGATGAGTGCGTTGACAATGGCCGTGTGGTCGTCGTTGTAGGGGCGAACGGTAATGGCCTCTATATCAACCTTATCGTAGCGGCTCTGGCCGCTCTCGATGGAGGCCAGGTAGCTGGCCTTGCCATCCTGGTGGCCGTTGGAGTGGGTATAAATGAGGTCGTCGGCGAAGATGGTGGCCAGCGTGGGCAGGTCGCGGGCAATTTGGGCGTCGAAGCGGCGGCGCTCCAACTGTTCGATTTCCTGAATGGCAGACATTTTTAATGATTACTGGTCAGTGATTAATGGTCATTTGCGTAGCCAAAACTGCTACCGCTCGGGCAAGTTGCTATGTCATAACTATTACTCATTAATCACTGACCAGTAATCACTAAAAAAGCGCTAGCTGCCCGCCGGGGCCCGGCTCGGCTACCACCTCGCCATCCAGGCTGGAGAGCGACAAACCCAGCAGGCGCACGCCCTTGGGCAGGGGCAGCAGGGCGGTGAGCAGGTCTTGCCCCGTGCGCAGCAGGGCGGCCTCATCGGGCACTGGGGCCGGCAGGCTACGGCTACGGGTAATTTGCTGAAAATCAGCGTATTTCACCTTTAGCGTAACCGTGCGGCCCGACTGGCCGGTGCGCTGGCAGTAGGCCCATACCTTGGCGGCCACGAGTAGCAGGGCGGCCAGCAGGTCGGGCAGGGCGTGCAAATCTTGGGCAAACGTCATCTCGGCGCCCACCGACTTGCGCTGGCGGTTGGGCTGCACGGGGCGGTGGTCTTCGGCGTGGGCGATGGCGTGGTAGTAGCCCCCGGCCTTGCCAAAGTGCTGGCGCAGCAGGGCTTCGGGCTGTCGGCGCAAGTCGGCCCCGGTAAAAATGCCCAGCGCGTGCAGCCGCGCCGCCGTGGCCGGCCCAATGCCGTGGAACTGCCCCACCGCCAGCCCCTCCACGAAGGCCAGCCCCCGGCCGGGCGGAATCACAAACTGCCCGTTGGGCTTGCGGTAGTCGGAGGCCAGCTTAGCCAAGAACTTGTTGTAGGAAATGCCCGCCGACGCCGTAAGCTGGGTACGCGCCAGGATGGCGGCTCGTATTTCGCGGGCTACTTCGCTGGCCAGCGGCAGCTGCTTGAGGTTGTGGGTCACGTCGAGATAAGCCTCGTCGAGGGCTACGGGCTCGATGAGCGGCGTATACTCGGCGAATATTTCGCGAATCTGACCCGACACTTCCTTGTATACCTCAAAGCGCGGCGGCACGAACAGCAGCTCGGGGCACAGCCGGCGCGCGGTGGCCGCCGGCATGGCCGAGCGTACCCCGTAGGTGCGGGCCTCGTAGCTGGCGGCCATCACCACGCCGCGCGCGCGCGAGCCGCCCACCGCCACGGGCCGCCCGCGCAGCGCCGGGTCGTCGCGCTGCTCTACGGAGGCGTAAAAGGCATCCATGTCGAGGTGAATGATTTTGCGCGAGTGCGGCATGGGGCATCGGTGGGGCGGCGCGGGTGTTGGACAAGCTGAAGCTTATCCTACATCGGGGGGCGGCGCGGGGCCGGACAAGCTGAAGCTTATCCTACAGGGGGAGCAGCACGGTGAATACCGAGCCTTTGCTTAGCTCACTTTCTACCGAAATCCTCCCGCCCGCGTTTTCTACCATTTTTTTCACCATAAACAGGCCAATGCCGCTGCCTTCTACGTGGCTGTGCAGGCGCTCAAACAAGCCAAACAGCTTGCGCTGGCCGGCCGCGTCGATGCCCAGGCCATTATCTTGCACCGTCAGGCGCAGGTACTGGCCGTCGGGGTGGGCGTGTAGCTGCACGTGGGCCGGGCGGCTGGGGTCGCGGTACTTAAGGGCATTGCTGAGCAGGTTGTACACGAGGCTGCGCAGGTTTTTCTCCAGAAAGCGCACCGCCACGTTGTCGGCTAGCTCCACGTCGAGCTGCGCGCCGCTGGTGCCTATCAACGGGGCCAGGTCTAGCTTAACTCCTTGCACCACTGCGTGTAAGGGCACGGGCACCACGGCCAGGCCGTGCTCGCGCTGGAGCTTGGCCACGTCGCCGAGCTGCTCGATGGTGCGCTGAAACCGGGTCACCGACTTGGTCAGCATCCCCATAATGTCGTGCACCGGGGGCAGCCGCCGGGCCTCCACGGGCAGCTCATCGGCCAGGGCTTGCAGCAGGCCCTCGATGTTGGTGATGGGCCCCTTGAGGTCGTGCGAAGCGGTGTAGATAAAGCTGTCCAAATCCACGTTTACCCTGGTCAGCTCCTCGTTGTTGTCGCGCAGCAGGCGCTGGGCCTGGGCCACGCGCTCCTGGGCCAGCTTATGGGCGTGGATGTCGGTATAGGTGCCAATCCACTGCACTACCTCGCCCTGCTCGTTGCGCGAGGGCAGGGCGCGGCCCAGCATCCAGCGGTAGTCGCCTTGCAGGTTGCGAAAGCGGCACTCTATCTCCAGCGGCTCGAAGGTGTGCAGGCAATGGCGCCACTTGGCCAAGGCAATTGCAAAGTCTTCGGGATGAATACGTTGCTCGAGCTGCATAATCGACACGAACGCTTCGCCCGAAAAATCAAACCAGCGCTGGTTGAAGTAGGTGCTCTTGCCCTGCAGGTCGGCCGTCCAGGCTATCTGCGGAATGCCTTCGAGCACGCGGCTTACCTCGGCGGCGGTTTTCTCCACAGCCGCGCGGGCGGCTTGCTGGCGCACCAGCTCGGCGTTTTTGCGGTCGAGCAGCTCATTTTGCTGCACCACTACCGAGCGAATAGTTGATATTTCCTGGCGCGCCGACACATCGGCCAGCAGCACGGCCAGCGTGGGCGCGCCGCTGAAAGTCAGCACGTTCATCGACACCGAAAACGGGTGCAGCGCGCCGTCGTGGCAGCTGCGCAGGGGCATTTCGCCGCGCACCTGCCGCAGCCAGCCCTGCTGGCACAGTCCGGCCCAGTACGCCAGGTAGCCGGCCGGCACAAAATCGGTGAAGGCCTGGCCCAGCATATCGGTCTGCGCGCAGCCCAAGGCCAGGGCCAGGGCGGCGTTGCAGTACAGCACAAAGCCATCGGCGGCCAGCAGCACGGCGCCCTCACTCATTTGCTCTACCAGGGTGCGGTAGCCGTGGTCGGCGCTTTCGAGCGTGAAGATGCGCGGCCCATCGGCCCCCTGAATGGCCAGCGCATCCACGGCCCCGGTGCGCACGGCTACAATCAGCTCTTCGGCCTCGCGCAGCTGCTGGCGCAGCTCTTCATTTTCGCGAGCCAGCTCGGCGGCAGTGGGGGTCATGGGGTAGCGGAGGGCAGCGGGTGGTCGAGTCCTAACAGGGTAAGCACGGCGGCGTGGTTGGAGAGGTCGCCCACGAGCCGGCGCTGGGGCAGCGGCCGCCGCCGCACCAGCGTGGGCGCGGCCACAATCTGGGCTTCCTGGGCTAGCTCCGGCTGCTGGTACATATCAATAATGCGCAAGGTATACTGCCCGGCTACGTGCTGCTCACAAATCTCCTTGATGTTGCGCACCGCCCGCGTCGAGTTGGGCGTGGCGCCGGTCACGTAGAGGTAAAATTCGTAGGCGGGCGGTTCGGGCGTGGCGGCGGGATTCATGGGCGCGGCGCTACGAGTGCGTGGGCCGCAAGTCGAGCCCCACCAGCACGCGCTCCTCATTGGAGAGGTCGCCAATGACCCGGCGCAGGGGCTCCGGCATTTTGCGCACCACCGTGGGGATGGCCAATATCTGGTCGCCCTCGGCCAGCTGCGGATGTTGCAGCAAGTCAATTACTTCCAGTTGGTAGCGCCCCGGCACGTGCTGCTCGCAGTAGCGGCGCAGGTTGGCCAGCGCCGCAATCGACTTGGCCGTTTGGCCGGCCACATACAGGCGCAGCTCCCAGGTTTCGCCGGCCGCGGGGGCGGTGGCATCAAGCAGGTCTTCCCTCACTTCCATCATAACAATAAGCACATACGGCCGCTAAGGCCGGGCGTTGGGCTGGCTGGCCAAATAATCGGTAGACAAGCCCGTGGCCAGGGCCGAGCGGCCCTCGCGCAGGGCCGCTTCGCGGGTGTGCTCCTCGTGGCTGATGCGGCGCAGCTCCTCCTCCACCGTTTCAAACTCGGTGCGCAGGTTGGCAATGGTGGCTTCGAGCACGCGGCGCTTGCGCTCGAGCTCGCGGTCGCGGCGGTCGGTTTCGTGCTGCTGCACCACGCGTTGGGCTTCTTCCTGAATGCGCTGGGTGAGGCGGCCCGCCCCGGTGATAATGCCTTCGGGCCCAATGATAACGTCGAGCAGGTGGATGCCGGTATCGGTCATGATGAACTCGCGCACCTGGTTGGAGTGGGCCATGCCGCGGGCCTTGAGAATGCTCAGGCCCCGGTTGCGCTCGCCAATGCCTTCGAGGTCGCGCACCGAAATCCAGGTATCGACCAGCGACGACACGCCTTCTTCCGTCATCTCGAGCTGGCCGTTGCGGTTGTTGACCAAGGCCGTAAACAGCGCCGTTACGTCGTTAACCTTCAGAAAATCAATCATGCGCGTGAGCATATTGCGCACTTCACTAATGCTGCCCACCGAAATAAGGTTGCTGATGGGGTCGATGACAACGGCGTGGGGCTGAAACTCGGCCACCATCCGGTGCAGCGTTACGAGGTGGCGTTCGAGGCCGTTGAGCGTGGGCCGCGAGGCGTCGATACGCAGCAGGCCCTGGTCGAGGTAGGGTTGCAGGTCCAGGCCTACCGAGCGCATATTGCGCAGCAGCTGGGCCGGCGACTCCTCAAAGGCAAAGTAGAGGCAGCGCTCGCCACGCCGGCAGGTTTCGAGGGCAAAGGAGGCAGCGAGGGTGGTTTTGGCCGTGCCGGCCGTGCCGGTGAGCAAGATGCTGCTACCCCGGTACCAGCCCCGGCGCGTAAACATCTCGTCGAGGCCAGGCACGCCCGAGGAGATAACGTCGTTGGAAACAGTATGCTCCAGCTTGAGCGACGTAACGGGCAGCACCGACAGGCCGTCTTCACTGATGAGGTAGGGGTACTCGTTGGTGCCGTGGGTGCTGCCGCGGTACTTCACAATGCGCAGCCGCCGGGTGGTTATCTGGTCAATCACGCGGTTGTCGAGCAAAATCACGCAGTCCGACACGTACTCTTCCAGGCCCTGGCGCGTGAGGGTGCCCTCGCCGCGCTCGGCCGTGATGATGGTGGTCACGCCCTTGTCTTTGAGCCAGCGAAACAGCCGCCGGATTTCGGAGCGCAGCACGGCCTCGTTGTCGAAGCCCGAAAACAGTGCCTCAATGGTATCGAGCACCACGCGCTTGGCCCCGATGGAGTCGATGGCGTAGCCCAGGCGGATAAACAAGCCGTCGAGGTCGTACTCGCCGGCCTCCTCAATCTCCGAGCGGTCGATGTGCACATGGTCGAGGCGCAGCAGCTTGTCGGCTTGCATTTGCTTGAGGTCGAAGCCCAGCGAGGCCACGTTGGCGGCCAGCTCATCGGCCGTTTCCTCAAAGGTCATGAGCACGCCCGGCTCGCCAAACTCGCGCACGCCGCGCACCAGAAACTCAATGGCCAGCAGGGTTTTACCGCAGCCCGCGCTGCCGCACACCAGCGTGGGGCGGCCCAGCGGCAAGCCGCCCTCGGTTATCTCATCGAGGCCCTCAATGCCGGTGGGTGCCTTCGGCAGCCGGGGCAGGGCAGCCGCCAAAGGCAGTAGATTGTCTTGCATACTAAAGAATAATCGACGCAGATTTTACCCGAAAGTTACGGGACAGACCGCAGATTGGGCCGGGTTGCCGCTAGTGCTATTGCTGGCAGTAAATGGTAGCTAAGCTCTGGGCAGGGTTGAAAAGAGTTGTATGTTTGAAACAATATTAACTATCGCCTCTTTTCAGCTGCTTATTTCAAATGGATGCTCGTTACGCAACCCCGCAAAAGCTTTTCAGCGGTGAAATGCAATTTGTTGTTCCCCTTTTTCAGCGCTCTTACAGTTGGAAGCTGAAACAATGGAAAACCCTTTGGCAAGATTTGTTGCTGCTGCCGGAGCTAGAGGCGGGCCGCCAACATTTTATTGGCTCAGTGGTGATGCACCCCACCAACACCGTGCCGACGGGCGTTAGCAAATACGCCGTTATTGATGGGCAGCAGCGGCTTACTACGCTCTTTATTTTGCTCATCGCCCTGCGCGACACGGCCCGCTCGGCCGGGCACGAGCGACTAGCCGAGCGCATTACGGATACATACTTGGCTAATAAATATGCCCCGGCGCACGAGCGCTACAAGCTGCTGCCCACGCAAGCCGACCGCGCCGCCTTCCGGCAGATAGCCGACCAGGCACCAGGCACGGAGCCAGTGCCCGGCTTGATTACAGAAGCATTTCAGTATTTCCAGCACCAGCTCAGCGGCTGGGTAAAAACGGAGGCAGAACGAGCCGAAGAAATGCTGCGCCTGATACTGGAGCGCCTGTCGCTGGTGAGCATCACGCTGAACGACGACGACGACCCCTACCTGGTATTCGAGAGCTTGAATGCAAAGGGAATGCAACTGACTGCGGCCGACCTAATTCGCAACTACCTGTTCATGAAAATTCACCCTGATAAGCAGGACGAATTGAACGAGCAGTACTGGATGCCAATGCAATCGGCGCTGGGCGATTCGCTGACTGCCTTCATCTGGCACTATCTCATGCGCAATGGGGGCAACGTGCCACAGTCAGACGTGTACCTCTCGTTTCGCAAGGCCACTGCCAAACGTGATGTGCCCGAAGTGCTGGCCGAGCTAGCCCGCTACGCGCCCACCTATGCCCGCATGCTGCACCCCGAGCGTGAAACCCAATACCCCGCCATTCAGCGGGCGCTGCGCCGCCTGCACCGCACCCGCCTAACGGTAGCCTACCCCCTGATAATGCGCTTTTATGACCAGGTGCGCAACGGCGACCAGCTGGCAGAAGCCACGCTGCTGGCGGTGCTGGATTTGCTGGAAAACTTCGCGCTGCGGGGCTTTATCGCTCGTCGGGGTCTGAATGGCGCTAATAAATCAATGCAAACGCTGGCAACCCGCACCAACCGCCTCGACCAACAGCCCGAGGCTTTGCTGGAAGATATCCGAACCTACCTGGCTACTCAAAACTACCCGAGCGATGCCGATGTGGTAAAAGCGTTGCAAGAGCAACCCCTTTACCACCACGCGGGGGAACGCCACACCCGCACCAAGCTGCTGCTGGACACACTGGAAATGGCTTTGAGCCCAAAAGAAACAGTGTTGTTAAGCGACTTGAGCATTGAACACATCATGCCGCAAACACTTACTGAGGCTTGGCGTGCAGCTTTAGGAGAAGACGTGGAGCGCGACCACCAGCAATTGTTGCACACGCTCGGCAACCTTACCCTGACGGGTTATAATAGTGAGCTCTCCAACCTCCCCTTTGCGCAAAAGCGAAAGCACTACGCAGATAGCAACGTTGGCTTGAATGCCGAATTGGCAGTAGCCCCGGTTTGGAATGCAACGGCGATTAGGGAGCGCGGCCAGCGCTTGGCGCAACGCGTTATAGCACGCTGGCCGTCGTTTGCCCCCGAAGTAAGCGACGCTAATGAAGCAGGCGATGCTTCGCCGACTGAAAATGTCCGCCCTATGGCAGTAGTGCTCCGCGGCCACCGCCTGACGGCAACTAGCTGGGTAGCTATGGTAGCTACCACAGCCCGCTTATCGGCCGACATTGCGGGGTCGGGCTTATGGGCGCGCCTGCAACTTGTTAAGCCTAACTATTTTGCTACCCAGGCTAGCGCGTTACATAGTCCAACAATGCTTGTAGAGGGTTGGTATTACGAAGGCCGAAGCAACGCCAAAACCCACCGCCGTAACTGTGCGATTATTCTGCGGGAAGCTGGCATTGCCGAGAGTGATTGGTCTTACGAAACAATTGGCGACATACTGAACAGCAGCGACTTCTGGGAATTTCCGGAATAGCTTGTTGCCTAAATAACTTGTTGCCTAGCAACCTAAGTAGCACTCAAGTCCGCCTGCGCGCCCGCCGCCGCGCCCGCAGGCCGGCCAGCCGCGTCCGCTCGGCTTTGCGCTCCTCGCGCAGCAGCAGGCGCTCGGGCAGCCGGGCCATGAGGCGCTCGCGCACGTACTGGGCCAGGCCCGAGAGCGGCACGGTGTGGGTGGTGCGCAAAAACTGCGCTATTTCCCGCTGCCGCAGCGTGCTGGCCCCGGCCAGGCCCAGCGCCAGCAGGTACTGCTTTATTTCCTCTACCCACAGCAGGCCGGCCAGCGGGGCGCGCTGCACGGTGGCGTTGTAGCGGGCCGCGCGGTGCGGGCGCAGGGCCGTGCCCTCGGCCGGGGCCACCAATATGCCCACCCACGTGGGCAGCAGCGGCAGCAGCTTGGCCAGGTGCTTTTCGGTGACCACAAACGTGACGAAGTCGTACACCTCGCCGTAGCATTTGAGCTGGTTCTTAACGCGTTGCAGGGTATCGCCGTCGCCCTTTACCTCGTAGCCGTGCATGAAGGTGGGCGTGATGTGCACCACGTCGGCGCGGGTGGTGCCGGTGGGCAGCTCGTCGATG
>CAXTFI010000129.1:0-14282 GCA_964243255.1 uncultured Hymenobacter sp.
TTTCGGCGCGGCTGTTTGCGGCGCTGGCGCGGGCCCGCATCAACGTGGTGCTCATTACCCAAAGCTCGTCGGAACACTCCATTTGCGTGGGCGTGAACGAGGGTGATGTATCTGCCGCGCAAACGGTTGTGAACGAAGAGTTTGCCGCCGAGATAACGGCCAGCCGCCTGGAGCCGCTGCGGCCCGAAACCGGCCTGGCCATTGTGGCATTGGTGGGCGAGAGCATGAAAAACCACCCCGGCATCAGCGGCCGCTTGTTTAGCGCGCTGGGGCATAATGGGGTGAATATCAGAGCGATAGCGCAGGGCGCGAGCGAGCGCAATATCTCGACCGTTATTCGGGCCGATGATGTGCGCAAGGCCATCAACGTGCTGCACGAAGAGTTTTTTGAGGCGACTTATAAGCAGGTAAACCTCTTCATCTTAGGCCCTGGCAACGTGGGCGGTAAGCTACTGGGCCAGCTGGCGCAGCAGCAACCCTACCTGCGCGACAAGCTGGGCCTCGACCTGCGCGTGGTGGCTATTGCCAACAGTCGCCACTGCCTGGTAAGCGAAGAGGGCGGCCTCGACCTGCGCACCTGGCCCGAAGACCTGAGCGAAGCGCCCAAACTGACGCTGGACGAGTTTACCGACCTCATTATCAGCAAGAACCTGCGCAACTCCATCTTCGTGGACGTGACGGCCAACCCGGCCGCCGCGGGCCAATACGCTCCGCTGCTGGCTAAAAGCATCGCCGTGGTGGCCTGTAATAAAGTGGCTGCCTCGGCCGACTACGCCAGCTACCGCCAGCTCAAGCAGCTGGCCCAGGACTTCAACACCAAGTACCTGTTTGAAACCAACGTGGGCGCGGCGCTGCCCGTCATCGGCACGCTCGGCGACCTCACCCGCAGCGGCGACGTGGTGCGCCGCATGCAGGCCGTGCTGTCGGGCACGCTCAACTTCGTGTTCAATAACTACGACGGCTCGCGGCCCTTCGCCGAAGTAGTGGCCCAGGCCCAGGCCGAGGGCTACACCGAGCCCGACCCCCGCCTCGACCTCAACGGCTCAGACGTGGCCCGCAAAATCCTCATTCTGGCCCGCGAAGCTGGTCAGGTGCTGGAAATGAGCGACGTAGCCAACGCAAGCTTCCTGCCCGCCTCTTGCCTGGAGGGCGACGTGGCGGCCTTCTACGAGCAGCTGGCGGTGCACGAGCCGCACTTCCGCGCCCTCTACGACGAGGCGGCTAGCCAAAATAAGCGCCTCAAGTTCGTGGCCCAGTATGCCGACGGCCAGGCCGCCGTAGGCTTGCAGCAAATCGCGCCCGGCCATGACCTCTACGAGCTGCGCGGCAAAGACAACGTGGTGCTCTTCTACACCGACCGCTACCCCGAGCAGCCGCTGGTAGTGAAGGGTGCCGGCGCGGGCGCCGAGGTCACGGCCAGCGGTGTGTTTGCCGATATTATTCGGGGGGCGCGACTTTAATCATTTAACAGGTATCAATTAACATTTAACAAGTCGTTTTTGGCGGCGCTTGCTGATGATTGGGGGAAAGCCGAATGTGCTTTATCAAAAGGCGTATGCCTTTGGCGTGCGGGTGGTGCGGGCCTATCAATTTCTCTTGCGGGAAAAGCACGAGTATGTGCTTTCCAAGCAGTTACTGCGCTGCGGCACCAGTATAGGCGCCAATGTAGCCGAAGCAAATGGAGCATTGTCGGACGCAGAGTTTTCAGCCAAAATTCCGGTTAGCTATAAGGAGTGCCTCGAAACTAAGTACTGGCTGCACCTGCTGCACGACACCGATTACCTCACGGCCGCTATGTTCAGCAGCCTTCACACCGACGCTGATGAGCTGGGCAAAATGCTCTTCACCACTTCACGCCCTACCAACCGCATAAAACTCCCGACCACTCAACAGCAGAACGACTGTTAACTGATAATTGCTAAATGCTGAATGAAGTAACGGTGCACGCGCCGGCCACCATCGCCAATGTTGGCTGCGGCTTCGATGTGCTGGGCTTGTGCCTCACCGCACCCTACGACACCGTGCGCCTGACGCGCCGCGCCCAGCCGGGCATACTCATCAGGCATACTGATGAGTATAACCTGCCCACCGACCCCAACCGCAACGTGGCCGGCGCGGCCCTGCTGGCCCTGCTGCGCGCCGTGCCCGAGCCCCTGGGCTTCGAGGTGGTGATTACCAAGGGCATCCGGCCGGGCAGCGGCATTGGCAGCAGCGCGGCCAGCGCGGCGGGCGCTGTGGTAGCGGCCAATGCGCTGCTGGGCAACCGGTTTACGCATAAAGAGCTGATTGACATGGCGGTATATGGCGAGGCCGTGGCCTCGGGCGTGCGCCACGCCGACAATATTGCGCCGGCCATTTGCGGCGGGTTCACGCTGGTGCGGGCCGTGCAGCCGGTGCTCGATGTGGTGGCCCTGCCGGCCCCGCCGCTGTGGGTAGCCGTGGTGCACCCGCAGTTTGAAGTGCGCACGCAGGAGGCCCGCGCCGTGCTGCCGGCCACCGTGCCGCTGGCACTGGCCGTGCGCCAGTGGGCCAACGTGGGTAGCCTGGTCGCTGGCTTCTTAACCCAGGATAATGAGTTGATTAGCAGGGCGATGGAGGACTATATTGTGGAGCCGGCGCGGGCTTCGCTTATCCCCGGCCTGGGCGAAGCCCGCAAGCGGGCGCTGGCCGCCGGGGCGCTGGGCGGCGGCATTTCGGGCTCGGGGCCGTCGATTTTTATGCTGAATAAGGATGAGGCCACGGCCCACGCCGCTGCCAAGGCGCTGGGCAGCGTATATCAGCAAATGGGCATCGATTTTCATCTGCACGTGGGGCCAATTGCCAGCCAAGGCGCGCGCGTGGTGGCAACGAAATAACGCTAAGCTTTGCTTGGCGCACGAGCGTAGCGAGTAGCTCGTGCATTACCTGCTGTTGCTTTATACTCGCTACGCTTGTGCGCCAAGTAGAGCTTAGCGTTACATTTTTCATTTATGCAGTACTACAGCCTCAACCGCCAGGCGCCGCCCGTTGATTTTCGGGCGGCTACCATCGCCGGGCAAGCCCCCGACGGCGGCTTGTACTTCCCCGAAACCATTCCGCAGTTTTCCGAGGAATTCTTAAAAAACCTGCCCAACCTTTCGCCAGCCGACATTGCCTACACCGTGATGCAGCCCTACGTGGGCGACACCATCCCGGAAGCCGACCTGCGCCGCATCTGCGCCGAAACAGTTGATTTTGCCTTTCCGCTGGTGCCCGTGACCGAGCGCATCGGGGCGCTGGAGCTGTTTCACGGGCCCACGCTGGCGTTTAAGGACGTGGGCGCGCGGTTTATGAGCCGCTGCCTGGGCTACTTTTCGCGGGGCGCAACCGCGCCGGTAACGGTGCTGGTGGCCACGTCCGGCGATACGGGCGGGGCCGTGGCGCATGGTTTTTTGGGCGTGCCGGGCGTGGAAGTCGTCATCCTCTACCCCTCGGGCAAGGTGAGCCCCTTGCAGGAGCTGCAGCTCACCACGCTGGGCCAAAACATTACGGCCCTGGAGGTTGCCGGTAATTTTGACGACTGCCAGCGCCTGGTAAAGCAGGCTTTTTTGGATGGGGAGCTGACCAGCCGGCGCACGCTCACCTCGGCCAATTCCATTAACGTAGCGCGCTGGCTGCCGCAGCAGCTCTACTATTTGTTTGCCCTGCAGCAGTGGGCGCCGGCCGCGCCGCCGGTTATCGCGGTGCCCAGCGGCAACTTTGGCAACCTCTGCGCCGGGCTGCTGGCCCACGCCTCGGGCCTGCCGGTGGGCCACTTTATCGCCGCCTGCAACGCCAACGATGCGGGGGCCGAGTACCTGCGCACGGCGGTTTTTGCCCCCAAAACGGCCGTGGCTACCCTCTCCAACGCCATGGACGTGGGCCACCCCAGCAACTTCGTGCGCATCCTCGAACTCTTTAAGCACGAGCACGTTGCCATCAGCCAATTGCTGAGCGGCTACACCGTGCGCGATGCCGACACCAGCGCCACCATCCGGCGCGTCGATACTGAGCACGGCTACCTGCTCGACCCGCACGGCGCAGTGGCCTTCTTCGCCCTCGAAAATTACCTGCGCGAGTACCCGGCCGCTGCGGGCTTCGTGCTGGCTACGGCCCACCCAGTGAAATTCCCGGAAGTAGTCGAGCCGCTTATTGGCCGCCGGGTAGCGTTGCCGGCCGCCCTGCATTATTTGCTGCAAAAGCCCAAGCACAGCGTGCCGCTGGCCCCCAGTTACGAGGCGCTGCGCAGCTGGCTGCTGCGGTAGCACGCAACCTTCGCGCCGCCAAAGCAGTTGCCGCAGTATGTGGTTGTCGAAAAGTAACATTGTTCTCGTGGCCCTGCTCACGCTGGCTGCCTGCCGGCCCGACCAGGTGCGCCACCTCACCGGCACCAAGGAAATAGCCGAAGAAACGGCCAACTGGGAGGCTATCCGCATCATGCCCAACGACTTGCTGCGCGCCACGCGCTGGGCCGGCGACTCGCTCACGGCCTACGCCGACACGCTGCTGCGCCGCACCCTGGCCCGCGAACTGAAGCGGGGCGGCGTAGCCCAGGCCGCCAACTTCTGTCGGCCCCAGGCCTACGCGCAGGTCGATTCGATGGCCCGCAAGTGGCACGCCACTCCGCGCCGCGTAGAGTGGCAGCCCGCTACGGCCCGCGCCACGCCCGCCGCCGTGGCCGCCGCCGGCCTGCGGCCCGATACCATGCGCCTCATTGGCCGCCCGGCCGCCGACACGTTTTACTACCAGCGCCCCATCACCCTGGCCAATGGCCTGTGCCTACGCTGCCACGGCCAGCCCGGCCGCGACCTCACCCTGGCCGAAGCCACGCTGCTGCACCAGCAGCACCCCGGCCTGCGGGCAGTGGGCCGGCAGCCGGGGCAGGTGCTCGGGGCCTGGCAACTCACGCTGGAGCGCAGCGGCGTGGCCGAGTTCTATACCATGAAAACGCGTAAGAAGTGGAAAGAGCACAAGATGCCAAAGTTATTTTAAGCTGATTATGAGCGCTATACAACCCATTATCGTTATCGGCGCGGGCATGGCCGGCTTGGCTTGTGCCACTTGGCTGCACCGGGCCGGCCGCCCCGTGCTGGTACTCGAAGCCGCCGACGCCGTAGGCGGCCGGGTGCGCACCGACGTTACCCCCGATGGCTTTCGGCTCGACCGGGGCTTTCAGATTCTGCTGACCAACTACCCCGAGGCGCGGCGCATGTTCGACTACGGCGCGCTCAACCTCAAGCCGTACCGCTCGGGGGCAATTATCCGGCTGCCCGACGGGCAGGAAACCACCCTCGAAAACCCGCTGCACGCCCCGCTTATGGCCTTTGCGGCGCTGGCCTCACCCATCGGCACGGTTAAAGACAAAGCGCTGATTGCGAAGCTGGTAGCCCAGCTGGCCGGGCGCTCGCCGGAGCTGCTGCTGGCCCACCCCAGCGTATCGACGCTCGATTTCCTGCGCCAGTACGGCTGGAGCGAGCAAATTATCAACACCTTTTTCAAACCCTTCTTCGGCGGCGTGTACCTCGACCGCGAGCTCAGCACGGCCAGCAATTTCTTTGAGTTTGTGTTCCAGCAGTTTATGCAGGGCGCGGCCGTGGTGCCGGCCCTGGGTATGCAGCAGCTGCCCGAGCAGCTGGCTGGCCGCCTGCCCGCCGGCACCATTCGCCTGCGCACGCCCGTGGCCGCCGTGGCCAAGGGTGGCCAGCTGGTGCACCTGGCCAACGGCGAAACCCTAACCGCCGCCGCCGTGGTGCTGGCCACCGACGGCCCCGCGGCCGCCCAGCTGCTAGGGGAGCAACCCACGCCTGCCGCTGCGGCGGCCCGGCCTACTACCTGCACCTATTTTGCCACGGCCGGCCCCGCGCCCAGCCACGGCCGCTGCCTGCTGCACCTCAATGCCCAGCCCGGCGCACTGGCGCACAATGTGGCCTTCCCCGCCGAGGTGAGCCCCGCCGTAGCCCCCGCCGGCCAGGGCCTGGTGTCGGTGAGTACCCACGGCGCGCATGGCCTGTCGGAGGAAGAGCTGACGGCCCGCTTGCGCCCCGAGCTGGCCGCCTGGTTTGGGCCGGTGGCCAATATGTGGCGGCACCTGCGCACCTACCGCATCGAGCACGCCCTACCGGTGTACACCGCCGGCCAGCCCGTGCAGCAGGAGCTGCGGCTAGGCGACACGCTCTTCCGCTGTGGCGACTGGACAAGCTACCCCTCCCTCAATGCTGCGCTAGGCACCGGCCGCCAGGTAGCGGCCCTCCTTTTAAAATGAATTTAGAACGAGGAATGAGGAATGTAGAATTTAGAATGAGGAATTACTAATTCTTCATTCTAAATTCTACATTCGCCTCACACCAGCGCCACCAGTGCCTGCAACAGCGGCGCTGGCCGCTCGGCCAGGTAAGCCACACATTGCGTGATGGTTACACTTTCCCCGCTTTCTACCCGCAGCGGCCGGGCCACCACGCCCGGCACCTGGCTCAGGTCAAAGAAGGAGGGCACGAAGGCCACGCCCAGCCCCAGCCGCACCAGGTTGCTAAGCAGCTCCAGCGACGAAACTTCCTGCACAATGGCCCCGCGCCGGCTAAAGCCCGCCTGCTGGCACAGGTGCTCAATCTCGTCGTACACCGGGTGCAGCGGGCGGCTTATTTCGACCCATTTTTCGTGGGCCAGCGCGGCTAGTGGCACCTCGACCAGCCCGGCCAGCAGGTGGGCAGCGGGCAGCGCCACCGCCAGCCCGCCCTGGCCGAAGGGCCGCGCCGCCAGCTCGGGGTGCAGCAGCGGCAACATGGTGAGGCCCAGCGCAATGCGCCCGGCTACCAGCGCATCCTGCACCGCCCGAAAAGTCGGCAGCTCAAGCAAGTGAAACTGCACGTCGGGAAAGCTGGCCTTAAAGCGCTCCACAATGCCCACCAGGCGGTCGGGCCGCAGCAGCTGGTAGTAGCCCAGCTCCACCGTCTTCTGCTGCGAGCCCACCCGGCGCGCGTTTTCCACCGCTTGGCGGCTGAGGTGCAGCAGGTGCTGCGCCTCGGCCAAGAAAGCCGTGCCGGCTGCCGTGAGTACCACCCGGCGCTGGCGCGTGCGCTGCTGGTGGTCAAATAATTCGACCCCTAGCTCGCTCTCCAGCAGCTGAATCTGCTGGCTTAGGGCGGGCTGCGACACGCACAGCCTGGTGGCCGCCCGGCCGTAGTGTAGCTCGGCGGCTACCTCCGCAAAGTACCGCAGCTGGCGAAGTTCCATGCCGCAAATTTCCATAAGAAATTCTTATCAGGCTCATAAGAAGCCGATATTGGACAAAGGAGCTAACAAGCGTTAGTATTACGTGAAATTAGCCGTTGGCTAACCGTCTTTTCCGCATCCCACCCAGCTACCAGCCTCTCAGTATGGAAACCCTCGTCGCCCAAGCACTTCAGCAACGCGCCACTACCGACTTCCTGCCCCTACTCGGTACCGACCACCTCGAATTTTACGTGGGCAATGCCAAGCAGGCGGCCTACTACTACAAGGCGGCGTTTGGCTTCCAGACCGTAGCCTACGCCGGCCCCGAAACCGGCGTGCGCGACCGCGCCAGCTACGTGGTGCAGCAGGGCAAAATCCGGCTGGTGCTCACCACGGCCATGAAATCCGACCATGTGATTGCGGAGCACGTGCGCCAGCACGGCGATGGCGTCAAAATCCTGGCCCTGCTGGTAGAGGACGCCCACGAGAGCTACCAGAAAACCATGAGCCGCGGCGCCCGCAGCTACCAGGAGCCCCGCACCCTCACCGACGAATTTGGTGAAGTGCGCACGGCCGGCATCCACACCTACGGCGAAACGGTGCACCTGTTCGTGGAGCGCAAAAACTACCACGGGGCCTTTATGCCGGGCTATGTGGCCCAGGAATCCAGCTTCAACCCCGCGCCCGCTGGCCTGCTCTACGTCGACCATTGCGTGGGCAACGTGGGCTGGAACCGCATGAACGAAACCGTGAAGTGGTACGAGGATGTAATGGGCTTCGCCAATATCTTAAGCTTTGACGATAAGCAGATTACCACCGAGTACTCGGCTCTCATGAGCAAGGTGATGAGTAACGGCAACGGGTACGTGAAGTTCCCCATCAACGAGCCGGCCGAGGGCAAGAAAAAGTCGCAGATTGAGGAATACCTTACCTTTTACGAGGGCGAGGGCGTGCAGCACATCGCGGTGGCTACCAACGACATCATTAGCACCGTGCGCGAGTTGAAAAGCCGCGGCGTAGAATTCCTTAACACCCCCGACAGCTACTACGACAACCTGCGCGCCCACGTCGGCCAAATCGACGAGGACGTGGAGGCCCTGCGCGCCCTGCGCATCATGGCCGACCGCGACGAGGAAGGCTACCTGCTCCAGATTTTCACCAAACCGGTGGAAGACCGCCCCACGGTGTTCTTCGAAATCATCCAGCGCAAAGGGGCTAAAAGCTTCGGCGCGGGCAACTTCAAAGCCCTGTTCGAGAGCCTGGAGCGCGAACAGGACCGGCGCGGGAATTTGTAGGGCTTGTCATTGCGAGGAGGAACGACGAAGCAATGACAACAAGGCCCCACCGACGAAGCACTAGGCACCACTAACCAAGCACCAAAAAAATGCCCATCTACCACAAGCTCGGCCAGCTGCCGGCCACGCGCCACACGGTGTTTGCCAAGCCCGAGGGCGGGCTTTATTACGAGCAGCTGTTCGGCACCGTCGGCTTCGAGGGCATGTCGTCGCTGATGTACCACTTGCGGCGGCCCACCACGGTGAAGGAGGTGCTGGGCGAAACCGACCTCACGCCGAAAATTGCGGTCGAGAGAAACATCAAGGCGCGGCTGCTGCAAGGGTTTCAGGTGCCGCCGCAAGACGATTATTTACAGGCCCGTACGCCGGTGCTGGTGAACGGCGACGTCCACATCAGCTTGGCCGCCCCGCGCCACTCGCTGACGGCCTATTTCTACAAAAACGCCGACGCCGACGAGCTGCTATTTATTCACCGGGGCACGGGGACATTGCGCACGCAACTGGGCAATATTCCTTTTGAGCCGGGCGACTATTTATTAATTCCGCGCGGCATTATTTACCAGATTGAGTTCAATTCGGAAGATAACCGGCTGCTGATTACGGAGTCGTTTCAGCCGATTTACACGCCCAAGCGGTACCGCAACTGGTTTGGGCAATTATTGGAACACGCGCCTTACGCCGAGCGCGACTACAAGCTGCCCGGGGCCCTGGAAACCCACGACGAAACCGGCGACTTCGTGGTTAAAATCAAAAAGCAGGGCGTGCTGCATGAGTTGCTCTACCCGTCGCACCCGTTCGACGTGGTGGGCTGGGACGGCTACAACTACCCGTACGGGCTGAGCATCCACAATTTCCAGCCCATTACCGGGCGCGTGCATCAGCCGCCACCCGTGCACCAGCAGTTCGAGACAAAGTCTTTTGTGGTGTGCTCGTTCGTGCCGCGCTTGTTCGACTACCACCCGCAGGCCATTCCGGCCCCCTACCACCACTCCAACATCGACTCCGACGAGGTGCTGTACTACGTGGACGGCAACTTTATGTCGCGCAACAACATCGCGCAGGGCCACCTCACACTGCACCCCGGCGGCATTCCGCACGGCCCCGCGCCGGGCGCCTACGAGCGCAGCATCGGCAAAACTGGCACCGACGAGTGGGCCGTCATGATTGACACCTTCCGCCCCCTCATGCTCACCGAAGCCGCCCTCCGGCTCGACGACGGCGTGTACTACCAATCGTGGCTGGAGCCCGCCAGCCTCGCCGCCGCCACCGACGACCAGCGCCTCGAGCGCATTGAATAACAGCTTATTATCCCGTATTCCCTCCCTGCTTCCACCCCGTTGCGCGGGCCGGCCTACCAGGTCGGCCCGTTTTTTAGTAGTACCCGCTTCTCATGAAAGACCTCCTCGCTCAATACGAGCAAAAGCGCCCCGAAATCGTCTTCGAATGGCAAGACCCCGAAACCGAAGCCGAAGGCTGGGTCGTGATTAATTCGCTGCGCGGCGGCGCGGCCGGCGGCGGCACCCGCATGCGCAAGGGCCTCGATAAGCGCGAGGTCGAAAGCCTGGCCAAAACCATGGAAATCAAGTTCACCGTCTCCGGCCCCGCCATCGGCGGGGCCAAGTCGGGCATCAACTTCGACCCCCAGGACCCCCGCAAGCGCGGCGTGCTCGAGCGCTGGTACAAAGCCGTAATCCCCTTACTTAAAGCCTATTACGGTACCGGCGGCGACCTCAACGTAGACGAAATCCACGAGGTAATTCCCCTCACCGAAGACTACGGCCTCTGGCACCCCCAGGAAGGCGTCGTCAACGGCCACTACCGCGCCACCGAGCCCCAAAAAATCCAGAAGCTCGGCCAGCTCCGCCAAGGCGTGATTAAAGTACTGGAAGACAGCACCTTCACGCCCAGCCTGGCCCGCAAGTACACCGTGGCCGACCTCATTACCGGCTACGGCGTGGCCGAGGCCGTGCGCCACTACTACACGCTGTGGGGCAGCCGCTCGGTGGCCGGCAAGCGCGTCATCATCCAGGGCTGGGGCAACGTGGGCGCGGCGGCAGCCTACTACCTGGCCACTCAGGGCGCCCACATTGTGGGCATCATCGACCGGACCGGCGGCCTGCTCCGCCCCGAAGGCCTGAGCTTGGAGGAAGTGCGCGCCTTGTTCCTTAGTCGCGATGGCAACGCGCTGCATGCCAATGACTTACTATCTTTCGAAGAAGTAAGCCAACGCATCTGGACGGCTGGCGCCGAAATCTTCGTGCCCGCCGCCTCTTCCCGGCTCGTCACCCAGGCGCAGGTTGAAGCCCTGGTAGCCAGCGGGTTAGAGGTCATTTCGTGCGGGGCCAACGTGCCCTTTGCCGACCCCGCCATCTTCTTCGGCCCCACCGGCGAGTGGGCCGACGCGCACTGCGCCGTTATCCCCGACTTCATCGCCAACTGCGGCATGGCCCGCGTCTTCGCCTACCTCATGGAAACCGGGGCCGAAATCACCGACCAAGCCATCTTCCACGACACCTCCCGGATTATCGAAGCAGCCCTGGCCCGCACCCGCCAGCAAAGCGCCGAGCCCACCGGCATCGCCCAGCGCTCCTTCGAAATGGCTTTGCGGCAGCTGGTATAAGGTATTTATTATTGGCAGTAGACGCTAATTTTACAGTTGTCCTTGCGAGCGCAACGCAGTGGAGCGCGGCAATCGCCCCAGAACGATACCTAAACGAGTCGTTCAGGGGCGATTGCCGCGCTCCACTGCGTTGCGCTCGCAAGGACAAACGATTTTTTGCCTCTTCTGATGAGCTTATCTCCTTCCCTGCGTACCGTCCACGTCACGCGCTATATCACCCCCCTGCGCGAAGGCGGCTCGCTGCCTGCCTTAGTTGAGGCCGACGACGGTTTCTTATACGTCCTAAAATTCCGGGGCGCGGGCCAGGGCATTAAAGTGCTGATAGCCGAGCTGTTAGTAGGCGAAATAGCCCGCGTACTCGGCCTGCGCGTGCCCGAGCTCGTGTTCTGCGAGCTCAACGAAGCCTTCGGCCGCACCGAGCCCGACGAGGAAATCCAGGACCTGCTGCGCGCCAGCACCGGCCGCAACCTGGCGCTGCATTTCCTCTCCGGCGCCAGCACCTTCGACCCCCTGGTCACCACCGTAGCGCCCCGCCTGGCCTCCCTGGTAGTCTGGCTCGATTGCCTTACCCTCAACGTCGACCGCACCGCCCGCAACACTAATATGTTGCTCTGGCACAAGGAGTTGTGGCTCATCGACCACGGCGCCGCGCTCTACGTGCACCACACCGGTCCGCAGTGGGTGCAGTCGGCCACCCGTGCCTTCCCCTCCGTGAAGGACCACGTGCTGCTGCCCCAAGCCACCGAGCTGGCCGCCGCCGATGCCGAGTGCTGCGCCCGCCTCACGCCCGCCGTGCTGGCCGCCATCATCGCCACTATCCCCACCGACTGGCTCACCGAGCCCGACCTCACCCCCGCCGAGCAACGCGCTAATTACCAGTATTTTCTGGAAGCTCGCTTAGCCGTTTCCGCCACCTTCACCCAAGAAGCTGACCATGCTCGCCAAGCACTTGTTTGAGTACGCCGTGCTGCGCGTAGTGCCCCGCGTCGAGCGCGAAGAGTTTCTAAATGTGGGTGTTATCCTCTACTGCTCCTCCCAGGGTTTCCTGCAAACCACCTGCGAGCTAAACGAAACCCGCCTGCAAGCCTTCACCGGGGCCCACCTCGACCTGCCCGACCTGCGCGCCCGCCTGCACTCGTTCGAGCGCATTTGCCAGGGCCGGGCCACCGGCGGGCCCATCGGGCAGCTGGCTATTGCCTCCCGTTTCCGCTGGCTCACCGCTCAGCGCAGCACCATACTGCAAACCTCCCCCGTGCACCCCGGCCTGTGCCAAGATGCCGCCGCCACTCTGGCTCAGTTGCATGCGCAGCTAGTAGGGTAGGAGCGGAGCCCTTACTATTCAATAGCCCAAGTGTCGCCCACCGACACGGCTACGCCTACCGCATCGCCGGGCGCCACTGTGGGTATGCTCACCCGCACGCGCACTATATTTTCGGGCAGCGCTACCTCTACCTCGTAGTAGCTGCCAAAAAAACGAACGGCCCGCACCAAGCCAGGCAGCACGCCCGCCCTAGCTTTCTCCAACCGAAAATGCTCAGGTCGCACTACTAAAGTATGGGCACCCGATATATCTGGGGCCAGGGCCGCCCGGTCACCCCCCCGCACCAGGCTATAATCGCCAAAGAGCCCCGCCGTGTATTCATCCACCGGCTGCTTATAAAGTAGTGTTGGTGACCCTTGCTGCACCAACTTCCCTCGGCGCAACACAAGTATTTCATCTGCCCACGAAAGTGTATCCGCTGCATCGTGCGATACCAGCAGGCAGGTAATCCCCAGCCGCGCGCCTAGCTCCTCTATAATAGTTTGCATCGTTTGCTTATGCACCCGGTCAAGGTTCGAGAAGGGCTCATCCAGCAGCAAAAGCGCCGGTGCTCCTAGCAACAGGCGCGCCAGCGCCACCCGCTGCTGCTCCCCGCCCGAAAGCTGGTCGGTGCGCCGCCCCAGTAAATGGTCAATCCGACACAGTGTGTATAAGAGCCGAGTTTCCACCGCCGGCCGTTTGCTAGCATACTGCAATACCTGCTCCACCCGCAGAAACTTTGGCAGGTCCGACTGCTGCGATAAGTAAGCAACCCCCGGATGCCCCGGCACCAGCGCCACGGCTGGCCCCCGCACCCGGCTGCCCGCCACCCGCACCTCCCCAGTACTAGGCTGCACCAGCCCCGCAATCACCTGCAGCAGCGTACTCTTGCCCGCTCCACTTTCGCCCGCCAGCGCCAGCTTATGCCCTCGCCGTTGCCCAAAGCTGATAGGAGCCAGCACCACGCTACCTCTCTCTTCCAAACTAATGCCCTCCACCCTAAGTAAATCCATTGTACAAACTACCGCCACACCACGTCACCACACAAGGCAGTACTGCTCACCAGCCCCAAGTAAAATCCCATATCCAAAGTGCGCGCTGCTCACGCCCCTCCAAAAATTGGGAGAATAACCTTCAAAAGCCGCACCCCACAAGGAAAGCCACCCCCTCGCCCCCTCAATACAGGATACTAATTGTCGCCCCAGGCACCCTAGTAGCCTCTCATGCCTCAATCCTACGCTGAATGCGGAGCATAGGTCGAAAAATTATGCCTCATCAACATATTGGCCATCAACGAGCTAGCGTATAATGCAAATTTCGCAAAGAGAATTAAGCGCTTTTCTCAGCTTAGTGACTTGCAAAACCAACTAAAAACCCTACTTTTGCACTCCCAAACAGCACAAGGCAGCCCACCAGCCAGAAAGCAAAATGGGAATCAAAATCAGCTTCGATAATAAAATTTCGAAAAAGATTTTAAAAGTCAAAAGTTCTTCTTACTTTTGCACCCCGCTTCAACCGGAGGCGGCCAGACTGGAAAAGGGCTAGCGAAAAAAGACCAGAAAGTTTCGCTACGAATTTGGAAAGTCAGCAAGTTTGCTTACCTTTGCACTCCCAATCCCAAACAGGGTGGGCAAACGGTTAAAAAGCGAGCCACTAACCCGGCTCACACGGTTACTTCAATTGGAAGTAGCACACGTTCTTTGAATGACGGAAACAGACAAATAGTAAGTGGTTTACGAGCTTCGGCTGGTAGACCAACAAGCGACACGAATAGAGACAAGTACACGTCAATAGGTGAGCAGGGTCAGCACTCGACAGTGTCCTTACTTCGGTAGGGGATGAAGAATATTTTACAATGGAG
>CAXTFI010000130.1:0-14180 GCA_964243255.1 uncultured Hymenobacter sp.
GGATTTCGGTGCACGGGCCGCAGGGGCCGGTGTCGCCCATCTCCCAGAAGTTGTCTTTCTTGTTGCCGGGCAGGATGCGGTCGTCAGTGGTGTACTGCCGCCACAGGTCCTGGGTCTCGGTGTCGGGGCCGGTGCCGTCGCCGGCATCACCTTCAAAATACGTTACATACAGCCGGTCCTTCTCCAGCTTATACACCTCCGTGAGCAATTCCCAGGCCCAGTTGATGGCGTCTTTTTTGAAGTAGTCGCCAAAGCTCCAGTTGCCCAGCATCTCGAACATCGTGTGGTGGTAGGTGTCGTAGCCCACCTCCTCCAGGTCATTGTGCTTGCCGCTCACGCGCAGGCACTTCTGAGTGTCGGCAATGCGCGGGTAGGGCGCGGGCCGGTTGCCCAAAAAGTAGTCCTTAAACGGCGCCATGCCGCTGTTAATAAAGAGCAGCGTGGGGTCGTCCTTCACCACGAGCGGGGCCGACGGCACGATGTGGTGGCCCTTGGAGGCGAAAAAATCGAGAAACTGCTGGCGAACGTGCGCGGCGGTGGGAAGCGACATAACTTTTGAAAAAACGGCCCCCATTGGCGGGGCCGGTGGCAACACAAAGGTAGCTTTCCCGAACAGGAGCGCGAAACGGGTGCTTCGGCCCGCCGCCCCGCCTTGTACCTTGCGCGGCGGGCGGCTATTGTCAGCTGCCTTTTTTTCGATTTCTGCGATGTTGTTTGGTTTTCGGGCCGCCGTGGGGCGGTGGGTGCTCCCGGCCCTGCTCGGGCTGCTGCTGGCGCAGGGCGCGGGCGCGCAAGGTCTTGCTAATAAGCCGGTTAAGGCAGCCATCACCCGGCCCCGCCTGGGCAAAGTCCTGGGCGCCGACATCTCCTTTTTGCCCCAGCTCGAAGCCAGGGGCCTGAAGTTTTCGGACCAGGGCGTGGAGAAAGATGCCATTCAGATTCTGAAAGACCACCAGTTCAATTACATCCGGCTGCGGATTTTTAACAACCCGGCCGCCGACAGCGGCTACTCGCCCCAAAAGGGCTTTTGCGACCTGCCCCACACCCTGGCCATGGCCCGGCGCGTGCACCAGGCCGGCCTGAAGCTGCTGCTCGACTTCCACTACTCCGATACCTGGGCCGACCCGCAAAAGCAGTTTAAGCCCCAGGCCTGGCGGGCCCTCAGCGGCCCGGCCCTGGCCCTGGCGGTGCACGACTACACCAAGCAGGTGCTGCTGGCCCTGCAAGCCCAGGGCACCCCGCCCGACATGGTGCAGGTGGGCAACGAAATCAACCACGGCATGCTGTGGCCCGATGCCAACGTGCAGCTCGCCGACAGCCTGGCCCGCTACGAAACCCTGGCCCGGCTGGCCCAGGCCGGCTCCCGCGCCGTGCGCGAAGTGAACCCCAATACCCTGGTAATGCTGCACATTGCCCTCGGCGGCCAGGCCCTGCTTTCCAACGCCTGGCTCGACCGGATGCTAGCCTATCAGGTTGATTTTGACGTAATTGGCGAATCATACTACCCCAAGTGGCACGGCACCATCCCCGACCTGCAGGCCAACCTCACGCAGCTGGCCCGGCGCTATAAGCAGGACGTGGTAGTGGTCGAATACTCGGAGCGCAAGCGCGAGGTCAACGATGCGGTGTTTAGCCTGCCGGGCGGCAAGGGCAAGGGCAGCTTCATCTGGGAGCCGCTCAGCACCTGGGAAGCTGTATTTGACAAGCAGGGCCGCGCCAACGAGCTGCTGCCGCGCTACGACGAAATCAGCCGAAAATACAAAATACAGTAATTTAGCCGTTTATATTTGCCGCCATGCCCTACAAAGAGCGCGACATTACCAAGCAATACTTCACCATTGGCGAGGTGGCCGAGCAGTTCGGCGTAGCCACCTCGCTCATCCGCTTCTGGGAAACGGAGTTTGACGAGCTCAACCCCCGCAAGAGCAAGAAAGGCAACCGCCTCTTCACCCAGGCCGATGTGGACATTTTTCGCACCATCTATCACCTGGTAAAGGAGCGCGGCTACACCATTGCCGGCGCCCGCGAAATGCTCAAGCAGAAGGGCGGCCAGCTCAAGGACAAAATTGACGTAATTCAATCCTTGGAGAAAGTGCGCGGCTTTTTGCTGAACCTGAAAAAGGAAATCGACGCCGCGCAAAAGGCGGAGTAAAGGTCATGGAAGCGCTCATGCTCGTCGCAGCGTCGGCTACGCTGCTACCCGAATTCAGGCAGATTCTAGCTGCCGCATTTCCAAGTGCTTTTATTAGTATAACCTCTGCTAGTCAAGAGTTTGTCATAGAATTCTCCAATACAAGCAGGGCCTATATCGAATATTATGGCACTGATTTGGAATCTATTGGCTGGGAAAAGCAGGAAATTGAATTTATCAAAACGACTTTACCAGTCAGCCAACACGTGTACAGTATTGCTTACCGCGGACTAGAGGCGGCAAAGAGAGTCGTTATTCAACTCGCAGATTTCAAGCAGATGCTGGTTGACAATGACTTTGGCACTTTAATGGTCGGCGAAGATTTTGTTCGCAAACTCATTCAGGCGCCGAATTGGAATTGGTACGATGATTTAAATTAGTATGGGCGGTACAACCGACGACCTCTACCACGAGCTGGCCCTGACGCTGCTGCCCGGCATTGGCCCGCAGCTCACGCGGCAATTGATGAGCTACGGCTCGTCGGCCAAAAACGTGTTGCTGCTGCCGCCCGGCAAGCTGCGGCGCATCCCCGGCGTGGGCGACGCCACCGTTAAAATCCTGACTGGCCCCGAGCGCGGCAAGGCCCTCACCCAGGCCGAAACCAGCCTGCGCAAGGCGGAAAAGGAAGGCGTGGCAATCCTGTTTTATACCAATAAGCACTTCCCGACCCGCCTCAAGCTCATCCCCGACGCGCCCGCGCTGCTCTACTACCAGGGCCCCGCCGACCTGAACGCGCCTAAAGTGCTGGCCTTGGTGGGCACGCGCCAGGCCACCGAGTACGGCCGCGAGCAAACCGAGCGCATTATCAAGGGCGTGCTGCCGCATGAGCCGCTGATTGTCAGTGGCCTGGCTTATGGCATTGATATTATGGCCCACCGCGCGGCCTTGCAGGAGGGGCTGGCCACGGTGGGCGTCATGGCTACCGGCCTCGACGTGATTTACCCCGCCGCCCACCGCAAAACGGCCGAGAAAATGCGCGAGCAGGGCGGCCTGCTCACTGAGTTTGCCTTCGGCACGCAGCCCGACCGCTACAACTTTCCGCAGCGCAACCGCATCATCGCGGGCCTGGCCGATGGCACGGTGGTAGTGGAGGCGGCGGCCAAGGGCGGGGCGCTCATCACGGCCGAGCTGGCCCTGAGCTACGACCGCGACGTGCTGGCCGTGCCCGGCCCGCTGGGCGTGCCGACTTCGGAAGGCTGCAACGCGCTGATTAAAAGCAATAAAGCCGCGCTCTACCAGGAGCCCCGCGACCTGGAGCAGCTCCTCAACTGGGACGCCGCCCTGTTCCAGACCGGTAAGTTTCAGCTGCCCCCCTCCTACTCGGCCGATGATTTTTCGGCCGCCGAGTTTGCCCTCATCGCCGTGCTGGCTGCCGCGGCGGGCCGCGAAGAGCAGATGGATAACCTGGCCTGGAAAGCCCAGCAGCCCATTCACGCGGTGGCCGCGCTCCTGCTGGCCCTCGAGTTTCGGGGCGTGGTGCGGGCGCTGCCGGGCAAGAAATTTGCGTTGGTCTGAACCGCGGATTAGTCGGGCTAGTCGGATTTTGGTGATGAATAATTCGCCTAAATCGGGCAATTCGAACTGCAACCGGTGGTAATTTTCAGCCACAAAACTTGCTACATCCGCAGTGCAGAATATGTTGCTCTTCAACGGTGAACTACTTATTCACCAGTCTTTTACATTACCCCTCCCCAACCGCGGCCTGGCCTTCGGCGACGGCTTTTTTGAGACCCTGATTTTTAGTGGGGGCCGCCTGCGCTACGCGGCCGGCCACCTGGCCCGCATGCAGCAGGCCGCCGCCGCGCTCTACCTCACGCTGCCCCCGCTGCTGGCCACCGCCGCGGCCCTGGAGGCCACCCTGGCCCGGCTCGCCGCCGCCAACCAGCTGCCCGCCGCCCGCCTGCGCCTGCAGCTGTGGCGCGCCGGGGGCGGCCGCTACACCCCGCCCACCGATGCCGCCCACTGGCTAGCCACCGCCGAGCCCTTTGCCCCCGACGACACGCCGCTGCAACTAGCTGACTTTTCGCTAGATACGCATTCTATATTTTCTCCCCTCAGCTTTTGCAAAGGGCCGCAAGCGTGGCTTTACGTGCGCGCCGCCCACGAGCGCCAGCACCGCGGGCTCGACGAAATCATTCTCTGCGATGCGGCCGGGCACGTGGCGGAGGCGGGCGCGGCGGCCATCTTCTGGGTGAAAGACGAGGTAGTATTTACCCCTGCCCTGGCCAGCGGCTGCGTGGCCGGCGTGCACCGCGCCGAGGTGCTGCGCGCGGCGCGGGCGCGGGGCGTGCCGTGCCGCGAGGGGTTATTTCAACGGGAAGAATTACTAGCGGCCGATGCCGTTTTCACGGCTAATGTGGCGGGCGTGCGGGCAGTGCAGCGGGTAGGTCAAACTGAATTTCAAACCTGGCAACTACCCGAGTTGAATGGCTTCAATTGATTTTAACAGCTCTTGCTTAGTTAACACTTTGTCGTACTGCTCCTTATAAACTTCATTATTTTCTAGGTCTTTTTGCACCCTTGCTAAAAAATCCTTAAAGTCTTTATTCATCGCTAGCTTATTCATTGTGTCCCAATCGAGATTCTCCTTGAATCGGGCGGGCAATAATATTTCCCCTCCCTCTGGGTCAGTTGTATCTAACCGGATAACCCCAATATTGAAGGAAGAGGAAAGCCTTTTTAATTCACTAAGAAAATATTGGTCACTTGAGATTCTTGCAGCTACTAAGTAGCTTTCATTCGCCCACGAAGAGTTGGAAACTGCTTGGAAAAATACTTCCCGCAAATTAGCCATATCAAGCTTTCGCTTTAACTCAAAAGAACACAATCGGATTGGCGCATTGCCGATAGAGCGACTCAAGCTGGAAACCTCGCTATGCCAACCCCCCTGCAAGAATGGAAAGGCACAAGAAACCATGTCGGGGTGTACCCACTCACCGTAGCTCGTCTTCGCTGATTTGCTGTGGCTGAGCGTTTTAGCGTAAGATTTCAGCTTGTGAAAAGCAAAATACGCAAGAAATGGATGAAGGTGCTTTTCTAAATAATATTCTTCTTGCTTAACCGAATGCATGAGGCTTTCGGCTGTTTTTTGTTTGTCTGACGTTTGCGCAGTAGCATTAGACAATGGAGCAGAAGTTGCAGGTAGTATCACTTGCCCATCCGAAGCGAGCAGAAACTTTCCTTTACTAACTTTAAAAAACCTAGAGCCAGGATTATTTTTTAGGTCAACATAGATTTGAGCACCGAGCGTGGCCCAAGGTGTTTTACCTATTGACTTCAGCTTTTCCGTGAAACCCAATACAACTGCTTCATCCCATATTTGGCGGCCGTTGAGAGGTTTAGTGCTTTGTTTTAAAACTGCTTCGGCTATTTCAAGAAACGTCATTTACGGGAATGGTTACTAATTCAGGGCCCAATATTATTCCGCAATAAAGCGCATGGGCACCACCAGCGAATCCTGGGCGGCAGCCGAGCGCACGAAGCGCAGGGCCCCCAGCACGCGCAGGGCTTCGGCGTCGAGGGCGCGGATGGCGGCGGGCGGGTAGTCCGTTTCGGGGCGGCTCAGCTCGCGGCGGGTGATGCGCGGGGGCTGGCGCACCGAGCCGTTGGCCCGGATGCGCACGCTCACCAAAATGCGGCCGGTGGGCATCAGGTCGTTGGGCTGGCCGGGGGCCGGGCGGGCGGCGGGCGGGTAGTGGGCCTGCTCCGACACAAACTGGAAAAACTGGTCGCGGCCCGCCGCCTGCCGCCCGGCGTCGGCCTCGTGCCAGAAGCGCGCCAGCACCGGCGAGAGCAGCTTGGGCGCGGTGGGGCCGGGGGGCGGGGCCGGGCGGCGGTGCGGCAGCATCGGAAAACCGGGGGCCGCGTAGCCCTCCTGGGCGTGGGCGGCCCCGCCGGCCAGCAGCAACACGCCCAGCAGGGCCAGCCAGTTCTTCATGCGGCGGTTCTCATGCCGCCAAGTTACACCGCAACGGGCGCTTTAATGGCCGGCCAGGGGTCGTAGCTTTCCAGCTGAAAGTCTTCGAATTGGAAGCCAAAAATATCCGTCACGGCCGGGTTGAGGCGCATGGTGGGCAGCGGGCGCGGGGCGCGCCCGAGCTGCTCGCGGGCCTGCGCCAAGTGGTTGCTATACAAGTGGGTATCGCCGCCGGTCCAGATAAACTCGCCGGGCTGCAGGCCCGTTACCTGGGCCACCATCAGGGTGAGCAGCGCGTAGGAGGCAATGTTGAAGGGCACGCCCAAAAACACATCGGCCGAGCGCTGGTAGAGCTGGCAGCTCAGGCGGCCCTCGGCCACGTAAAACTGGAACAGGGCGTGGCAAGCGGGCAGCTTCATGGCCGGTAGGTCGGCCACGTTCCAGGCACTCACTACCATGCGGCGCGAGTCGGGCTGCGTCTTTAACTGCTTGATAATCTGGCTAATCTGGTCGATGTGGCCGCCGTGGCCGTCGGGCCAGCTGCGCCACTGGTAGCCGTACACGGGGCCGAGGTCGCCGTTTTCATCAGCCCACTCATCCCAGATTTTCACGCCGTGCTCTTTGAGGTACGCAATGTTGGTATCGCCTTTGAGAAACCAGAGCAGCTCGTGGATGATACTCTTGAGGTGCACCTTTTTGGTGGTCACCAGCGGGAAGCCCTCGGCCAGGTTGAAGCGCATCTGCGGGCCAAAGATGGAGCGCGTGCCCGTGCCCGTGCGGTCGGTTTTGAGCGTGCCGTGGTCGAGGATTTGGTGCAGAAGGGCGTGGTATTGGCGCATTAGGCAGTTTGCTTCTTCTTTTTATTCGCGAATGAACGCGTTAGCAGGAAAATAATCCCACCGATAATTAGGCCATAAACTGCTAGCCGCCCCACCAACCGTCCAAATCGGTAGGCACCCGTGCGGGTTTCAGCGGGAGTAACAGCAGCAGGATGAACTTGAGGTAGAAATGAGCGCGAGCTACGGCATGGGCAGAATCAGGCGAGGCACTAAACATTTGCCCATAGAATGTATCATTTATTAAAACCATCCGCATGGTCACCGGATTTTTCAACTTGGGATTACCAGAATTAAACGTCGCTTCCAGCCCTTCGAAGCCATTGACTACAAACCTGATTTTATTTTCAATCTGCGTTGCCTTGGCCTGTTTAGCAGCACCTTGCATTGCCTCCTCATAAAGCTGATACTTCTCTTCAGTAGTACTACCAGCGTCTGCCGCATTGCGCTGAATGGCGAGCGAGTAAAGCACACCGTCGGCATAAAGGCCATACGCAATCTGATTAGGCTGGACAATCTTTTTAGGTTCGCTTGGAAAGTCGACTGTTACTGAATCTTCCACAGAAACCTTTTGCCAAGCTTCATCCTGAGCAATTACGGGAGTAGTTTTAACGACAACGGTTAGTAGTAATAGTAGCAAAAACTTCATTTTAATATAGTAAGCAAGCTTATACATCAAAAAAGCCACCTGCTAGGTGGCTTTTTTGATGTTATTATAAATCAATTAGTTACAACGACTTCACTACCGCCACTTTGGCCTCAGCCGTAGCCGGCGTAGCAGCCTTAGCGGCGGCCATTTTGGCGCGGCAGCAGGCGGGCATACCGGCCATGCTGGTGCCGGCCATGCCTTTCTCGCACTTGGCAGCGGCTACGCCGGTGCAGTGGTCGGCTTTTTTGCCTTTGGCGGGCTTGTCGCCGTCGTGGGCGAAGGAAGCGGTAGCGGCCGAAGCTAGCAGGGCGAAAGCAAGCAGAGACTTTTTCATGGGCGTAAACAGAAACAATTGAGGAAATCGGGGGGTTGCAGGTAGTTGCGGCTTCTAAAGTACAAAGCGTTTCGGAAATGCCGAAGCGGGTGCTTACCCGTCGCCAACGCTTACGCGGCTCACCAAGTTCGCGCTCCTACCTATGCCCCTTCGCCGAACTGCCTACCTCACGCTGCTCGTGCTGGCCCTGCTTACGGGGCTGGCCGGCTACTTTGCCGCCCAGCTGCGCTTCAACTACAATTTCAACGACTTTTACCCCGCCGGCGACCCCGACCTGGATTACTACCAGGGCTATACCCAACGCTTCGGCAACGACAACGACTACCTGCTGCTGGCCCTGGAGGCGGGGCCGGGCCAAACGGCCTTTTCGCCGGCCTTCCTCACGCAAGTCGATAGCCTCACGCGGGTGGCGGGGCGGCAGCGCCACGTGCTGCACGTCACCTCGCCCACCACGCTCAGCCAAACCGTGGTGGAGGGCCTTGGGGCCTACACCCTGCCCTACCTGCACCCCAGTGAGTACCGCGCCGACCCCAGCCGCCGCGCCGCCGACTCGACGCTGATTTATAAGACGCCTGGCCTGGTGGGCAACGTTTTCAGCCCCGATGCGCGGGCCGTGGCGCTGGTTATCCAAACCACGCCGGACCTGAAAAAGCCACCCGGCGACTCGCTGCTGACCGAACTGCGCGCCGGCCTGGCGCGGGCCGGGCTGCCGGCGGCGCGGGTGCACTTTGCGGGTAAGGCAGTGGCCCAGTCGGTGTTTGTGGACCGCCTGCAGCGGGAGATGATTATCTTCATGTCCTTGTCTTTTCTGCTGGTAATGGGGCTGTTGTGGCTCACGTTTCGCACCTGGTGGGGCGTGATTTTACCGCTGGTGGTGGTGGTGGGGGCCATTATCTGGGGCCTGGGCGTGATGGGCGCCTGCGGCATCAGCATCGACCTGATGACGGCCCTGCTGCCGCTCATGCTCTTCGTGGTGGGCATGTCGGATACCATCCACATCATCAGCCGCTACGTGAGCGAGCTGGGCTACGGCGCGGGCAAAAAGCACGCGCTGCGCACCACCATAAAGGAGTCGGGCTTTGGCTCGGGGCTGTCGGCGCTAACGACCAGCATCGGGTTTTTTACGCTCATGACGAGTACTATCCGGCCCATTCACAACTTCGGGCTGTTTACGGGCATCGCCGTTATTTTGGCTTTCTTCCTGAGCTTCACGCTGTTGCCGGCCATGCTGGTGCTGCTTAATAAGCCCGCATTGCGCGAGCCGCGCAAGCACGGCCACGACTGGGACGGCGTGCTCGGCCGCCTCTTTATGGGCGTGCTGCGCCGGCGGCGGCTGGTGTTCACGCTCAGCGCGCTCATCTTGATAGCCAGCGTTGGGCTGGCCACGCGGGTGCGCATCAACTCCTCGCTGCTCGATGACTTGTCTCAACGCGACCCGGTGCGCCAGGATTTTGCGTTTTTCAACGACCACTTTGCCGGCGTGCGGCCCTTCGAGCTGGAGCTGAAGCCGGGCGTGGGGCGCGACGTGTTTGACCCCGCCGTGCTAACCCAAACCGCGAAAGTGGAGCGCTACCTGGCCACTACCTACGGCCTGAAATTCTCGGCCTCGCCGGCCACGCTGGTGCGCACCGTGCACCAGGCCCTGCACGGCGGCGGGCTGGCCGAGTACCGCCTGCCGGCCGACTCGGCGGGGCTGGCGCGGCTGCTTGGGGCCCTGCGGCAGTTTCGCAAGCGGCCCGAGTTTCGGGCGCTGGCCCTGCCCGACGGCAGCGCCGGCCGCCTCACCGGCCGCATGGTGGACGTGGGCAGCATCCGGGCCGATGCGCTCAACGGGGCGCTGCGGCACTTTTTGCGCACCAGCATCGACACTACCGTGCTGCGCACGCGCCTCACGGGCTCGTCTAACCTCATCGATAAAAATAACGAGAATCTGACCCTCAATATGATACAGGGCATGGCCATCGACGTGGCCATGGTCACGCTCATCGTGCTGGTGCTGTTCCGGTCGGTGCGCATGACGGTGGTGGTGCTCATTCCTAATCTGCTGCCCATCCTGGTGGTGGCGGGCGTGATGGGGCTGGCCGGCGTGAGCATGAAGGTGAGCACGAGCATCATCTTCACCATCGCCTTCGGCATTGCGGTGGATGATACCATTCACTTTATCAGCAAGTTGCGCCTCACCATGGGCCACGAGCCCGACTTGTTCAAGGCCGTGCGGCGCACCTACATTCTGGCCGGGCAGGCCGTTATCGTGACTTCGCTCATCCTGGTGGGCGGCTTCGGCACGCTGCTGTTCTCCTCGTTTGACGGCACGTTTTACGTGGGGCTGCTCATTGGCCTCACGCTGCTCTTTGGCGTGGTGGCCGAGCTGACGTTGCTGCCGCTGCTGATACTGGGCATATATGGGCGCAAGCGGCAGAAAGCGGGGGCCGTGCCGGCGTTGGTGAGCGGCAAGTGAGCGTAGCGGGCGGTTGGCTCACGCCAACTCGCCAGCTTTTTCAGCGGCTTTGGCAGCTTTTTCCCGTAGTTCGGGGGCCGGCGCTGGGGGCGGGCGGGGCTGGTAACGTGGTTTGGGCCACGTTTCACCCCCTACCCTTTCTTGAGTATGCTACGCTTTTTGCTTCGGTCGGCGCTGCTGGCGGCCGCCTTGCTGCTGGCCGGCCCCGCCGCCCGCGCCCAACAGCCCGACTCCATTTTTACCGACGCCCCCCGCGAAACCGTAGACCTGGCGGGCCCGCCCCGGTTTATGCTGTTTGACAAGGCGTTTTACCGCAATAAGGTGTTTCTGCTGGGCGAGTCGCACGGCGTGCAGCGCCTGCAGGACGTAGATTTTGCCCTGCTGCGCCACCTCAACCAGCGCGCCGGGGTGCGCCGCTACCTGGCCGAAGTAGACTGTGCCAAAGCGTATTACCTCAACGAATACCTGCGCACCGGCGACGAAGCCACCCTGGACCGCGTATTTGCCAGCTGGGTGCGCGAGCAGGCGCAGTGGGGCAACGCCGACTTCCGGGCCAAAATCGGGCGCATCCGGGGCCTGAACCAGACGCTGCCCACCGGCCGCCGCATCCGGTTTGTGGGCATCGATGGCGTGCAGGACTACGCCCTGCTGGCCGATTACCTCGCCGACCGGCGCGCCGCCGGCCGGCCCTTGGCACCCGCGTTGGCTGCCCGCCTCGATTCGGTGCAAGCTGCCCTGCGCACCCAGCCAACTCAAGCCGTCGGCGTGGCCCTGCGCACGCAGCAGGCCCTGCGCCAGGCCGGCCGCGCCGCCCGCCGCGCCCTCGGGGCCGCCGCCTACGCCGAGGTGCAGCACGCCCTCACCAACGTGGGCTACGCCCGCACCCTGCCCGGCCGCGAGCAGCAGCTGTTTGCCAATTACCAGGCGGCGCTGCCGCTGTGGCACCTCACGCACGAGAAGCTCTACGGCCTCTGGGGGCTGGGCCACGTGCCTCAGCAAAAGGGCCTGAATTTCACCAGCCTGGCCACCTGCATTCGCCACAGCAGCTTGCCAGGCCACGACAAAATCGTGTCCATCCTCAGCACATACTCGGGCTGCCAGATGCTGATGCCCTCGGCGGGCCTGCCCGCGCCCTGGCGCACGCCCGGCCAGCTGTTTTCGGCCGTCGATAAGTTCAACCACGACGGGCCGCTGGTGCGGCTCCGGGGCCTGGAGGGCCTCAAGGTGCGCACCCAGCCCGGCAGCACCACCCTGGTGCGGCTCGATGCCCCCGGCACGGCCGCCCACTGCCTGCCCGTGCAGCTTACCTACGCCCCCGGCCTGCCCGCCAGCCAGCAAATGCAGTTTGACCCCGCCCAGCCCGCCACCGCCTACGTGCAGTACCTGCTGCTGGTGCGCGACTCGGACGCCGTGCGGCCGCTGCCGGCGGCGGGCGGGGTGGCCGGCCGCTAGCCGGCCGTAGTCGCGCTCGCTACTGCCCATTGCCCCGGCCCGCCGCATCTTGCGCTTTCTTTTCTCATGCCTTTCTCCTTCGCCGCGCAGCGGCCCTCGCGCTCCGACCTGGGCCTGGTAGCCGCCTACTGGCTGCTGGTAGCCCCCGTGCTGCTGCTGCAGTACCAGGCCGATACGGGCACTGCGGCCGGGCAGGTGCTGCCGGTAGTGGGCGCCACGGTGCTCTTCGATACCGCCACCGCCGCCCTGCTGGTGGGCGGCCTGCTGCCCTTGCTGCTGGGCCGGCGGCGCTGGTGGGGGCTGGCGCTGCTGCCCCTGTTTTTGGCCCTGAGCGGCGGGGCCTACGCGGCCCTGTACAGCGCCCTGCTGGGGCACCCGGTGGCGTGGTCGGGGGGCCGCGTGGTGCTGGGGGCCGTGCAGCACGCCAAAAGCTACGGCCTGCTGGCGGTGCTGCTCACCGGCAAGCGCTACTTCGCGGCCCAGCGCCACGTGCTGCACTTGCAGAAAACTCAGGCTGAAAGCGAGTTGCGCGCCCTCAAGGCCCAGCTCGACCCGCACTTTTTGTTTAACAACCTGAACGTCCTGCACGTCCTCATCGGGCAGGATGCCGAGGTGGCGGGCCACTACCTCAGCTGCTTTGCCAGCCTCTACCGCTACCTTATTCGCCACCGCGATGCCGACTTTGTGACCCTGGCCGACGAGCTGCGCTTTCTCGACGACTACGTGTACCTGCTGCGCCACCGCTTTGGGGCGGCCTACGCCTTCCAAACCACCCTGGCCCCCGGCGTAGACCCGACCCGGCTGCACACCGTGCCCGGCACGCTCCAGATTCTGATCGAAAATGCCCTCAAGCACAATCGGGGCAACGAGAACGAGCCGCTGCTCATTGCCCTCGACGTGCATGCCACCACCCTGCGCGTGCGCAACCCCCAGCGCCCCAAGCACACCCGCCCCGAACCCGGCGGCACCGGCCTGCTCAACCTGCGCGAGCGCTACCGCCTGCTGGCCAACCAGCCCGTGCGCGTAACCGCGGATGCGGAGACTTTTACGGTTACGGTGCCCCTGCTGCACCACGTGCCCGGCCAGCCAGCGCCTACGGCGACAGCTTAGTCTTCTTTAAAGGCAACTTATTAATAATCAACACTTTATATTTATCAAGTTGCGCCTGCTTATCCTGGAAGACGAGGCCCCTACGGCCACCCAAATTCGCCAGTTTGCGGCCCGCTACGGCCTGCCAGCCCACGACGTGCACGAGGTGCGCAGCATTGATAATGGCCTGGCCTGGTTTGCGGCCCATGCCATGCCGGCCCTCATTTTCTCCGACATTGAGCTGCTCGACGGCAACGTGTTCAGCCTCTATGAGCAGGTGCGCGTTACGTGCCCCATTATTTTTCTCACCGCCTACGACCAGTTTTTGCTGCCCGCCTTCCAGGCCAATGGCATCGGCTACCTGCTCAAACCCTTTGATTACCCGCAGTTTGCCGCCGCCCTGGCCAAGTACGACGGCCTGCGCGCCAGCTTCGCCCCCGAGGCCACCCCGCCGGAGCCCAGCCTCCCGGCGGCCCTGGTCGAGCAGCTGCGCGCAGCCCTGCGCCCGCCGGCCCCGGCCTACCGCCAGCGCCTGCCGGTGCGCCTGCCCAACAACAGCTTTTACCTGCTGCCCACCCCCGACGTCGCTTTTTTGCAGGCCGACGCGGGCGTCGTGTTTGCCATCGACCAGCGCGGGGCGCGCCACCCGCTCGCCGGCACGCTCACCGAGTGGGAGCAGCAGCTCGACCCCGCTCACTTCTTTCGGCTCAATCGCAGCGAGCTGGTGCAGCTCAGCGCCGTTGTCAAGGCCGAACCCTACTTTAATAACCGCTTGCTGGTGAAGCTCACGCACGGCACCACCCTCACCAGCAGCAGCGCCCAAACCGCCGCCTTCCGCCGCTGGCTGGAGGGCTAAGCCCGCCCGCGCCCGGCCTGGCGGCCGGCAACCCACCCGCCGCGCAGCTTAAAAAACGTGCTCCGGCGGGTTGCCTGCACCGCTGGCCACCAGGCCCGGTTGAAAAACCTGGGAATCGCAAAGAGAAAAATAGGCTGCTGCGCGTTAGCTTTGTATTTCAAAGTAAAAAGAAACACAAAGCTAGCTGCTGGCACCTTCGGCTGCTGGTGCTTGTTTTTCGCTACCTATGGACTACTTCGTTGCTCCCACTTCCATTGTGCGCCGCATCTGGGGCACCTCCGATACGGTGCTGTTCATCTTTGCCGGGGCGGCGGCCGAGTTTGCCCTCAACAAGGCCGTGGACTGGCTTTACTTCACCGGGCGGCTGCCGGCCGACCCGCTGGGGCGGCTGTTTTCGAC
>CAXTFI010000131.1:0-14048 GCA_964243255.1 uncultured Hymenobacter sp.
GCGACGAGGGCCGCGGCACCATGCTGCTGGGCCGCCGCCAGCACGCGGCCATTGTGCCGGTGCTCACCCTGGAAACGCCCGTGCCCCTGCGCGACCACCGCTCCATCCGCAAGCTGCTGGAGCTTACCGAGGGCGCCACGGGCCTGGTGTCGGATGCCGCGCACGTGTTTGGCCTGGGCCACCCCGTGGAGGAGCATGCGCCGCAGTACGAGCCGCTGGCTACGGTGCACTTTACCAACCACTACGGCTGGGAGCTGCGCCACGCCGGCCACACGCTGATGCGGGTGGTGAGCAACACGCCGCGCCTGCCCCAGGGCAAGGTGCAGGCCGACAACTTTGCCCGCGTTATCCGCCAGGTGTTTCCCGAAACCACGCCCGAAGGCGGCCAGTACCTCTGGGAGCTGGCCCTGGAGGCCTCCAACCAAAGCCACGGCACTATGCTCTGCATCACTGCCGGGGCCAAGCCCGAGGCCGAGCGCCTGCGCCGCCAGTGCTTTCGGGTGGTGCCCCGGCCCATGACGGCCCCGGTGCTGCGCCAGGCCAGCAGCATCGATGGGGCGGTGCTCATTGAGCCCAGCGGCGTGTGCTACGCCATTGGGGTGATTCTCGACGGGCAGGCCACCGAAAAGGGCGACTCCAGCCGCGGGGCGCGCTACAACTCGGCCGTGCGCTACGTGAGCTCCTCGCCCTACCCGTGCCTGGCCATTGTGGTGAGCGAGGATGGCTGGATTGACTTGCTGCCCTCCACCACCGCCAGCGGCGTGCCCAATGTGGCCGGCCGCTAGGGTTAACTGGCCGGCTGGCGTTACTTTCGCGGCCCAACCACCCCCGCTTTTCTTTCTCTCCTATGATACTAATTGCCGACGGCGGCTCGACCAAAACCAACTGGTGCCAGCTTTCCGAAACGGGCCAGCGCGTGTACTTCAACACGGAAGGCTACAACCCCGATTTTGTGGACACGGCCACCATCGTGGCGTCGCTCTCCAGCAACCTGCCCGATACGCTGCCCCGCGAGGAAGTGCGCGAAATCTACTTCTACGGCGCCGGCGTGTCGAGCCCGGCCAAAGCCGAGGTTATTGCCGCGGCCATGCGCCAGGTGTTTTCGGGGGCCAACAAAATTGAGGTGACCGAGGACCTGCTGGCCGCCGCCCGCGCCTTGCTGGGCCACTCGGCGGGCTTTGCGGCCATTCTGGGCACGGGCACCAACTCGTGCGTGTACGACGGCCAGAAAATCACGTATAATGTTGATTCACTGGGCTATTTCCTGGGTGATGAGGGCAGCGGCTCCTTTCTGGGCAAGCGCCTGCTGCGCGACTACATGCGCAACCTGCTGCCCGACGGCCTGCAGGAAGCCCTGCGCGAAGAATACCACCTGGGCACCCGCAACGACATCATCGACCGGCTGTATAACCAGCCGCTGCCCAACCGCTTTCTGGCCAGCTTCGCCAAGTTTGCCTACGACCACAACAACGTGAGCTACTGCCGCCAGATTGTGGTGGAGGCCTTCGAGGCGTTCTTCCAGAACATCGTGTTGCATTACCCTGATTACCAGCAGTATACCTTCAACTGCATTGGCTCGGTGGGGTATAATTTCCGCGATGCCCTCACGCAGGTGGCCAACGGCCACGGCATGCAGGTGGGCAAGATTATCCGCTCGCCCATTGATGATTTGGTGAGCTACCACGAGGGGTAAACACTGACCGTTTCTCACGATTTAGGTCAAAACAGAACGTCATGCAGACCGCAGGGAAGCATCTCGCTCGCATCCTTGGGCAACTAATCCAACGGGGCGGGCGAGATGCTTCCCTGCGGTCTGCATGACGTTCTGTTTGCTTCATTCACAGCCAATTATCCCACCCCGCTATGCGCCGCTGCTACTTTCTATTCCTGGCCACCCTACTCACCCTCTCCGCCCGCGCCCAAACCGCCGAAAAACCGCCCCAGGGCGACGTGTTCGTGGATGCTAAGGGTGTATTGCGCTGGCAAAAGACCAAGCGCGAGGTAGCCCTGTTTGGCGTAAACTACACCGCGCCGTTTGCTTACTCGTACCGGGCGCTGGGCCTGGTGGGGGCCGACCGCGAAAAAGCCATCGACCAGGACGTGTACCACCTGAGCCGCCTGGGGCTCGATGCGTTTCGGCTGCACGTGTGGGACATTGAGATAACCGACACGCTGGGCAACCTGCAGCAAAACGACCACCTGCGCCTGCTCGACTACCTGGTTTCCAAGCTTAAAGCGCGGGGCATCAAGCTTATTCTCACGCCCATTGCCTACTGGGGCAACGCCTACCCCGAGCCCAAGAATACCGGCACCGGCTTTTCGAGCATTTATGACAAGGGCGAGGCTTATACCAATCCGCGCGCCATTCGGGCGCAGGAAAACTACCTGGGGCAGCTGCTCAACCACCGCAATGCCTATACAGGCCTGCTCAATCGCCAGGACCCCGACATCATCGCCTACGAGGTGTGCAACGAGCCGCACTACCACCTGCCGCTGGCCCCGGTCACGAGCTTTGCCAACCGCATGGTGGCCGCCATGCGCGCCACCGGCTACACCAAGCCCATTTTCTACAACATCGCCGAAAGCCCGCAGGTGCACGACGCCATCTTGGATGCTAACGTGCAGGGCCTCAGCTTTCAATGGTATCCCGAGAGCCTGGTGAGCGGCCACGAGCTGCGCGGCAACTTCCTGCCCTACGTGGACCAGTACCCGCTGCCCTACAAAGGCGATGCGCGGTTTGATACCCGCGCTAAAATGGTGTACGAGTTTGAGTCGGCCGACGTGCTGCAGCCCATTATGTACCCCAGCATGGCGCGTAGCTTTCGGGCGGCGGGCTTCCAGTGGGCCACCCAGTTTGCCTACGACCCGCTGGGCATCGCCTTCGCCAACACCGAGTACCAGACCCACTACCTCAACCTGGCCTACACGCCGGCCAAGGCGCTTAGTCTGCTGATTGCCAGCAAGGTATTTCACGAAATGCCCCGCGGCCAGGCCGGGCCCCGCTACCCCGCCGACTCGGTATTCGGGGCGGCGCGCGTCAGCTACCGCCAGCAGCTGAGCCAGTGGAACGCGCCCAGCGAATTTTATTACACCAACAACACAATCGATAATCCTGTAAAGCCGGCCGCGCTGCGCCACGTGGCGGGCGTGGGCTCGTCGCGGGTGGTGCAGTACGGCGGCAGCGGCGCGTACTTCCTCGACCAGCTCGCGCCCGGCGTGTGGCGGCTGGAAGTGATGCCCGACGCCGTGCCCGTGAGCGACCCGTTTGCCACCGCCTCGCTGCGCAAGGCCGTGACCCGCATTGCGTGGAATGCGCAGCCGCTGGCCATCGCGCTGGCCGACTTAGGCGCTGATTATCAGGTTAAGGGCCTCAACGAAGGCAACGCAGTGCAGAACCAGGCCAGCGCCGGCCGCCTCACCGTGCGGCCCGGCGCCTACCTGCTCACCAGGGCCGGCCGCGATGCCCGCGCCTACACCGCCCAAACCCTGGACGGCGGGCGCCGGCTGGGCGAGTTTGTGGCCCCGCCCGCCACGGCGGGTCCGCCGCAGGTGCACCACCAGCCCGTGGCCCAGGCCACGGCCGGGCAGCCGCTCGCTATCACGGCCACGGTGGCCGGCGCGGGCCCGCAGGATAGCGTGCTGCTGGTGGCCCAGCATTACTACGGCCCCACCCGCACGCTGCTCATGCAGCAGCTGGGCGCTAATACCATGACGGCCAGCGTGCCCGCCGCCCTCACCTACCCCGGCCTGCTGCGCTACTGGGTAGTGGTGAAAAAAGTGGGCCAGCCGGCGCTCACGTTTCCCGGCGGCCAGCCGGGCGCGCCCCGCGACTGGGATTTCTACGCCGGAGCCGCGCCCTGGCAGGTGCCGCTGGTGGCGGCCACCGCGCCGCTACCGCTTTTTGAGGCCCGCACCGACCACGACGCCGTGGAAGCCAAGGGCATTGCCGACGCGGCCTACTCTGACTACGCCACTACCGCCAGCGGCGCATTGGCTTTGCGCTTTGTAGTGGCCCCGCCCAAAGCCGGCCGGCCCGCACCGACGGCCGGCCCCGCCGCCGCTTTGCGCGCCTACCTGGGCACTAAAACGGCGGGCCGCGTGGCAGATTTAAGTGGCTTTAAGGAGCTGGTTATCAAAGCATCTAGCAACCAGCCGGCCGCCACCCAGCTGCGTGTGGTGCTGGTGACCCGCGACGCCGTGGCCTACGAAGCCGCCGTGCCGCTGGTGGCGGGCACCACTGAGGCGCGGGTGCCGCTGAGTGCCCTGCGGCCCGCGCCGCTGCTGCTCACGCCCCGCCCCTACCCCGGCTTCTTGCCGCTTACTTATGCGCCCGCTACTAGTCCGGCCTTCCGGCTGGCTGAGGTGGAGGTGTTGCAAGTAATTGTGGAGCAGCCGCTTAGCCTTAGCGAGGCTCTGCGGGTGGATATAGAGTCGGTGGCAGTGCAGTAGCGTAAGCATTAATCATTTGATTGCGAATGCGTTAGCTAACGCTGAGCATTTCTACTTAAGCAGACGCATCGTTCGGGCGGGGCGCCTCACGAGACCTCTATGGAGCCAGTGCTTCGGCAAGCGGACGCCAGATGAGCAGGACGGCCTAATTCTTAATTCTACATTCCACATTTCAGATTCTAAATTTTCACCTTCCCCCACCCTATTTTCCATGACCATTTTTACGCGCCTGGCGGCCTTTGTGCTGCTGCTGGCCAGCTGGCGGCTGGCCGCCGCCCAAACCACCCCGGCTTTTGCCAAAGGGGCCGACATCAGCTGGGTAACCGAGATGGAAACCGCTAACTACAAGTTTGTTAACAAGGCCGGCGCGCAGCAGGACTTGTTTACGCTGCTCAAGAATGACTACGCGCTGAATACTATCCGGCTGCGGGTGTGGGTAAACCCGCCCGGCGGCTACAACAACGCGGCCGACGTGCTGGCCAAGGCCAAACGCGCCCAGGCCCTGGGCCAGCGCCTGCTTATCGACTTCCACTACAGCGACACCTTTGCCGACCCCGGCCGGCAAACCAAGCCCGCAGCCTGGCAAAACTACACCGTGGCCCAGCTCAAGCAGGCCGTGTATGACCACACCGCCAGCGTGCTCAACCTGCTTAAAACCAACAACATCACGCCCGAATGGGTGCAGGTAGGCAACGAAACCAACGATGGCATGCTGTGGCCCGAAGGCCGCCTCACCGTCAACGGCTTCGGCAACTTTGCGCAGTTTGTGGACCAGGGCTACGCGGCCGTGAAGGCGGTGAGCCCCACTACCAAGGTTATCGCGCACTTTGCCAATGGGCAGGATAACGGGGCTTTCCGCTACTACTTCGACGGCCTGCAAGCCAACGGCGCGCGCTGGGACGTGATGGGCCTCTCGCTGTACCCCAACGGCGACACCTGGCCCACGTTCACGGCCCAGGCCCAGGCCAATATGAACGACCTCGTGGCCCGCTACCCCGGCAAGGAAGTAATGGTGGTAGAGGTGGGCCTCGACAACTACATTCCCATCGCCATGCGCCAGATGCTGCTCGACCTCATTGCCAAAACCCAGGCGGTGCCCGGCGGCAAGGGCCTCGGCGTAGTGTACTGGGAGCCTGAAGTTTATAACTGGCAGAACTACACCAAGGGTGCCTGGGGAGCCGATAACCGCGCCACGGCCGGCCTCGACGGCTTCCTGGCCGCGCCGCCCGCCCCGCTGGTTTATAACCCCGGCTTTGAGTACACGGCCGCCACCCAAACGCCGCTGGGCTGGACGACTACCTCCACCACCGGCGACGCCAACGCCGACTACACCGAAACGGGCGGCCACAGCAGCCAGTTTCGCCTCACGCACTACAAGGCCACGGCCTACCAGGTGCGTACCTGGCAGGCTATCAGCAACATCCCCAACGGCACCTACACCCTGCGCGCCTGGGCCCAGAGCGGGGGCGGCCAGCGCACCTGCCAGCTCTACGCCCAGGCCGGCGGCGCGGCCACCGAGCAAAACCTAACCCTGCCCACCACCACTACCTGGACCCAGGTGCAGGTGCCCGGCGTGGTAGTTACCAATGGCCAGTGCGAAATCGGCCTGCGCTCCGACGCCCAGGCCGGCAACTATTGCAGCCTCGACGATGTGGAGCTGGTCCTCAGCAGCGCCCTGGCTACCACTGGGCCAGCGGGCCCCACCGCCGTGCAGCTATTTCCGAACCCTGGCACTAACACGTTTACCCTCAACTACTCCCTTACGGAGGCCGCTCCGGTGCGCGTAGCTATTTACGCGCTCACTGGCCAATTGGTGCAGCAGGTAGCAAGCCTGCCCCTGCAGTCAACCGGGGGGCATCAGCTGGCCTTTACCACGCCGGCTGCCTTGGCGGCGGGCACCTACCTGCTCCGCCTGGAGGGGGCGGCGGGCCACGCGGTCGTGGTGCGCTTCATCAGCCTGAACTAATCACTAAAAGGCCTTACCTACGCTACCTGGTTAGGTAAGGCCTTCACTACGTGCCAGTTGCGTGTGTAGGCAAGCTTGCAATTAGGATGGGGCAATAGGCTGAATCGCCCGCTAATTCTTGTAGCACGCTAGCTCTTATATACTGACAGCCAGCGAACTAGGAGATGGGAGGTGGTTAAAAAATTCGGGGAAATTGCCGGAAAAATGATGAAAGCTTTTATTGCAAATTAAATTTCCTAGTACTTTTACTGCGTTAGCTTTTCTTTTTCTCACCCACCTTCCAACCCCATGAAGAAATTTTCTACGCTCTTTGCTACCGGTTCCTTGCTGGCAGCTTCTTTGGGTGCCCACGCCCAGATTACGGTGGACGGCACGCTCTCGGCCAGCGAGATTGGCACCGGCGCTGGCAAGTACCAGCTAGCCGGCACGTACTCCAACGCGCACTCCGACGCCGACCGCGGCTTGCAGTCTATGTACGTAGGCTACAGTGCTACCACCCTGAATATCATATTAGTAGGGGCTATCGAAGCCGCCGGCACCACCTACAAGTCAATGGTGGTGTACCTCAATACCCCCGGCCGCACGGGCACGGCCGCCGGCACCAAGCTGGTGGGCGGCAACGATGGCCAGTCGCCGCTGAAACACAAGCCCACCATGGATATGGAGGTCGACTACGGCTTCCGGGTGTCGATAGGGGGCGTGGGCAACGGCGCGACCGACGTGTATTTCAGCCGCGTATCGTACGTGACCGGTAACACGGCCAGCGGCGCCGCCCTTACGCCCGGCACTGACACCTACCTGGGCCAGGGCAGCAAAACGGGCGCTCCCTACACCGCTACCATCACCGACCTGCCCGGCCTGATGCTGGCCTTCAAAAACTCGGCTTCCGTTAGCGCCAACACGGTCAACAACGGCCTGGAAATCTCCATCCCCCTCACGGCGCTGAGCAGCACCGGCACGGCAACGACCGTGGGGGTCGGCAGCCGCCTCGACGTGTTTGGGGCCTACACCGATTCGGATGGCATCTTCACTTCCGACATCATCCCGCAGGTTGCCAATCGCACCGCCGCCTTTGGGGCTGACCCCGACTTTACGACCGTTACGGGCAAGCAGGCGATAACCTTTGCCCTCGGCACGGGCGTGCTGGCTACCCAGAGCGCCGCGGCTAGCGCCCTGGCTTTCAGCGTATACCCCAACCCTGGCACGGCTGCGCAGGTTGCCTACACGGTACCCAGCAAGCAGGGCGTCGCGCTGAACGTGTTTGACAGCACCGGCAAGCGGGTGCGTTCGCTGGCGGCCGAGCAGGCCGGTGCCCAGACTTATCCCCTGGCCGGCCTGGCCGCCGGTATGTATGTCGTGAAGCTCGACATCGCCGACCAGCACACCAGCCAAAAGGTAGTGATTGAATAAGTTAGCTTCATGGTCACAAAAAAAGGGAGCCGTTGCGGGCTCCCTTTTTTTGTGACCGAAAATCACCGGTTACTGCCCCGGCCAGGTTGCCGAGGCAGTTCTTTACGCCTGGGTTCTTTACTGCACCAGCAGGCGGGCCGTCTGGACCTGGTCGCCGGCTTGCAGGCGCACCAGGTACACGCCGGGGGCGAGGCCCTGCAGCGACAGGGGTTGGGCCTGGCCCCCGGCGGCCTGGCGGGCCGGGGCCAGCTGGCGCACGGTTTGGCCCAGCAGGTTTTGCACGGCCAGGGTGGCCGTGGTAGCCGTGGGCAGCTCATACACGATGGTGGTGGTGCCGCGGGCCGGGTTGGGAGCCACGCTCAGCTTGAAGGCGGCCGTTTCCGGGGCGCGGGTGGCCAGGACCGTGCCGGCGGGCACGCTGATTTTCCGGCTCGTGTACACGGCGTACTGGCCGGGCTGCAGGGCCATCGACATGCTGGCGCTACTCACCACTAACTGCTGGCCCGTGAGGTAGTTATACCAGGTGCCGGCCTGCGGAAAGGTGACGGCAGCCGTTTGGGCCACCACGTCGAAGTTGCCCAGCGACACCACGCTCAGGTCGGCGCTGGCCAGACTGATGGTTTTCACGGGCCCGGTCAGGTTTTGCACGTAGGCGGTGGGCGCGGCAAATACCGGCTGCTGCTTGAGGGCCGCCAGGGCGCGGTAGGTGTCGTAGAGGTGGCGGCGGTTGGCGTCCTGGTAGTAGTTCCAGAGAATGGGCTTGTTGCCGGTGCGCCCGTTCTGGTCGATGCTGATGTCGTAGCCCAGCTCCTCAAACTGCCAAATCAGGCGCGGGCCGGGCTGGGCAAAGAACAGCGCGGCGGCCATTTCCTCGCGCTTAAGGGCGGTGGGCAGGTTTTTGGCCGAGTAGCCGGTGGCGGCATCCGCGTTGCCATAGGTCAGGTCCTTAAACACCGGCCGCTCCTCGTCGTGGCTGTCCATATACGTCACCAGATTGGGCTTGCTCCAGCCACGGGCCGGCGCGTAGCCCCCACTCAGGTCCCAGCCCGAGTTGTAGCCCATGCTGGCCTGCTGGTAGTTGTAGCTCAGGTTGCCCCACAGCATAAGGCCCATGTTTTGCAGCACTACCTCCTCCGAGTTATCAGCAAAATGCTCCAGAATGGGGTACATCGTGGGGTCGGTGGCCACCAGCGTGTTGTAGTAGTCCTGCCAGATGTTGATGCGCGACTGGTCATACTGGCCCCACAGCGCCACGTCGGTGCCCGAGTTTTTCTGGGTAAAGCCCTTGCTCAGGTCAAAGCGGTAGCCATCGATGTGGTACTCTTGGAGCCAGAACTTCATCACGTTCTTGGCAAAGTAACGGGTGTAGGGGCTCTCGTGGTTCAGGTCGTTATACACGTTGAACGGGTGCGTAGCCGTCACGTTAAACCACGGGTTGTCGGCCGTGGGGCCGGTGGTCACGTTACCATAAAGCTGCACCATTGGGCTGTTGCCGGTCGAGTGGTTGAGCACCACGTCCACGATGATGGCGATGCCGCGCCGGTGGCACTCGTCGATAAAGGCCTTCAGATTGGCCTTGGTGCCGTAGTATTTATCAGGAGCAAAGTAAAAAGCAGGGCTATAGCCCCAGTTCTCGTTGCCGTCAAACTCGTTGATGGGCATCAGCTCAATGGCGTTCACCCCTAGCTTTTGGATGTAGCTGAGCGTGTCGCGCAGGGTTTGGTAGTTGTGGGCGGCCACAAAGTCGCGCACCAGCAACTCGTAGATTACCAGGTTGGTACGCGCCGGGCGCTGGAAGCTGGTGTTTTGCCACACGTAGGGCGTTTGGCCGGTTTGCAGCACCGACACCAGGCCGGTGGTGCTGCCCGTGGGATAGGGCTTCAGGTTCGGGTACGTAGCGGCCGGAATGGCCGGGTCGTTGTCGGGGTCCAGGATTTTCTCGCAGTACGGGTCAGCAATGCGCAGCTGCCCATCCACCAAAAACTGGTAGGCATACTCCCGGCCGGCGGTGAGGCCGTCAAGCTGCACCCACCAGCGGCCGGTGGCCGGGTCGGTATCCACGGTAGCCGTCTTTTTCAGGAGCCCGGCGCTGGTCGTCTGCCAGTTATTAAATTCGCCGAGCACGTACACGTAGCTCTTTTTCGGGGCCGTGAGGCTCAGGATAACCGACGTGCCGTTGGCCAGGTAGGTGATGCCGTCGGGCTTGGCCCCGGCCGGCAGCTCGGCTGTGGTCACGGCGGGCGGCACAATCACCGTGGTCGTGGCCGTGGCCGTAGTGGTGCCATCGTTGCCGGTGAGCACCAGCGTATTCACGCCAGCCTGGCTCACTATCACATTGGCAGTCAGCGTCGTACCATTGGTTTGCTGCGCTACCTGGGTGCCGTTGAGCGTGAGCGTAAGCGTGGCCGGGGCCGTAGCGGTGGCGGCCACCGCCACCGACGTGCCCGCGGTTACTATAGTGCCAGCAGCGGGGCTGGTGAAGGCCACTTGCAGGCCCAGGCCCACAAAGATGTCGGTGTTGCCCACGCCTTTGCCCTCGGGCGTGCCGCCGGCCCCGCGAAACACCATGGCCAGCTTCTGCACGGTTTCGCTCGAAGCCGCCAGGCCGGGGTAGAAGGTGCGCGGCGTGAAGCTGATGCTGTACTTATGGTTACCCAGCGGCGTCATTTTTTCGGCCGCGCTGGGGCTGCCGAAGCCGGTAGGGTTCACTACGTGCTTCCAGTCGCTGGGCGAGGTGCTCAGGTTGGTGATAACGCCGGTGTAGATGTACACGTCGCCGGCGTAGGTGGCCAGGCCCGCGTTGCCCAGCGTGGCATCGTAGGTGAGCGTAATGGGCGTGTTATCAGTGAAATAGGCCGGGCTGACCGTGACCGGCGACTGCGCCCAGGCCACTGGGGCCAGGCCCGCCAGCAGCAGAATAGCCAGCAGGATACGCCCCAGGAGTGGAGGTTTTTTCATAAAATGGGTGGGAAAAGAGATGGGCACCCGGCAAGTGAGCACTACCTCAACGCCGGGCTTTCGGCTAATATACAACAAGGGCAAAGCCTTTACCAGCAGTTTCATGCGCATTTCACAAGCGCGCTCCGCAAACGATTCCGGCCCCAAACGGCCGTTTTTAGTCCCGATTTTTACCCTGGCTGCCCGGCTGGCCTACCTTTACCGCCTGGTTCGCGTATTCTTGGGTAAGCCAGCAACTGTGGCTGCCCGGCCGGCAGCTAGCGCCTTATAAAGCAGTGCCTTGCGCTACACCATGCTAACTCATCGGCCCCAGCTGCCTATTTAGCGGCCGGTAAAACGACCCAAAATTGTGATTTTATGAACGTAGGAGATAGAGTACGGCTGCTCATGGGCACCGAGGAAGGCATTATTACCCGTGTGCTCGACAGCGAACTGGTAGAAGTGGCCATCGACAACGACTTCACCATTCCGGTGCTGCTGCGCGAGCTGGTGCCCGTGGCCGCCGAAGAAGGCCAGGCCTTTCGCCGGCCCGCCCCCGAAGTGGCCCGCCCCACCACCGGCAGCAAGAAAAACAAGCCCCAGGGCGGCCAGCCCAAGGCCCTGCGCCTGGGCAGCCCCGCGCCGGCCGCGCCCGCCACCCCCGCCAAGGCGCAGCCCGCCGGCCCCAGCGCTGGTATGCCCGCCGCACGCCCGGCCAGCGCCACCCCGCCCCCACCCGCCGCCAAGGGCCTGTTTCTGGCCCTGGTGCACCAGGCGCCCGAGCTGCTGGCCCTGCACCTGCTCAACAATACCGAGGCCGAAGTGGTGTTTACCTACGGCGAGGAGCGCCAGGGCAAGTACCGCGCCCTGGCCACCGGCCAGCTCAAGGCCAAGGCCGCCAGCGCCGCGCTGGCCCACCTGCACCTCAAGGACTTTGAGGAGTGGCCCGCCGTGGTGTTTCAGCTGCTGAGCTTCAAGCTGAACGCCGACACGGCCTACGACCTGCTCACCAAGCGCCAGTCGTTCAAGGCCAGCACGTTCTACACCAGCCGCCGGCCCGCGCCGGTTATCGGCAAGGAAGCGTACCTGTTTCAGCTCGACGAGCGCCCCGCGCCCGCCCTCACCCCCGAAAAGCTGGCCCAGGCCGAAGCCACCCTCGAAGCCGCGTTTGAAGCCGCCGCCAACCCGGCTCCCAAGCTCGACCCCAAGCAAGCCAGCGCGTTGCAGCAAGCGCTCGGTGGCGACAAGCCCCTGACCGTGCCGGCGGCCATTGCGCCCGCCCCACCCAAGCCCGCGGCCGCCCTAGTAGCCCCGCCCCACGAGTTTGACCTGCACCTCGAAGCCCTGCGCCCCGAGGGCACCGAGGGCCTCAGCAACACGGCCATGCTGCGCCTCCAGCTCGATGCCTTTGAGGACGCGCTGAGCCGCGCCCTGGCCACCAACATGCACGAAATCATCTTCATCCACGGGGCCGGCAACGGCGTGCTGCGTAAGGAAATCCACCGCCAGCTGAGCCGTAACAAGGATATCAAGTTCTTCGAAGAGGCTCAGAAAGAGAAGTTTGGCTACGGGGCTACGCTGGTGCGGCTGAAGTAGTTAGCCCTATTAGCCCAGCTCTTTCACCAGCGTTATCCCAAGTGGCGGCAGGTGGTCAAAGTCGTTGTCGGCGGTATGTAGAGGGAAACCCAAGTACCAAGCCGTAGCGGCAATCCATAGGTCATTTTTACCCATATATACGTGCACTCAGCCCTGATGGCAACGGCTGGCCGGGCAGCTTACCTTGGCTATACGCATCTAGTCGGGCATATAAGCCCGTCAACTCTGGCCCAACGCTGATAAGCGGGCAGCGTTCAAAAATGCGTTGCAGGAAAGTGACTTTTTGAAACCCCCAATCAGCTTTTAGGGCGAATGCTTCCAATTCGCCTACTACAATAATTGAAAGCACTGCCCGCGCCGGCAATAATTCTTGCCGGCGCAAATGCGCGATGACTACGTTGGTATCAAAGACCATCGGCGGTAGCGGCTCGCTCGTCGGCCAGCAATTCGTCCATGCGGGCGTTTTCTTCAGCCGTAAAGCCTAGGTCGGGAATAGATAAGGGCTCAGCCGGGCATACTTCGGCCAGAAACCGCTCCGCGCCCCAGCGCCTGATATCGGCGGGCGAATAGCTGGTGCGCTGGCCAGGCCGCAGATGTGGTATCAAATCAAACGTAGGCTGGGTTTCCATATTTCTCAAATGTACTAGTGCTCCATTAAGTTTACTGCCCCCTTCCATGTACGACCTCATCGGCGACATTCACGGCCACGCCGACGAGCTACGCGCCCTGCTGCATCACCTTGATTACCGCTCCGATGCGGCCGGCGTGCCGCGCCACCCGGCGGGCCGACAGGTAATTTTCCTGGGCGATTACATCGACCGGGGCCCCAAAATCCGCGAAACCTTGCAGCTGGTGCGCAGCATGGTGGCGGGCGGCGCGGCGCTGGCCATCCTGGGCAACCACGAGTATAACGCGCTGGCGTTCTGGCAGAAAGACCCGGCTGGGGGCTACCTACGGCCGCACCGGCCCTGGCACATCATGCAGCATTTGCGCACCATTGAGGAGTTTCGCACGCCGGAGCTGCACCGCGAGTGGCAGGACTACCTGGCCTGGTTTCGCACGCTGCCGCTGGCCCTGGAGCTGCCCGGCCTGCGGGCCGTGCACGCCTGCTGGGAACCGCGCCACATCGCGTACCTGCGCCGCGAGCTACCCGGCCTGTGCCTCACGCCCGAGTTTATGCTGCGGGCCAGCCGGCGCGGCAGCCCCGAGTACGAAGCCACCGAAGTAACCCTAAAAGGCCGCGAAGTAGTGCTACCCCAAGGCATTAGCTTCCACGACAAAGACGGCCACCGCCGCGACCTCATGCGGGTGCGCTGGTGGCAAAACCCCGCCACGGCCGCCGCCTACCGCGACTACTACCTCGAAGACCTGCCCGAGCTGCGCGGCCAGCTCGTGGACGCCCTCAGCCTCGACCCCTGGCATTACCAGGACGAGAAGCCCGTATTTTTTGGCCACTACTGGCTGCGCGGCGAGCCTCAGCTTCTCCAACCCTACGCCGTGTGCCTCGATTACAGCGTGGCCAAAGGCGGCCAGCTCATCGGCTACCGTTGGGACGGCGAGCCAATGCTCAGCGCCGCTAAACTGGTGTGCGCCCCCAAGCCAGGCGCCGCCCGCTAAGCCGTAGTACCTTTGCCCCCGCAGTGAGCCACCCCACCGCCGCGCCCAACGCAAATGCGGGCGGGGAGGAAAG
>CAXTFI010000132.1:0-13933 GCA_964243255.1 uncultured Hymenobacter sp.
CTCCATTGTAAAATATTCTTCATCCCCTACCGAAGTAAGGACACTGTCGAGTGCTAATCCGACTCGTATTAACGAGTTCAATCTTAATGTTACGTTTCTGCTTACTTATGTAAGCATACTTACCATTTGTCTTTTCCAATCATTCAAAGAACGTGTGTTGCTTCCAATTGAAGCAACTTGGTGAGCTTAGTTATTAGCTCGTTTCCTTAGTCTTTTATAAACCCCGTTTTAATTGGGAGTGCAAAGATAAGAGAGATTTTTTACTTTCCAATTTTTGAAATTAAAAACTTTTTAAGTTTTTCTTCTCATTTGGTGAGCGGCAACTTCCGGTTGAAGCGTGCTGCAAAGGTAATAAACTTTTTTAGATTTTAAAACTCAAAGTGAAAACTTTTGAAGATTTTTGCTTTGCCACTTAAAATCAATTGATTTCATTTAAGTCGATTTTTTGATTTAAAAATCTGTTAATCAACTTATTAAACCTTGCTACTTTTACTCTTCTATTCTGTTTGGGAGTGCAAAGGTAGTGTTTTTTTCTGACTTTCCAAATTTGAAGAGAAAAAATCCTGGTTTTTAACTTCTCTTTTGGCGTTTCCGATGGGTCGTTTCTGGAACGGAGTGCAAAGGTACGTTGCAAATTTTGGGATTTGCAAAAGACTTTGAAGTTTATTTCCTCAATTGTCTCTTCATTGCCCGCGTCCGTTCGATTTGGGAGTGCAAAAGTACGCTGAAAAGCTCTGAGCAGAAACAGTGGCTAGCGCTTTTTCGTGGTGAGATGGTCTGGGTGGATGAGCTGGGTGGGATGCGGGAGTGGTACTCAGGGAGTTAGAGAGATGGAGCCGACATAAATATTTTGGGGTGGCTAGTCGGGCTGGAAGAAAAGGGTGAGGTTGGGGCAGTATTGACGGGGGCGCTGGGCTTCGTAGAGGTAGAAAAGTTGGCCCAATTGGGCAAGGAAAGGCTCGCCAATAGTGTCGTATTCGTAGGCGGCGTCGTTGATGATGCCGTCCTTGTTGACGTAGAGGACGGCGCTGAGCAGAAATTCGGACTGGTGAAGGGAGTCGGCGAAGTAGGCTACGTCGGCTAGGTAGCCGTGCGACATGCCCACGATATTGAAGATGCGGAGGCCGGGCTGAGCCTGAACCATGGGAGAGCGGCCGTAATAGAGGTATTTCTTATAGGCGTCGAAGTAGTTGGGGGTGGCGTAGAGCGTGAAGTGGCTGGTGTGGGGCGTGAGGTGGAGGTACTGGCGGAGGAAGGAGTGGTCGGCGGGCGTGAGGTGGGGGCGCTGGGTAGCGGGAATGGCTTCGGGGAAGAGAGCAGCTTGGAGCAAACTGGTGATATCGGGGAGCGGGAGGTTGTTGGCGGTGGTAAACTCGTAGGGGCGATGGATGACGCGATTGCCAACTTGGTAGGCGCGGCCGGCGAAGACGGGGCCTAGCGAGGGCGCGGGGGTGCGGGAGTTGATTTGGGAAGGCTGCTTATATAAGGTATCACCGGTGAGGGTGTGAAAGGCAACGGGATTGGTATAGCGGTTGGCGGCGGTATCGCAAGGGGCAAAGCGGCGCACGATGCGGCTGCCAGAGTAGCCGAGCTGTTGGAGGCGGCTGTTGAGGGATTGCTGGCCGATGAACTCGTAGAGGCGGTTGTAGGCGAGGTTATCGCTCACCAAGAGCATTCGCTTGATGTAGTTGCCGACGGTGGCCCGGCGGTCGGAGTCGGCGGGGGCGGCGAAGGGAATGGGGGTTTGGCAGCGCCAGGCCGTGCCGGTGGATAATATGGTGCTCTTATTGATAGGAGCGGGCAGGGTATGCAGCTTTTCGAGGGCGAGCAGGGCAGTGGGCAGCTTGACTAGGCTGGCGGGGTTGAAGTATTGGCGGGGGTTGACGTGGTAGGTGTGGCGGGTGAAGTGCGGGACGTTGTGGGCGTCGCGGTTGATTTGGGTGTAGATAATTTGGAGCTGGTAGGTAGCGGGGTGGCTTAGTACCTGGGCTAGCGCGGGGTTGGTGTGCAGGAGGCTATCGAGGAGCGGAGAATCGGGATAGTCGGCAGTTTGGGCTTGGGCGCGGGTGACTGAGAGCAACGCTAGCAGGAACAGGATTAGCTTCATGGATAAGGGGTTTTCATAGCGTATATAATAAGGAAGGCCGTGATAGATGCTACCACGGCCTTTTAATCGGGAAGCCTTAGCCCCGACCCGTTCTCTGGTATTAATAAGCGGTAGCGTTGCGGCGGATTGAGGTTTGTGCATGAGCTGTAGAATCGGTTGCTTTTCCAGCCTTTCTCCTACCCTGTTTTGCGGCGCTATTTGCTAAGAAGGGTGCGGCGCTTAGCGAGCAGGAGGTTGCTATCGGTTTGGCGCCAGTTGTAGCCGGTGCCGAAAGGGAGCGGGCGGGCGCGGTGCAGGCTGTCGTGGTAGGCGGTGGTTAGTGCAGGCTGGTATTGCTTGGCGAAGAGGTTGATGGGGCGCTTGTAGGTGCCATAGTAGGTAAACTGCCAGTTTCCGGGCGAGAAATACTTCATGGCGATGCCGCTATCGTCTTGCAGCAGGTAGTTGCTGCGGGCTAGCACGAGGTTGCGGATTTTGGAGAAATACGACTTGTGCATGAGGTAGGTGGCCGATTTCACGTAGGTGGTGAGGGGGCCGAGGCTGCGCACGTAGCGCAGGGGGGCATCTTTGGTAGTGAGCTTCCAGTCGCTGAGGTCGGCGGAGAAGTAGTAGATGGTTTTTTGGGTGCCATCGGCGGCTTGCAGCTTTAGCTCGGCACCAGGGATGGTTTTGGTTAACGCTGACCTTTGGTTGGGGCCGGGGGCGCGGGTGGTGTCGGTGATTTCCTGAAGCTGGCCCTGGGCGTCGAGCTGCACGGGGCGCACTGACTGCAGGTGATTGCCGGTGCGAGCTGCGAAAAGCATAAGGAGCGGCACGGCCCCGTCGAGGTTGACGGATTTGAGGTCTACGGCCATGTCGTTGGTGCGGAAGAAGCTGAAATTCAGCACTGACCACAACGATTTCTTGACGGCGCCGAGCACAATGGGATTGGCCAGGTTGGCGGGCGTGGGAATGCTGCCCACGGGCTCCAGGCCAATCAGGACGTAGGTGCGGCTGGCGGGGAAGAGCGTGAAGGCATTTAAAAAATCGGGGCCGCTGAATGGGTAGAACAGCGTGGCGCTAGCCTGGCGCACCGAATCCAGCTCGGTGGCGGCCCAGTGGCCCATGCGCTCGGTGTGGGTAGCGTGGTACTTAGCCCAGCTTTTATCCTGGTCTTTGGCAAAAGCCTGCCAAGTAGGCTGGGCGGCTAGCTTGGCCAGCGGCGTACCAACCTGCGGCGGCAGGCCGGCCAGGTAATTGGCCACGCCCTGGACGCCGGCGGTGTCGGGAGCTAGCGGGGCAACAGGTTTGGTAGCAGGTTGAGCAGCAGTGCTTTTAGGAGGCGCAGCCGGCGGCGCGGGAGACACTTTATTGGCCGTGTCGGCCATTGTTTCGGTCTTGGTAGTGGTTTGCTGCTCGGTGGCGGAGTTGGAGCAGGCGGCCAGCAGCCCGAGGGCCGGCACTAGAAAAAGCAGAGAAAGGCGCATTAAGAAAGAATAGTCGGGACCGGCCGGGTACGGGAGGGCAGAGCCGGTGAATGATAAAAAAGGGCGCTTAAGCAGGCTGGGGAGCCGGGCGGAATTTTTGGGCGGCAAAATAAACCAGCAAGCCGCTGGCCACGGTGGCTAGGCCGTAGAGCGACTCGGTGGGCTTATCCTTAATGATAAACAGGAGAGTCCAGGCGCTGAGGGCCAGAAACAGCAGCGGCGTAAACGGGTAGCCCCAGGCGCGGTACGGGCGTGGCAGCTCGGGTTGCCGCCAGCGCAGCACAAACACGCCCAGCACGGTGAGAAACGTGAAGAGATTGAGCACGAAGCCCGCGTAAACCAGCACAGCTTTGAAATCGGGCTTTATGATAAACAGCAGGGTGATAGCTACTTGCAAAAATAACGCCCGCACCGGGATGCCAGCGGCGCTGCGCAGGGCCAGCCACCGCAGGGCGGGCAGGTCCTCCCCCATCGTTTGGACGATGCGGGGGCCGGCGAAAATCATGGCGCTGATGGTGGACACGAGCAACGCCGCGATAATGGCCCCCGTGAGGCGGCCCGCTACGGGGCCAAACAGCCAGCTGGCCGCCAGGTAGCCCACTTCGACCTGGCCCTTAAGCACGGCCAGCGGGGTAGCGCGCAAAAACACGTAGTTCAGCCCCACGTAGAGGCAGAGGACCACCGCCGTGCCGGTGAGCAGGATGCGCGAGAGGTTGCGTTGCGGACGCTCAATTTCGCCGGTGAGGTACACGGCAGCGTTCCAGCCCGAGTAGGCGTAGCTGACGTAGACCAGCGACACGGCAAAAACGGGGCTGAGCAGGGCGCGCCAGTCGGCCGCCACGGGGGCAAAGCGTAGCGGCTGCGGCTGGCCCATTACCAGCCCGGCGGCGATAAAGCTCACTAAGACAAGCACTTTCACCGCGGTAATAATCACCTGCAAGCGGCTGCCGGCGCGGGTGCTGCGGCCGTGCACCAGGGCCAGGGCCAGCACCACGCCCACCGCCAGCGCGGTGGCCCCGGTGAAGGAGGTACCCGCCAGCAGTGGCGTGGTGAGGGCTGGCCACACGCTTTGGGCGTATTGCGCCAGCGCTAGCGCGGCCAGCGCCGTGGGCGCGGCAAAGCCCACCGTGGCGGACACCCAGCCCGATAAGAAGCCCAGCGCCGGGTGGTATATCTGGCTGAGATAGTGGTACTCGCCCCCCGAGCGGGGCATGGCGGCGGCCAGTTCGCCGTAGCTCACGGCCCCGCACAGGGCAATGAGGCCGCCGACTACCCAGAGCATCAGCAGCGCGAAGCCGCTCTGGATGCCCAGAATCTGGAAGCCGAGGCTGGTGAAAACCCCGGTGCCGACCATGTTGGCGATAACAATGGCGGCCCCGGTGCGAAAATTTATCTGGTAAGGTTGAGTTGGCACGCCGGCAAAGGTCGGGGCTTGGCGGGCATATGGCGCGAGCGGCGCAACGTCATTTACCGCAGAGGGCGCAGAGGGGTACGCAGAGGTTCGCTGAGCGCTTACTGCGCCAAGGCGGCTTTGGGCTTTTTGTAGAGGGGCACGGTGCTGCAGGGCTCGCCGTACATGATGCTGGCGGCCACGGGCAGCAGGCGCTGCATGATGGCGACGTAGGCGAAGGTGGGCACGGGCTTGTCGCCGCAGCCTTTTATAACCAGCTTGGCGTCCTGGTAGTCGGTGGGGTTGATGCCGGCAATGGCTTCTTCGAAAAGCGACTGCTCCAATGCCTCTTCATTGCCGAACACATAGCGGTGCGCGTGGCCTTGCAGCTTGCTGGCCAGCAGCATATAGGCCCAGGTGGGCACAATGGCATCGGCCGAGCAGATAATGGCTACGTTTTGGCCGGCGTACTGCGTCCAGTCATGAGTTTTGACGAACTCGCGGAAGTCTTTTTCGCGCAGCATCAGGCCGTGGAAGAGGTTGTCCTTGATGTCGTACACCACCCGGTCGCCGGGGTGGATGTAGTCTTCCAAATTAAGGGTAACGAGGCCCGAAGCGGCGACACGGTTGACGAAAAGCGGTTCCATTCTTAATGATTAATTGTTAATGGTCAATGATTAATGACATCTGATTAGGCCAATTATTGCCAAACGTTAATCATTAAAAAATTAATCATTTGTCGTTATTTCTCGGGGTGGTGGTGTATACTTCTTTTAAGTAAAACGGCTCGTAGTATGCCACGTCCTGAAACTCCTGGCGGTGGTAGGCGGCTACTGCCAGCTCGCCGATGCTTATGGCTGAAGGCTGCACGTCGGGTAAGAAAACAGCGTGGGGATTGTCGCCGACCAAGGCTTGGAACTTAGCCGCGCCCGAACCAAAGAATAACACAGAGTGGTGGGCTAAATGTTCGGCGAGTGTATCGGCATCGAGCACTAAGTTGCTGGGAGCCAGCACTTCGGTGCCATTGGCGCGGTAGAGGGCGGTGTACACCTCCTGGCGGCGGGCATCGAGCATGGGGCAATAGAGGTAAGTGTCGGCGCGGGGTGTGCGGGTGGCTACCTGGTGGGCCAGCGCGGGCAGGGTGCCCACGGCCAGCAGCGGCACATCGAGGGCAAAGCACAAGCCCTTGGCGGCCGCCGCCCCAATGCGCAGGCCGGTGTAGGAGCCGGGGCCATCGCTGAGGGCCACGGCGGCAAGGTTGGGCAGCGCGTGGCCGGCGTTGGCCACGAGCTGGTCGATGAGGACGGTGAGGTGGGTAGAGTGCGACTTTTCGAGGCGCAGCTCGGTTTGGCCAAGCAGGCGGCCGTCGGCCAGGTGGTGCAGGGCCACGGCACAAATGGACGACGAAGTTTCGAGCGAAAGCAGGAGCATGGGCATAAGTAAGCGGCAAGTTCCGGCTGGTTGGGAGTTATTTGCAAACCTAGCCGGAGCGCGCCCGTACGCCCGGAGCCATTTAATTGCCTGCCCATGTCCACGTTTGCCCCTGTTCCTTACGTTATTACCATCGTGGGTGGCGGCTTTGCGGGCACGGCGCTGGCGCTGCATCTGGCGCGGCAGGCGGGGCAGCTGCCCATCGAAGTGGCGCTGGTGGAGCCGCGCGCCACGCCCGGCCCCGGCCTGGCTTACTCGGCGCCGTGGCCCGAGCTATTGCTTAATGTGCGGCCCGGCAACCTCAGCGCCTGGGCCCACGACCCCGGCCATTTTGCGGCCTGGCTGGCCCGGCAGCCCGAAGCCGCCGCCGGCGTGCCCGAGTTTGCGCCCCGCGCTACCTACGGCCGCTACCTGGCGCAGGAGCTAGCGGCCGCGGCTGGCATGGCGAGTAATAATCTGAAAATCAAGCACTATACCACCGAAGCACTGGCCGCGCCGCTGCTGCCCGATGGCCGCCGCGCCGTGCAGCTGGCCGACGGCCGCACCTTGCGCAGCCACGCGGTGGTGCTGGCGCTGGGCAACTTTCCGCCGCCCCCGCCCACCGGGCCCGACCACCGCTACCAGCAGCACCCCGGCTACCACGCCGACCCCTGGGCCGCGGGCACGCTCGCCCGCATTGGCCCCGATGAGCCGGTGGTGCTCATTGGCGCGGGCCTCACGGCCGTGGATATGCTACTGGCTTTGCGCGCCCAGGGCCACCGCGGCCTAGTGCAAGTGGTGGCCCGGCGCGGGCACTGGCCCGCCGCCCACGGCCCCGCCCACGCGCCGACCTACCCCAATTTTTACCCCGACCTGGCGGCCGAAACCACCGTGCTGAGCGTGCTGCGCCGGGTGCGCGCCCACCTGGCGCGGGCGGCCGCGCTGGGCATTAGCTGGCGGGCGGTGATTGACGCGCTGCGGCCCGACCTGGGCCGCATTTGGGCGAACTGGCCGCTGGCCGAGCAGGCGCGGTTTCTGCGGCACCTGGCGGGGCGCTGGTCGCAGGCGCGGCACCGCATTGCGCCCAGCGGCACCGCGCTACTGGCCGAGCTGACTGCCAGCGGGCAGCTGCAAACCCACGCCGGCCGGGCCGTGGAGATTGTGCCTGCCGAGGCCAGCCTGCGCGTGCGCGTGGCCCAGGCCGGCAAAGCGCCTACCCACCTGCTAGCCAATCACGTCATTTGCTGCACTGGCCCTTTGCTCGACTACAACCGGCTGCAAGTGCGGCTGGTGCAGCAGCTGCGCGCCACCGGCTGCCTCACGCCCGACGTGCTGCGGCTGGGCATTGTCACCGATGCCACGGGCGCGCTGCTGGGCCCCAGCGGGCAGCCCAGCGCCGGGGGCTTATTTACACTGGGGGCCAGCCGGCGGCCAGAGTCTTTTGAGTCGACGGCCGTGCCGGAGCTGCGCCAGCAGGCGGCGGCGTTGGCCCAGGTGCTGGTGCAGCGCTACCGGGCCGCACAGCCCTAAAAACCACGTGCCGCCCTGGTCGAAACCAGAGCGGCACGTGGCACTTGATGCTATACCGGCACCTCTTAAGCTGCCATGGGCAACCCGGCGGGGTAGAGTGGCAGCACCCGCGCGTCGGCGGGACTGGCTGGGGTAGCCAGGGGTGTTGCCGCAGCCAAATCATCGTGGTGGCGGCGGAGGGCACGCATCAGCAGATACTTGTACTTCTCGGCATCGGCCAAGGCTTGCTCGATGGCCTGCACGGCATCGGCATACGCCACTACAGGTTGCAGTTCGCGGCGGGGACGACGGGCTTCAAACACGCGGCTGGACAGGTAATCAGCGGGATTTTTCATGACTGAACTAAAGCGGGTAACGGACTGCTTATCTAACACAGGCAGACGGGTTTTGATTCATTCATAATATTTTTTAGTAAGCTTGTAATCAATAGGTTATGAGGCAAATAAATTAGTGTTGCGCAGCCGTTTTTTGGCAAGGTTTTGGCAATATGTTAGTCAGCAACGACGGTTTAAGTTGGTCTTGCCAAGCCGATAGATACTTCGGCAATTAAACTCGCCGCCATGCGTGTTGTCTAACCAAATGTTGTTCCAAACAACTCTAAATCGGGGGCCGTGGCCCCTGCCCTATTATGCGTCGTAATTTGGTTTTTTCCCTGTTTTTGATTTTGGGCCTGGGTTTGGGTCTGAGCAGCTGCGCCCCTGGCGTGTATGCCGGGGCTAGCGTAGGCGCCCCGTATCCTTACTATGGTCCCAGCTACTATGGCCCGCGCTACTACGCTCCCCGGCCGGTCATCATTGCGCCGGCGCGGCCGTACTACGGCGGTGGCTATCACGGCGGCGGCGACCGGGGCTACCACGGTGGTGGCCGGGGCGGCTATGGGGGCGGGTACTACGGTGGCCGTCGGGGTCGTTAGTAGTTCTCCTTGAGAAGTCCGCTTAAGTTACACCTGCTCGCAAGTTTCTAATTCCTTTTCTCACTCTTTTGCTGCGTGCTTCGGCACGAACAAGTTATGCGTATCCGCCCCTTGTTGTTTGCCTTGCTGCTGGGTGTGCTCAGCGTAGGTACTGCCTCGGCCCAGGTCGTTATCAGCGCCCGAATTGGCCAGCCCTACTACGGGCGCGGCTACTACCCACCCGTGGCACCCGTAGTAATAGCCCCGCCACCCCCCGTGTACTACGCGCCAGTGCCCGTGTACTACGCCCCGCGCCCGGTTTACTATGCCCCGCGCCCCGTGTATTATGCGCCTCGCGGCTACTATGGCCGGGGCTACGGCCGGGGATATGGCCGCCGCTGGTAGGCTACCTGGCCGAAGCAATTTGTAATTAAACCCCCTGATGGCAGTAGCTGTCAGGGGGTTTTTTTTAAAGGCTATTTAGAGTAGAAATTCTTAGTAGCTTCTTAGTTTTTACTAAGTCAACTCATTTGCTATCAGCAAATTGCTTATTTTCTTATAGCGCATCGGAGTTATGCACCCGGATGCCGCCACCGTCTTCTTCGGCGGCGCGCAGCATGGCCTGGGCCACGGCGGCGGCGGCCACGGGGCGATACTTGCGCCAGCCGCCCCGCAGTAGCGGGCGGGCCAGTGCCAGCACGAAGGCACCCAGGCGCTCACCGAGGCGGGGCTGGGCGCGGTTGCCCAGCAGCAGAGAGGGCCGGAAAATATGAATGGCCCGAAACGGCGTTTGCCGCACGGCCGCTTCCATTTCGCCCTTCACGCGGCTGTAGTAGACATACGAGTCGGCATCGGCCCCCAGTGACGACACCACCAGAAACTGGGCGGCAAAATTGGCCGCCGTGAGCGCCGCTAATTGCACAACATACAGAAAATCAACGCTATAAAAAGCTTCCCGCGAGCCGGCCTGCCGGATGGTAGTGCCCAGGCAGCAGTATACGTCGTCGGCGATAAGGCGCAGGCGCTCCGCTTCGAGCTGGCTTAAGTCCGTGACGACTTGCAGCAGCTTGGGATGCTGCGTGGGTACCGGGCGGCGGCCCACCACAATCACCTTGGCGTAGCGGTCGGAAGCCAGCAGCAGCGGCAATAACGCACTGCCAATGAGCCCGGTAGCACCGGCGAGCAAAGCTGTTTTCTTCATAAGACAACTGCTTATTACACAATAAGTTAACTTATACTAGCGCTTGCCCAGCTCTTCGGCGCGGGCGCGGGCGGCCTCGGCCCCGGCCATAAGGCCCTCGCGCACGGCCCCGCTGCCGAAGGCCTGCATGGCGGCTTCGGTGGTACCGCCCTTGGAGGCCACGCGGGCAATCCAGTCCTGGCAGCTGAGGCCGGCCTGACTGTAGAGTTCCACCGCGCCCCGAAACGTCTGGCTGACCAGCAGCTCGGCTTCGGCGGGGGCAAAGCCCATCTGGGCGGCGGCGGCCATCAGGGCTTCCATGCAGTAGTACACGTAAGCCGGGCCGCTGCCCGAGATGGCGGTACTGGCGTCGATGGCGCTTTCCTGCTCTACGTACACCGTTTTGCCGGTGGTGCTGAGCAGATTTTGCACTTGCACCAGCTCGGCGCGCGTCACCTCGTCGGTGCTGGTAAAGGCCGTCATGCCCATGCCGATTTGGGCGGGCAGGTTGGGCATGGCCCGGATGATTTTGGGCGTGCCCAGCGCCTCGCGCAGGGTGGCGATGCGCACCCCGGCCATGATGCTGAGCACCACTTGCTGCGGCTGCACCAACCCACGCAGCGTCTCAAACAGCGCCCCGGAATCTTGGGGCTTCACGGCCAGAATAAGGATGTCGGCGCCCGGCACGCAGTCCTGGGGCTGGCCCCACACGGTGCCAATTTCGTGGGCGGCGAGCGCGGGTACCCGTTCGGGCGAGCGGGCCAGCAGGCGCAGGTCGAGCCGCGAGGTGATGTGGGCGCGCACAAAGCTGCGGGCGTAGGTCAGGCCCATGTTGCCGCCACCGATGATGAGAATTTTCATACCCTAAATAAACTGGAAGCACCGCAACGCATTTGTAAGCAGCTCAACAGCAACACTGTTAGATGCTGCTCAACAAGCAGTTATCTAATTTGCAACAAAGTTTCAAATTGAAGTCAGCTCATAATGCAACTACGATGCAACAGGAACGTTTTATACTTTCCAGACCCAATTATGACGCCGCAGCAAGCTAAGCACAGCCAGCCAGATGAGCAAACATACTACCGCACCTGCCAGGGAGGCCGTGCGGGGGTTGCTAAAAAATGGCGCTATGCCGCCTTCGTACAGCCACTCCTTGAGGCCCAGCGGCTGGCCGGCCGGGCCAGTCAGCCACAGCAAGCTGAAGGTGCGCGAGAGAATGGCCGAGAAGAAAAACACCGCCATCGCATTGACCCCAAACGCCAGCACCGGCCCCAGCCCGCGCCGGTAGCCGCGCACATCGCAGAGCCAGTAGAGCAGCGCCAGCAGCGCCAGCGCCAAGCCACCCGTGAATAGCACGTAGGAGCTGGTCCACAAGGCTTTATTGATGGGAAACCAGCTGCTCCAAACCAGGCCCAGGCCCACGGCGAGCGCGCCGGCCAGCGCCAGGCCCAGCGGCTTGGCCACGGGGGCGGGGCCGGGCCAGCGCAGCCACTGGCCCGCCAGCAGCCCCAACAAGCCGGTGCCCAGCGCGGGCAGGGTGCCAAGCAGGCCCTCGGGGTCCCAGGTGCGGGACGTTTTCCAGAGGTGGGCTTCGGTAAATACCGTGCGGTCGAGCCAGGCCCCGAGGTTGGTGGTGGGCGCCAGGTTGGCGGGGCCAACGCCGGGCACGGGCACCAGCTGCATGAGCACTGCGTAGGCTATCAGGCAGCTTATCAAGATAATAGCCTGCGTGCGCCAGCCCGTGAGCAAGTACAGGCAGCTGCACCCCAGGTACACGAGCGCGATGCGCTGCAACACGCCCATGATGCGCACCGTGGCAAAGCCGAAGTGCGGGTAGAGCGAGGTGAGCACGCCCAGCCCGAACAAAATGGCCGCCCGGCGCGCCACCCGCGCCAGCACCGGCCCCACAGAAGCGCCGCTGCGCCGGGCCCCGGCCAGGGCATAGGCCAAACTCACGCCCACGATGAAGAGGAAAAACGGGAAAACCAGGTCGGTGGGCGTGCAGCCGTTCCAGGCGGCGTGCTCCAGGGGCGGGTAGATGTGGCCCCAGTCGCCGGGGTTGTTTACCACCACCATCAGCATAACGGTGAGGCCCCGAAATACATCGAGCGAAACCAGACGGGCAGGAAGAGTAGAATCGGCGGGGCGCATGGGCGAAAGACAGCGGTGGGGAGGCAAAGTAACTGAACGAGCCGCGCCGGCGCGGCCTCTAGTTCAGGCAACTCCCCATTTTTTCTTACCTTTTGCCCTCCCTTTCCCACCTAGCTACCTGCCCATGAGCCAGCTCCCCGAAACCACCGATACCTCCCGCCGTCAGTTTATTAAACAAGGCACGGCTGCCACGGCCGGCATTCTCATTGTGCCGCGCTTCGTGCTCGGGGGCAAGGGCTACACCGCGCCCAGCGACCAGCTGGTGATTGCCAGCGTGGGCGTGGGCGGCAAGGGCGAAAGCGACATCGCCGCGTTTGCCAAAACCGGCAAGGCCCGCATCGCCTACCTCTGCGACGTGGACGACCGCCGGGCGGCCCACTCGCGCCAGGCTTTTCCGCAGGCGGGCTATTACAAGGATTGGCGCAAGCTGTTTGACAAGGAGCACAAGCACTTTGATGCGGTGTCGGTGTCGACGCCCGACCACAACCACGCCGTAACTGCCCTGGCCGCCATGCAGCTGGGCAAGCACGTGTACGTGCAGAAGCCGCTGACCCACGACATTTACGAGGCGCGCACCCTCACCGAGGCGGCCAAGCGCTACAAGGTGGTGACCCAGATGGGCAACCAGGGCGCGTCCAACGACGGCGTGCGGCAGCTGCAGGAGTGGTACGACGCGGGCACCATCGGCGAGGTGCACACGGTGTATTGCTGGACCGACCGGCCGGTGTGGCCCCAGGGCATTGCCTGGCCCACTACCAAAATGACGCCGCCCGCCGAGCTCGACTGGGACCTGTGGCTGGGCACCGCGCCCCAGCGCGACTACGTGGACAAGCTCATTCCCTTCAACTGGCGCGGCTGGTGGGAATACGGCACCGGCGCGCTCGGCGACATGGGCTGCCACCTCATGGAAGCGCCCTTCCGAGTCCTTAACCTGCAGTATGCCAACGCCGTGCAGGCCAGCGTGGGCAGCGTGTACGTGGATGAGTTTAAGCGGGGCTACTTCCCCGAGAGCTGCCCGCCGTCGAGCCACGTCACGCTCACGTTTCCGAAGACCAACAAAACCCAGCGCGACGTGACGATGCACTGGATGGACGGCGGCATTCAGCCCGAGCGGCCCGACGAGTTGGGGGCCAACGAGCTGTTTGGCGACGGCGGCAACGGCATCCTGTTCATTGGCGACAAGGGCAAGATGATGGCCAGCACTTATTCGGCCGACCCGCGCCTGCTGCCCCTCGCGCGCAACCAGGAGGTGCGCACGCCCCAAACCCTGGCTCGCGTGCCGGGCCAGGCCAATGGCCACTACGGCCAATGGGTAGAAGCCTGCCTGGCCGGCTACGGCAAAATGCAAGTAAGCTCGCCCTTCGAGCTGGCCGGCCCGCTCACCGAAGCCCTGCTCATGGCCAACCTGGCCGTGCGCGGCTACGACCTGCAGCGCCCCCGGACCACGGGCCAGGGCTTCGACTACCCCGGCCGCGGCCTCAAGTTGCTCTGGGACAACCAGCAGATGCGCATCACCAACCTGGATGAGGTTAATCGCTTTGTGAAGCGCGACTACCGGGCCGGGTGGAAGCTGGCGTAGGGGATTGATTGTTCTGGTGGGTGCCTCACGGGGCCCACCAGAATAACCATTTAAATATTTGTCTGACAACTACTTACGCCCAAACAGCCGTGCAAAGAAGCCGCGCCGTCGGGGATTTTCTTTGATTTTGACCTTGTTAACTTCCGGTATGCTGGCCACGGCGGGGCGGGCCGGCGGGCGCGGCGCGGCAGCTACGGGCAACTGCGGCCGGGGCGCGGGGCGCGCGGC